>CBIHNM010000194.1:0-8286 GCA_966211265.1 uncultured Pseudonocardia sp.
CACTTCGCCGTCGACTACGCAATCAACCCGTGTATGCACCCGGAGGTCCCCGTCTACCGCGACCTGGCGTTCGCGCAGTGGGAGTAGCTGCGCGCTACCTACGAGGGCCTGGGCCACCGGGTGGACCTGATCGACCCGGTGCCCGGCCTGCCGGACATGGTCTACACCGCGAACGGCGCCACGGTCGTCGACGGCACCGTGCTCGGCGCCCGGTTCCGGCACGCCGAGCGGGCCGCGGAGGCCGCCGCGCACCGGGACTGGTTCGGCGCCGCCGGGTTCTCCCGGGTCGTCGAGCCGCGCTTCGTCAACGAGGGCGAGGGCGACCTGCTGGTCGTGGGCGAGCTGCTGCTCGCCGGCACCGGGTACCGCACCGACCCGCGCGCGCACGCCGAGGCCGCGGCCGTTCTGGGCCGCCCGGTGCTGTCCCTGGAGCTCGCCGACCCGCGCTTCTACCATCTCGACACCGCGCTCGCCGTCCTCGACGACACCACGATCGCCTGGCTGCCCTCGGCGTTCACGCCCGCCTCGCGGCGGGCGCTGCACGAGCGGTTCCCGGACGCGGTGCTCGCCTCCCCGGCCGACGCCGCGGTGCTCGGCCTCAACGCCGTCGCCGACGGGCGCAACGTCGTCCTCCCGGCACAGGCCACCGGGCTGGCCGACGCCGTCGCCGGTCGCGGGTTCGTGCCCGTCCCGGTCGACGTGTCCGAGCTGCTCAAGGGCGGCGGCGGGCCCAAGTGCGCCACATTGGAGATCCGGTCATGACACTCACCGCGGGCCCCGCCGTCGACCACGTCGCACACAACTACGACCCGCTGCCGGTCACGGTCGCCGACGCCGCGGGGGCGTGGGTCCGCGACGTCGAGGGTCGCCGGTACCTGGACCTGCTGGCCGGCTACTCGGCGCTGAACTTCGGGCACCGCCATCCCGCCCTGGTCGCCGCCGCGCACCGCCAGCTCGACCGCGTCACGCTGACCAGCCGGGCGTTCGGCAACGACCAGCTCGAGCCGTTCTGCACCGAGCTCGCCGCGCTGCTCGGCCGCGAGACCGTGCTGCCGATGAACACCGGCGCCGAGGCCGTCGAGACCGGCATCAAGCTGGCCCGCAAGTGGGGCTACGAGGTCCGCGGGGTGCCGCCGGGGCGGGCCCGGATCGTGGTCGCCGCCGGCAGCTTCCACGGCCGCACCACCACGATCGTCGGTTTCTCCACCGACCCGTCGGCCCGCGACGGGTTCGGCCCGGCCACCCCCGGCTTCGACGCGGTGCCCTACGGCGACGCCGCCGCGCTGCGGGCCGCGATCGGGCCGGACACCGTCGCGGTCCTGATCGAGCCGATCCAGGGCGAGGCCGGGGTCGTCGTCCCGCCGCCGGGCTACCTGCCGGCCGTGCGCGCGGCCTGCGACGAGGCCGGGATCCTGCTCGTCTGCGACGAGGTGCAGTCCGGGCTCGGCCGCACCGGGGCGCTGCTGGCCACCCGCGCCGCGGGCGTCGAGGCGGACGTGTACCTGCTGGGCAAGGCGCTCGGCGGGGGCATCGTGCCGATCTCGGCGGTGGTCGCCGACGCCGCCGTGCTCGAGGTGCTGCGCCCGGGCCAGCACGGCAGCACGTTCGGCGGCAACCCGCTGGCCTGCGCCGTCGGGCGGGCGGTGCTGGCGCTCCTCGCCGAGGGCACCGTCCTGGAACGGGCCCGCCGGCTCGGCCCGGTGCTGCACGCGGGCCTGGCCGCGATGGTCGGGCACGGCGCGACCGCGGTCCGCGGGACCGGCCTGTGGGCCGGGATCGACGTGGCCCCCGGCGCCCGTCCGGACGCCGGGCGCGAGGTGTGCGAGCAGATGCTGCGTCGCGGGTTCCTGGTCAAGGACACCCACGGTGCGACGATCCGGCTCTCACCCCCGCTGGTGATCACCTCGGGCGAGCTGCGCCACGCGCTCGAGGGCCTGGGCGAGGTCCTGGCCGCCCGCCGCTGATCAGGGCTGGTCCCGCCACTGGGCGTTGTAGCGCCGGCGGGCCTCCTCGTCGTCGGGTGCCCGGCGTGCCTCGCGGGTCGCGGCGGCCGTCCCGACCGGGTAGCCGGCCTTGCGCACGCGTGTCTCCGCGGACTCGTTCATGTAGGCCACCGAGTAGAAGTAGCCGATCAGCGCGCCGGCCAGGGCGCCCATCAGCCGGACCCAGGGCGGGCCGGGCACCACGAGGTAGAGCACGACCAGCAGCGGCAGCAGCTGCACGGTGGCCCGCCCCAGGTGGCGCAGCCACCAGGTCGGCGCCGTGACGTCGTGCAGCACCCACTCGCGGTTGCGGGCCGGGAGCCCGGCTCCGAACGCGTAGGCGATCCAGTGGAACGGGTCGGGACGGCGCATCGGCCCAGTATCCCCCCGGAGCCCGGGTGACCTGCCGCACGCCCGGCTCAGGCGCCGGGATGGCGGACGTGGATCGCGACCCGGTCCGACCACCGGACCGGGCTGTCGTGCGGCGCGACGACGACCTCGTCGCCGTCCCGGCCGGCCTCGTCGGTGGGGTGGGGGACCGGCTGCCCGCGCAGGTGGGCGTCGACCAGCGCGCGGACCCGCTGCCCGGCGCGGTGGTAGAACTCCAGCTGCACGCCCCGCCCGAACAGCCGGAAGCCGAAGCGGTAGAGCGGGCTCGGCACCCGGGACCGCCGGGAGAACGCCCGGATCCGGAACTCGACCGCACCGGTGGCCAGGTCCTTGTCCACCTCGTAGGTCAGGCGGCCCTGCTCGAGGTGTCCCTCGAGGGTCTCGTAGGTCCAGCCCCACACGCGGTGCGCGCCGTCGTCGGTGTCGAGGATCTCGGTGACCCGCACGCCCAGGTAGAAGCGGAAGACCGAGAACCGCCCCTGCAGCAGCATGTTCCGGCCCAGCAGCGGGTCCGAGGGCCGGTAGATCCCGCGCAGCCTCTTGTGGTCGGTGAACTGGTAGTCGCGCACGACCCGGCACGCGGTCTCCCAGACGCCGTCGGGTTCCGGCGGGCCCGGCGCCTCGGTGCCGACGGCGGCGACCCCGAGGTCGACGTGCCAGTCGCCGTGGTGCCGGTCGGTGGGGGCGTCGCGGTGGTCGAAGTTGATCGGCCGTGTCGCGAGGTCGTCGAGCTGGGCGCCGTCGATGTCGACCGGGCCGAGATCGGGCTCGGTGCGTGTCAGGACCTGGCCCTCCAGGCCTTGCGCGGGGACGGGTCCCGTTCGGTCTCGTGCGTCACGGCGTCGCCGACGAGCCAGATCATCGACGGCCAGAGACCCACGAAGATCGCGCGGCGCTCGGCGTTGCCCCGTTCGTCCTGGTCCACGGTCTTGGCCCGCAGCCACAGTCCGATGGACAACCCGACCGAACCCATGGAGATCCACTGCAGGGCGGGCCCGCTGAGCCCGCCCCTGCGCAGAACGCTACCGAACGTCATGCGTCCGGGTTCCCCGCGCGCGGTGTTCGTACACCCGTGCTGGGATGCTCCGATGGCCCGCAGTCGTCCTCCCGTCACCGGCACCGCCGGGTCCCGCCGCGTCGGCGCGTTGCTGCGCTGGCCGGTGGGCATCGCCCTGGTGTCCTGGCGCTACTTCTGGCGCACCACCCCGATCCACCGCTCCGAGACCGCCGGCGACCGCACGGACCTGCCGCCCGGCCCGGCCGGCGACGTCGGCGACGGCCGCATCCAGCAGGTCGCCGACGGCCACGGCCCGCTGCTGCACCGCACCTACGGCGTCCGGATCGTCGGCTCGGACATCTCGCCCGAGCAGTTGCTGGCCCGCCTGGCCGCCGACCCGAACGGCTGGTCGCCGGAGTTCGCGGTGTTCCGCCGCACCCGCGGCTCGGACGGTGCGATGGACGTCGGCGACGAGTTCCTGATCCGGATGCCCGGGCCGTGGGACGGCCCGGTCCGGGTCGTCGCGGCCGGCCCCACGGGGTTCGCCTTCGCGACACTGAGCGGGCACCTGGAGGCCGGGCGCATCGAGTTCCGCACCGGACGTGACGCGCGCGGCCTGCGCTTCGACATCGAGTCCTGGGCGCGGCCCGGGGACCGGATGTCGCACGTGCTCTACAACCGGCTCCGGGTCGCGAAGGAGGTGCAGCTCAACATGTGGACGCACGCCTGCATCCGGGTCGCGGCACTCGCCGGGGGCCGCCCGGACGGCGGGGTCACCGTCCGCACCCGCAGGCTCGACCACGTGTGACCGCCGCGCGTCGGGGGTAGCCCCGCGTCATGAGCGATGCAGTGCGGACCTATGTGTTCAGCGAGTACGGGGGCCCGGAGAACCAGGACCTCGTCGAGCGTGAGGTGCCCGCGCCGGGCCCGACCGAGGTCCGGATCGAGGTACGCGCGGCCGGGGTGAACCCGGTCGACTGGAAGATCCGGCGGGGTTTCCTGCGCGAGGTCATGCCGCTGGACATGCCGGCCGGCGTCGGCCGTGAGGCGGCCGGGGTCGTCACCGCGGTCGGACGCGACGTCGAGGGCTTCGCCGTCGGCGACGAGGTGTTCGGCAACGTGTCGCCGACCTCCGGCGGGATCGCCGAGGCGGCGCTGCTCGCGGCGGGCTCGACCGCCCGCAAGCCGCCGGGCGTGGCCTGGACGACGGCGGCGGTGCTGCCGGTCTCGGCGGCCACCGCCTACGACGGCCTGGCCCAGCTGGCCTGCAAGCCGGGCGAGGTCCTGCTGATCAACGGCGCCGGCGGTGGCGTCGGTGTGATCGCGGCCCAGCTGGCACGAGACGCCGACGTGACCGTCGTCGGCGTGGCCGGCGCGGACAAGCGCGAGCTGGTCGAGTCGCTCGGCGCCGTGCACGTCGCCTCCGGTCAGAACGTGCCCGAGCGGGTGCGCGAGGTGCTGCCGGCCGGTGTCGACGCGGTGCTGGACCTGGTCGGCGGGGACCCGCTGCGCGCGGTGGCCGGCCTGGTCGCCGACCCCTCGCGGATCGTGTCCGCGGCCGACCCGGACACCGCCACCGAGGTCGGCGGCGCGCCGATCGAGCGGGACGGGACGAGCCGCGTGCTCGAGGCCGTCATGCACGAGGTGGGGCTCGGCAGGCTCGACCCGCACGTCGGCGAGACGTTCCCGCTCGCCGAGGCCGCGGAGGCGATCCAGGCGGTCGAGGAGGGCCACGCGCGCGGCAAGGTCGTGGTCACCGTCGGTGGCTGAGGGGCGCGAGGGTGAGATCGTCGATCCATGACATCGACGTTCACCGAGATCGAGTACGCGGTCCACGAGGGCATCGCCACGATCACCCTGGACCGGCCGCGGCGGCTCAACGCCTTCACCCCGGTGATGGCCCGTGAGCTGGTCGCCGCGTTCGACGAGAGCGACGCCGACGACGCCGTCCGCGCCGTGATCGTCACCGGTCGCGGCCGCGGGTTCTGTGCCGGCGCCGACCTCGGCCACGGCGGCTCCACGTTCGACGCCACCGACGAACGTCGCGTCGCCGCCCGCGCCGGGGTCGGCACGGTCGGCGGGGTGCCCCGCGACGGCGGTGGCATCGTGTCGTTGCGGATCGCCGGATCGCGCAAGCCGGTGATCGGGGCGGTCAACGGCCCCGCGGTCGGCGTCGGGGCGACCATGATGCTGCCGATGGACATCCGGATCGCGGCCGACTCGGCCCGCTTCGGGTTCGTCTTCGCCCGGCGCGGGCTGGTGCCCGAGGCCGCGTCGAGCTGGTTCCTGCCGCGGATCGTCGGGATCTCGCAGGCGATGGAGTGGGCCGCGACCGGGCGGGTCTTCGACGCCGGCGAGGCGCTGGCCGGGCGCCTGGTGTCGCGGGTCGTGCCCGACGAGGAGCTGCTCGACACCGCACGCGGGGTGGCCCGGGAGATCGCGGACAACACCTCGGCGGTGTCGGTGGCCGCGTCCCGGCAGATGCTGTGGTCGATGCTCGGTGCCGGGTCGCCGTGGGAGGCGCACCGCATGGACTCGGCCGCGATCCACCACCTCGGCCAGGGCGCCGACGTGGCCGAGGGTGTCACCGCGTTCCTGGACAAGCGCGCGCCCGCGTTCCCGGGCCGGGTCTCGGCCGACTACCCCGGCGACATCGTCCCGGCGTGGCCCGCGCGCCCGGACGGGATGGACTGACCGGCCCCGGCGCGACGGAACCGGTGCGGGCACGGAGCAGGTGATCTCCGGACGCCTGGTCACCGCCGCCGTGGTCGGCGGCCGCGGCCCCGCCGTCCCGCCGGCAGGCGAGGGCCCGCTCGGTCACTGCTCGCTCAGAACGGCGGCGCGACGTCGTCGTCGGGACCGGGGGCCCAGCCCCGCCCCGTCGCGTCCTCGTCCGGAGGCGCGCGGTCGCGTGGGCCGAGGTTCACGTCCCGGTCGGTCTCGCGTGCCGGGTCGTCGAACCAGTCCTCGGGGCCCCGGGTGACGGGTGCGGGCGATGGCGGCAGGATCGTTTCGGGTTCGACCCGATAGGTGCGCCCCAGCGGGCTGCGCCAGACGAACCGGCCGGGTTCGGGCTGGCGCAGGCTCCAGCCGCCGTCGGTCTTGAGCATGTGGTCGTGGCGACAGATCGGGGCCAGGTCGTCCCGGGTCGTCGTGCCGCCGCGGTGGTGGTCGAGGGTGTGGTCCTGATCGGAGCGTCGGGCCGGTGTCCGGCAGCCCGGGTGCACGCACGTGCGGTCCCGTACCTCGGTGTGGCGACGCAGCGCGGCACGCGGGAAGCGGTCCCCGGGGTGGGCGTCGAGGTCGGCCGTCGCCGGGTCCCGGTCGCGGCGGGCCCCGAACTGGGTGGCGATGTCGGAGATCAAGCCGGTCCAGGGGCCGTGGTCACCGGCTGCTCCGGCGAGGTCGGTGAGCAGGGTGACCGGGACCTGGATCTCGACGGTCCCCCCGCGCGCTCCGTCTCGGGCGAGGGTCGGCGGTCGATGGCGGGTGATGCCCTCGGCGATCAGTGCTCCCGCGTCGTCGTCGACGACGACCCAGCGCCACTGGGCGCGTCGGTGGCGGGCGACGCTCCGGCGGGCGGCCTCGGCGGGGACCGGGCCCCATCCCGGGAACTCCCCGGGGCGATCGTCGAGTCCGACCAGGGTGCTCAACGGGACGCGGATCTCGGTGCCCACGAGGTGGCCCCCGCTGGGTGCGGCCGGGGCGGTGACCTGGTCGACGTCGACCGGGTCGTCCGTCGGGACGGGCACGACGGTGCCCGTCGGCCCGCCGTTCTCGGCGTGTCCGGCGAAGCGTTCCAGGAGCGCGTGCAGGATCTCTTCACGGGCGAGGCCGTGCAGGGTGCCGTCGAGGAGCCCGAGGACGAGGTCGGCGCGGATCTGGTCGAGGGTGGCGGGGTGCCCGTCCTTGCGTGCGGCACGGGCGAGGGCGTCGAGACGCTCCCCGGCGGCGGCGGCCTCGTCGGCCGGCAGGCCGCCGGCCGAGATCACGGCGGTGCCGTCGGGGGAGAGGTAGGCGACGACCATGCGGTCGCGGACGGCCTTGCGGTAGCGGCGTCCGTAGTAGGCGGGGTCGAGCTCGAGGACCAGGCGCTTGATGCGGTCGGTGATCTGCCCGGTGGTCAGGTGCGGTGCGTGCGGCAGGACAGCGTCGCAGACGGCGACGATCTGGACGGGGGTCAGATCGTCGAGGTGGCGGGCGAACACGGCGGCCTTCGGGCGGTCGATGTGTCCGGACAGGAGGTCGGCGTGGACCATCGGCAGGACCGTCACGAGGGTGTAGGCGAGGTCGGTCTCGTTCTCGGCGGCGCGGCGGGTCCAGGCCAGGGCGGCGCGGACCTCGTCGGGCCCGTAGCGCTCGGGGTGCTCGGCGCGCCGGATTTCGCCCGGCCCGGCGAAGGGGAGCCGGTGCACGACCTCGGTCAGCGCGGTGAACATGCGGGCCTGGTCGTGGGCGAGCTGCCGGGACAGGGCCCGCAGGACGTCGACGACGTCGTCGTTGCAGACCCGGGTGAGGTCGATCCCGGCGAGTAGGCACGCCAGCTCGGGGCCGGGCGGCACCGCCGCGAGACCCTTCGGAACCGGCTGCACCGTCCGCATGGATCGAATATACGTTCGACCTCCGACAATCCTGACGGGACGACCGTCGCCCCACCACCACCGGGGCCGCGCAGGGGAGGATGGGCCGGCCGTGGCCGTGCTTCCCGACCGAGTGGAGGTCCCGACATGACCAGCAGGTTCACCGAGCTGGCCATCGACTGTGCCGATCCGGTCCGTCTCGCCCGGTTCTGGTGCTCGGTCCTGGGCTATGAGGTGACCGACATCGACGACGGGATCGTCACGATCGGTCCCCCGGCCGGGGGGGGGGGCCCCCCCCGGCCGGGGCCCCCCCCGCGGTGCGTCGCGCGCGGGCCCG
>CBIHNM010000195.1:0-8283 GCA_966211265.1 uncultured Pseudonocardia sp.
GAGCGGCGCCTCGCCGGCCGCCAGGCGCGAGACCGACGACAGCAGCGGGCGGTAGAACAGCTTCTCGTGCAGCCGGCTGACCCGGCGGGTGTTGCGCTGCCACTCCGCCACCAGGACCCCGACCACGTCGCGGCGCCCGTCCGGCCGGATCCGGGCCGCCCGGGCCAGCCAGCGCAGCGCGTCGGTGTCGTCGGCGGCGGGCAGCAGGTGCGTGCGGCGCAGGCGTTGCAGCTGCAGGCGGTGCTCGAGCAGGCGCAGGAAGCGGTAGGACGCGGCCAGGTTCGCCCCGTCGTCGCGCCCGACGTAGCCGCCGTCGGACAGCGCGGCCAGCGCCTCCAGCGTCGACGGGGAGCGCAGCGCGGGGTCGGTGCGGCCGTGCACCAGCTGCAGCAGCTGCACCGCGAACTCGACGTCGCGCAGCCCGCCACGGCCCAGCTTGAGCTCGCGGTCGCGCTGCTCGGACGGGAGGTGCTCCAGGACGCGCCTGCGCATGGCCTGGACGTCGGAGACGAAGTCGTCGCGGTCCGCGGCCTGCCACACCATCGGCGCGACGGCGTCGAGGTAGGACCGGCCCAGCGCCGGGTCCCCGGCGATCGGGCGTGCCTTGAGCAGCGCCTGGAACTCCCAGGTCTTGGCCCACCTCCGGGAGTAGCTGACGTGCCCGTCGAGGGTCCGGACCAGCGCGCCCTGCTTGCCCTCCGGGCGCAGGTTGGCGTCGACCTCGAAACAGGCCTCACCGGCCACCCGCATCACGCGGCTGGCGAGCTTCGTCGCCGCCGGGGTGAGGTCCCCGCCCGGCTCGGCAACGAAGATCACGTCGACGTCGGAGACGTAGTTCAGCTCGCGCCCGCCGCACTTGCCCATGCCGATCACGGCCAGGCGCAGCTCGTCGGGCGGGTCCTGTTCGGCCGCGGCGACCGCGAGCGCGGCCGAGACCGCGGCCTCGGCCAGGTCGGCGAGCTGCGCGGCGACGTCGTCGACCTCCATCGCCGGCAGCGACGGGTCCCCGACCGCGGCCAGGTCGGCCGAGGCCAGGCCGAGCAGCTCGTCGCGGTAGGCGTTGCGCAACGCGTTGATCGCCTCGGCACCGGTCAGGCTCGCGCGCGCCCCGCCGGAGGAGCCCGGTTCCGGGGCCTGCGGGTCGGCCCCGACCGCACGCAGCATCGTCTCCCTCCGCCGGGACAGGTCCGGTGGCGGGTCGCCCCGGTCCGGGGTGTCGGCCAGCAGCGTCCAGCTCTGCGGGTGCGCGACCAGGTGGTCGCCGAGCGCGGTCGACGAGCCGAGCGTGGCGAACAGCCGTCCGCGCAGGCCGGCGTCGGCGCGCAGGGCGCGGTCGATCTCGGGCCACGACGGCGTCTGGGACAGGCGGTCGACGGCGCGCAGTGCCAGCTCCTGGTCGGGGCTGCGCGCCAGCGCCCACATGATCTCCTCGGCGCCCGGCGCCGGGCGGTCACCCGACCACCAGCCCAGCTCCCGCAGCGTCTCGCCCGCCCCGGGGCCGGTGATGCCCAGCCGCGCCAGCGATGTCCCCGTGCGCCGATCCATCACGGGGACCGATCCTGCCCCATCCCCCGCCGGTCCGCGCCACCACTCACGGGGTCAGAGGACGGGCAGGTAGGTGGCGAGCTCGTGCGGGGTGACGTTGCGGCGGTATGCGTCCCACTCGGCGCGCTTGTTGCGCAGGAAGAAGTCGAACACGTGCTCGCCGAGGACCTCGGCGACCAGCTCGGAGCGCTCCATCACGTCCAGGGCCTCGGTCAGGTTCTGCGGCAGCAGCTCGTAGCCCATCGCCTTGCGCTCGGTGTCGGTCAGCGCCCACACGTCGTCCTCGGTGGCCGGCCCGAGCTCGTAGCCCTTCGCGATCCCGGTCAGCCCGGCGCCCAGGATCAGCGCGTAGGCCAGGTAGGGGTTGCAGGCGCTGTCGAGCGTGCGCACCTCGATCCGGCGGCTCGAGGACTTGCCGGGCGAGTACATCGGCACCCGGACCAGCGCGGAGCGGTTGGCGTGGCCCCAGGAGACCGCGGTCGGGGCCTCCCCGCCGACGACGAGGCGCTTGTAGGAGTTCACCCACTGGTTGGTGACCGCGGCGATCTCCCGCGCGTGCCTGAGCACTCCGGCCACGAACGCCTTGCCGGTCGCGGACAGCTCGTAGGGGTCGTCCGGGTCGTGGAAGGCGTTGCTGTCGCCCTCGAACAGCGAGAAGTGGGTGTGCATGGCCGACCCGGGGTGCTGGGTGAACGGCTTGGGCATGAACGAGGCCCGCACCCCCTGGGTCAGCGCGACCTCCTTGACCACGTAGCGGAACGTCATCAGGTTGTCGGCCATCGTCAGCGCGTCGGCGTAGCGCAGGTCGATCTCCTGCTGGCCG
Source organism: uncultured Pseudonocardia sp. (assembly GCA_966211265.1). Classification (GTDB taxonomy): domain Bacteria; phylum Actinomycetota; class Actinomycetes; order Mycobacteriales; family Pseudonocardiaceae; genus Pseudonocardia. Next base: position 2,369 of record CBIHNM010000195.1, read on the forward strand.
GGCCCGCCCTCGTGGTGGGAGAACTCGACCGAGATGCCCATCGACTCCAGCGTCTCGATCGTGTTCCGCCGGAAGTGCGGGGCCACGTCGTGGCTGGCCTGGTCGAAGTAGCCGCCGGAGTCGGCCGGGACGGGCGGCGTGCCGTCGTCGGGCAGCCCCCGCAGCAGGTAGAACTCGATCTCCGGGTGCACGTAGCAGGTGAACCCGGCCTCACCGGCCTTGTTCAGTGCCCGGGTCAGCACGTGCCGCGGATCGGCCCAGGACGGGGACCCGTCGGGCATCGCGATGTCGCAGAACATCCGTGCGGAGTAGTGCTCGCCGCCCGCGGTCTCCCAGGGCAGCACCTGGAACGTCGACGGGTCCGGGCGCGCGACCATGTCCGACTCGTAGACCCGGGCGAAGCCCTCGATCGCGGAGCCGTCGAACCCGATCCCCTCGGCGAAGGCCCCTTCCAGCTCGGCCGGCGCGACCGCCACCGACTTGAGGAACCCGAGCACGTCGGTGAACCACAGGCGGACGAAGCGGATGTCGCGTTCCTCGAGGGTGCGGAGCACGAACTCCTGCTGACGATCCAGGGCGGCGACCCTCCGACCCTGGGTTTACTGGGTTGTTTCCTGGCTGGTCCGGACGGCCCGACGGTGTGTCACACACCGCGGACGGGGCCGTCCGGCGACGCCTCACGCGGGGTCGAGCGTGCACTCCGCCCCGGCGTCGGGGGTCGTCAGATCGACCAGGTAGGACACGACCTTGTCGTCGAGACAGGCGTTGCCCCGCAGCGAGGCCGTGTGCTGCTGGCCGTTGACCTTGATCAGGCTGCCCTTGAGCTGCGCGGCCAGGTCCACACCGGCCTGGTACGGCGTGGCCGGGTCCCCGGTCACCGAGACGACGACCACCGGGGGCAGGCCCTGCACGTTCGGCGTGTGCGGCTCGCTGGTCGGGGGCACCGGCCAGAACCCGCAGGGGTCCTTGGCCGCGACCACCCCGCGCCCGGTCGAGCGGAACGGGGCGGCCTGGTCGGCCTTCTCGTTGAGCTCGCGGACCTGCGCCGGATCGGTGATCGGCTTCTGGTTCACGCAGGAGATGGCCTGGAAGGCCTCCAGCATGTTCGTGTAGCGGCCCTGCTCGTCGCGCTCGTAGTAGGAGTCGGCCAGCAGCTTCAGGATCCGGCCCTGACCGCTCGCGACCTCGGAGATGCCCCGGCTCAGGACGGGCCAGTACTCCGAGACGTAGAGCGCCTGGCTCACCCCGGTCTGGGCGTCCTCGAAGCTCAGGTTCCGTCCGTCGCCGACCGGCACCGGCTTGTCGATCAACCGCTGCATGATCGCCTGGAACCGCTGGGTCGCCTGGGCCGGGTCGGTGCCCAGCGGGCACGGCGCCTGCTGCTGGGGCTGGGTGGCGCACCACCGGGAGTAGTTGTCGAACGCGAGCTGGAACCCGGCGGCCTGCTTGACCGCGGAGTCGACGGTGGTCTGGGTCGGGTCGATCGCACCGTCGAGCACCAGCGCCCGGACGTTGCGCGGGAACGCCTCGGCGTAGGCGGTGCCCAGCTCGGTGCCGTAGGAGTACCCGACGTAGTTCAGCTTCTGGTCCCCGACCGCGGCGCGCAGGACGTCCATGTCCTTGGCCGCGTCCCGGGTCCCCATGTTCGCCAGCACGTCCGCGCCGACCCGCTGGGTGCAGCGGTCGGCGAGCGCCTTCGAGTCGGCCTCCGCGGCCGCGACCCCGGCCGGTGACGGGTCGGCGAAGGTCTTGGTCCGATCCTCGTCGTTCTCCCGGTCGTTCAGACAGTCGATCTTCGGCAGGCTGGCGCCGGTGCCGCGCGGGTCGAACCCGATCAGGTCGAAGCGCTGGGCCAGCGGGGCCGGCAGCGTCGCGCTCGCGTTGGCCAGGTAACTCGTCCCGGACGCCCCGGGGCCGCCCGGGTCGAAGAACAGCGACCCGATCTTCGGGCCGCCGGTCGCCTTCTGCCGCAGCAGGGCGACCTGTGCGGTGGGCCCGTCCGGCGCGGCGTAGTTCAGCGGGACGGTCACCCGGGTGCAGTCGAACTTCGGGTCGGCGAACGCCGCCGCGTCGGCCGAGCTCCCGGCGAAGCTCCCGCACGGGCCCCAGGTGAGCTGCTGGTCGTAGAACGCGGCCAGCTGCGGCGGGTTCGGCGCCGGTGCCTGCGCCGGGTCCCCCGCCGCGCCCCGGGCCGTACTGGCGTCGGCGCACGCGCCGAGCAGCGCGACCGTCGCGACCACGGCGGCCAGGACCACCGTGATCCGTGCGGGGCGTCCGGGGGATCGGCGGCGGCGCGTACGGACCAACATGGGCCGAGCATGCCAGTCGCCCCCGAGGGTCCCGGACGCGGACCGCCGGGGCGCCGCGGCGGCGCGCGCCACCGCCGGCCGTGAGGGTCCCCACAACCGCGTTCCGGCGACGGCGTGCGCTGTCACCCTGAGCTGTATCACCACCCGGCGATCCCGGGGACCCGCGTCGCGGGCCTCGAGGAAGGACGGATCCGATGACGACCTCACCCACCCCGGACACCTCCGCGGCAGCCGCGGCCGAGCAGCCGCCGCCCTACCGCGGTCCGTCGGCCCGGCCGGGAGCGGCGGACCGGGCGCCGGCCCGGCGCACCCGCGTGCACCACCTGTCGGAGTGGAAGCGCGAGGGCCGCCGCTGGCCGATGCTCACCGCCTACGACGTCTACTCGGCCGAGATCTTCGACGACGCCGGCATCCCGGTGCTGCTGGTCGGCGACTCGGCCGGGAACAACGTGTTCGGCCACGACAACACGATCCCGGTCACCGTCGACGAGCTGCTGCCGCTGGTCCGCGCCGTCAGCCGGGGCGCCACCAACGCCCTGGTCGTCGCGGACCTGCCCTTCGGCAGCTACCAGCTCTCCCCCGCACAGGCGCTCGAGACCTCCTTCCGGTTCATGAAGGAGGCGGGCGCGCACGCGGTGAAGCTGGAGGGCGGGGCCCGGTTCGCCCCGCAGGTCGAGGCGCTGGCCGGCTCCGGCGTGCCGGTGATGGCGCACCTGGGGTTCACCCCGCAGAGCGAGCACGCCCTGGGCGGGTTCCGGATCCAGGGCCGCGGCGACGCCGCGGAACGCCTGGTCGCCGACGCGCTGGCGCTGCAGGAGGCGGGCGCGTTCGCCGTCGTGCTGGAGATGGTGCCGGCCGACGTCGCCAAGCGGGTCACCGCCGAGCTCACCATCCCGACGGTCGGGATCGGCGCCGGCACCGACTGCGACGCCCAGGTGCTGGTCTGGTCGGACATGGCCGGGATGAACCGCGGCAAGGTGCCCCGCTTCGTCAAGCGCTACGCCGACGTCGGCGGCCTGCTGCACGAGGCCGCGGCCGCCTTCGCCGCGGACGTCCGCGACGGCGAGTACCCCGGCCCGGAGCACTCCTACCACTAGCTCGTCCGGTACCCGTGCGGCTCGGCGCGGCGCGCCACGACGAGCCGCACGGGGTCGCGGCTCAGCGGACGGCGGCGCGGGCGGGCAGGCCGGCGACCGGCTCGCCGCGGCGGTACCGGGCCAGCAGGTCGCGGGCCGGGCACTCCCGGCGGTCCAGCCGTGACCGCAGGCGGGCCAGCCGCTCGGTGTGCTCCGGTTCGCCGGCCAGCGCCGCCGTGGCGGCCGCGAGTGCGGCCTCGGTGCCCGCCCGGATCGCCGGGTCGTCCAGGCCCGCCCGGGCGGCCCGGCGGTGCAGGGCGGCGTCCGGGGTCCGGCGCCGCCCCGGCAGGGTCGTGTCCCGCAGCAGTCCGGTGAGCAGGCTCAGCAGCTCGGCCAGCAGCACCGGGTCCGGGCACGCGTCGAACGCCTTGAACTCGATCCGGCCGATCTCGGCCGGGATCCCCGCGTGCCGGGTCAGCGACGGGTCGCTGACCCGCAACGGGTCCGACGGGTCGAGGTAGACCAGCACGGCCGGGCGCGGCCCGGTGCGGACCGCGGTGCGCGCGGACAGCCCGCCCCACTCGCCCCCGTCGCGAAACGGCGAGGAGAACGACAGCGGGACCAGGTAGGGGCTCAGGTGAGTCAGCTTGGCACCGGCGTCGACCAGCGTCGCCGGGTCCGAGGGCGAGTCCGGGAAGGACAGGTTCAGGTCCGGGCCGTAGGTGACCATGTGCAGGTGCGCGGTGCGCTCCTCGGGCGAGCCGGCCTGCGCCGCCAGCTCGAACGCGGTGGGCGGGGGGTCGAGCCGGTACCGCGAGCGCAGCGGGTTGAACCCGATCGCCACCGGGTGCAGGCCGTGCCGCCCGGCGACCTCGGTGAGCGCGGCCAGGTCCCGTTCCAGCGCCGCGGTCACCGCGTCCACGTCGTCGTGGATGCGGGTGCGGATCTCGATGCCCTTGGGGTCGAACCGGACCAGCCTGCCCTCCTCGTCGAAACGCTCGAAGCCCTCGGCGTACCAGCGCTTGCGCCGGATCCCGGCGTCGCCGATGCGCAGGTCCCGGTGGTCGTCGGGGTTCTCCGGCAGCTCCGCCACGATCGCCCGCACCTCGGGGTAGCGCAGCGAGGTGAAGTCGGCGAGCGTGCCGTCGTCGCGCAACAGGGCGGACTCGTGCTCGATCCCGTATCGCGCGGGTCCGTGCATGCCCACCTCCACCTCGTCGCCGCACCGGGTACGCGGGGTGCACGCTGAGTGAGCCTAGACTTACCTGCGGGCGTCGCGACAACACCCGTTCCGCTCTGGACAAGGTCGGCCCGGAGGGTCAGCCTTGTGGTGCAGCACACATCCGGCCGGCACAGGAGATGTCATGAGACTGGGTCGCAAGCTCGCCGAGGGATTCGCCGTCGACCACGAGGCGGACCGGGCCGCCGCCGGTGGTGCCGCGCCGGTGCCCGAACCGGCCGCTCCCGGCCCGGAGCTGATCGACACCGACCGTCCCGAGCCGGTTCCCGCAGAACCCGCACGCTCGGGACCGCGCTCCGCGCACTGACTCCCGTGCGATCGCTGTTCGCCCGCACCCCGCGGGAACAGCCCACCGGCCCACTGACCGGGTGGAAGCTCGCCTACCCGATGCTCTCGGTGGACGGCGGCACCGCCGGCTTCAGCGGGGTGACGCTGGGACGGGCACACGTCTACCGCTGGGTGGACGACGCGGTGTGCGCCCACGGTTGCCGGCACGAGTGCCCGTCGCGCTGGTGCGACTGCGGCTTCTACTGCTTCCACGACCCGGCGGCCGCCCGCGAGCTGGCCTGCGCGCCGGAGCACCAGGGTGCGGTCCTGCTCGAGGTCGTGGTCTCCGGTCGGTACCGGCGCTACGAGCTGGGGCTGCGCTACTCCCGGCAGCGGGTGCGGACGGTGCGGCTGCGCCGCTGCGGCTGCGGCGCGGCGGTGAGCGCGCTGGCCGACACCGGTTCCGGGTCGACCGGCTGGAGACGCCTGAACCCGGTCTGTGCGACGTGCGCCGGGAACCGCCCGGTGCTGGACCCGTCCGAGTTCGCCCGCCTCGCCGGCGGTGTCGAGCTGGGCGCGGACGAGGTCCCGGCCGGGCCGACGGCCCCGCTGATGCCGGTCAGCGTGGTCGCGCCCCCGGGGTGGAGACCCGGGACCGGTGCCCTCGGCGGCGCCGACCCCGCCCCCTCCGAGGCCGGCGTGGTGGCGGTGCTCTCCGCCGAGGTCGCGCTGCTGCAGGCCCGCCTGGACGAGATGCAGGAACGCATCGACGTCCTCGAGGCCGGGCACGACGACGAGCCCGGGCCCTAGCCGGGCCGGTGCCGCGGCCCGCGCGTCACAGCCAGCTCGGCAACGGGCCCGGGCGGGCGCCGTCGGAGGTGCGCAGGGCCTTGCCCTTCGAGCGCCCGAGCAACCAGGCGGCCAGCTCGTGGCCGGGCCCGCGGACGGTGCCCAGGTCGCGGGGCGGCCCGTCCCGGCCGGCCGGGCCGGGGCCGACCCGGACCGACCGTCCGCTGTCGAGGT
>CBIHNM010000196.1:0-8225 GCA_966211265.1 uncultured Pseudonocardia sp.
CGGGCTGATCAGCGGGCCTGTTGACCGACCCTCGGAGGGGCCGTTCTGTCCGGCTTTCCTGCTGACAGAGAGAAAGTTACAGGGCGGTGTCCGGCAGGGTCAAACCGGGGTCCCTTCAGGGGGCCGGTCGCATATCCAGGCAGGTCAGCGGCTCGCGCACCGGACGATTCGGGCCGGAAACGGCCACCGGGACGGTGTTCGGGCCGGTTTCGGGCTCCTGTGACGCCGGGCACCCTCATGATCAGCACGAACCGGGCGTGCGGGACTCCCCGGCGCTCATCACCGAATCAGGGGGTAACCCCGGTGCCCCTCGACGCGTTGGGCGGTCGAGTGCCCTTCGCCGGGCCCTGCAGCGCGTCGGGGGCGAATGCGCGTCGCGGTCCGGCGGAGGGCTCTCCTCGTCCCCGCCCGTGGGTCGGCCTCGTACGTCCCGGTGTCCCCACGGACACGACCATCCGAGTCGCTCAGATTCTCGCCCGGACCGTGCAGAGTGCGATGTCTCCGAGCTCGCGCTCGAGGTCCGGGCGATCGCCGTACCGACCCGAGCAGGCCAGTTCGGTGACCACGTCGATGCAGCCGCGGGACAGCACGCGCGCGGTCGGCTCGTCGAGTTCGGGAGTCTCGGCCCGCACGAGGCGGACGATCTCGCCGGTGAAGTCGACCCGATCGCGGCGGAGGACGCGGACGCCTTCGGGCGACAGGTTCGGCACCTCCCACACGAGCATCGCCATCGTGTCCCGGTGCCGGAGAGCGAATCCGACCAGGGAACGCAGTACCGCCTCCAGGCGCGCGGACGGATCCCGCTCGGATGCCAGCGCGTCCTCGATCGCCAGCTCGAGCCACGCCACCCCTCGCTGACACGAGGTGGCGAGCAGGTCTGCCTTGTTGTCGAAGTAGCTGTAGACCGTGGGCCCGGTGACGCCCGCCGCGTCCGCGATGTCCTCGATGCTCACCCCGTGGAAGCCGCGGAGGCGGAACAGCCGGTTGGACACCGCGATGATCGCCTCCCGTCGCGAGGCGCGGTCGGCGAGCTCCTCGATGTCGAGCTGCGGCCGGCGGACGACACCGGTCCGCGCCCTGCTGAGACCGGTGCGCCCGGCGCCGCTCAGCATCCCGGTCAGCGCCCGCCGCCGGCGTGCGTCGGTGAGGCCGCGGACCCGGTAGGTCGACGGCGAGGCCGCGACCGCCAGCATCGCGCGGCTGAGGAACTCGGCATCGTCGGACGTGAGCTCGGTCCGGACGCCTCTGAGCCGGGCCGCCAGCTCGCCGGAAAGACCCGCCCACCGGTCGGCCGTCCGCCTGCGGTCGGGTGCCGGGAGGTGGCGGGCGTCGCGCTGCAGGATGACACCGAAGTAGCGGTTCTCGACGGCAACACGCGCGAGCCCGGAGAGGGTGCGTTCCAGCAGGCAGGAGGCTTCCCCGTCGCCCTTCGCCGCCTCCTGGAAGACATCCTCGACGATGTCGGTCGCCGCGTCGATGACGGCGGTGAGCAGGGCTTCCTTGCCCGGGAAATGGCGATAGAGCGCGGGTCCGGTTATTCCGCTCGACCCGGCGATCTGTGCCATTCGCGCACGGTGATAGCCGAACTCGCTGAAGACCTCTGCGGCGCCGTCGAGTATCTCGCGGCGCCGGTCGAGAAGTGTGCTGCGGACCTGGTCCCCCATGACGTCATTAGAGCGAAGTCCGGACCGGACCGCTCGACGACACCCACGGCGCGGGAGGAATCCTCGATCGGCATCCGTCCCGCGGTCGGCCGCACCGGGCGCGCTGCCCGTCCACCGGCAACGCCGGACGAGCCGGACCCGGCACAGCCGGGTTTCGGCGGGACCACGAGCGGGGTACCGACGTGTATGGCCAACACCTACCGCGTGACCGAGATCGTCGGGACCTCCCCCGAAGGCGTCGACGCCGCAATCCGTGCGGGCATCAGCGATGCCTCCACGACGTTGAAGAACCTCGACTGGGCGGAGGTCACCGAGATCCGCCTGCACCTGGAGGAGGGTTCGGTGGAGCACTTCCAGGTCGGGCTCAAGATCGGTTTCAAGATCGAGCAGTGATCGCCGACGGCCTCCGGGGCGCCTGCTACCGGCCGGGCCGGGCGTCGTCGAGCGGCAGCTTCATGCCCTCGTGCGAGGCCGTGAACCCGAGTCGGCGGTAGAAGCGGTGCGCATCGGTACGGCTCTTGTCGGTGGTGAGTTGCACCAACCGGCATCCGCGCCGGCGGGCCTCGTCGATCGTCCAGCGGACCATCGCCTCGCCGAGGCCGCAGCCGCGCAGGTCGCGATGCACCCGGACGGCCTCGATCTGCGCGCGCGAGGACCCGCGCCGCGACAGCCCGGGAATGACGCTGAGCTGCAGCGTCCCGGCCACCGGGACCCCTGCGGTCTCCGCGACGACGAGCAGCTGGGCCGGATCGGCGTCGATCTCGGCGAAGGCGTGGCGGTAGGGGGCGAGTTCGTCGAGGTCGCCCGGAACGGCCTCACGACCGGCTCCGAGCGCGTCGGCGGACAGCAGACCGACCACCGCCGGCACATCGGTGGCGATCGCGCGGCGCAGCACGGCGGGTGGGTCCAGGGAGTCGAGGACGGCGAGCGGCGGCACGTCCGGGAGCCTGCCCGACCCGCGGCGGCATCGCCACGCACGGCGGAGAGGCTGCACGGCGGTGCGGCCGGCGTCCGGCGCGGCGACCGGGTGCTCCTCGCCGAGCGGCCCCGACGCGCTGTCCTGCGATCAACGCCAGGGGTGCCCTAACGTTCTCCGATGACGACCGAGCCGCGACCATCGGCACCGGTGCCTCCTCCGCGTGAGGCATCGGCGGCCCCGGACGCGGATCAGGACGGCGACCAGATGAGCGACACCCCCAGTTCCCGGCCCGGCACCACGCCCGCGCCCGCGTCCGGCGCGTTCCCGGCGACCGGGACCGACGGCGCCCGGGCCCGGCAGATCCCACCGGCGCTGGCCCTGGCCACCGGGCTGGCCTGGCGCGGGCTGCTGCTGGCCGCCGCACTGGCCGTCCTGCTCTGGGTGATCGCCCAACTGTCCCTGCTGGTGATCCCGGTCGTGATCGCGCTGATCCTGGCCGCCCTGCTCGGCCCGGCCGCACGCGTGGTCTCCCGCATCCCGCACATGCCGCGCGGGATCGCCACCGGGATCGTGCTGGTCAGCGGCCTGGCCGTGTTCGGCGGCATCCTCTGGGGCGTGGCCGCGGCGTTCCTGTCGGGCCTGCCGAGCCTGTCCACCCAGCTCGGGCAGAGCTTCGTCGCGCTGCAGGACTGGCTGTCCTCCGGTCCGCTGCGGGTGGACAGCCGGCAGCTCGACGCCGTCACCACGAATGCGCTCGCCACGTTGCAGCGCAACCAGACCGAGCTGGCCACGAACCTGCTCGGCGCCGTCGGCACCGTCGGTGAGATCGCGACCGAGACGTTGCTGACGCTGTTCGTGCTGGCCTTCTTCATCCATGACGGCGACAAGATCTGGCGCTGGCTGCTCTCAGCGGTCCCGGAGGCGGCCCGCAGCCGGTCCGACATCGCCGGCCGCCGGGCGTTCGCCTCACTCGTCGGCTACACCAGGGCGATCGTCGTGGTCGCCGCCGTGGACGCGATCACCGCCGGCGTCGGGCTGTGGCTGATCGGGGTGCCGCTGGCCGTCCCCCTCGCCACGCTGATCTTCTTCGGGGCGTTCGTACCGACCCTCGGGGCCGTGGTCACCGGCACCGTGGCGATGCTGATCGCGCTCGTCACCGGGGGCTGGGTGGACGCACTGCTGGTGGCCGGCCTGCTGCTGGCGGTGCAGAACATCGAGGGCTACGTCCTGCAGCCGCTGCTGCTCGGGCGGTCGGTGAAGCTGCACCCGCTGGCCGTCGTGCTGCCGATCGCCGGCGGGCTGATCCTCGCCGGGATACCCGGCGCGCTGCTCGCGGTTCCCCTGGTCACGCTGGCCGACGCCGGGGTCCGTTCGATCAACCGCTCGTCGGACAAGTGGCTGACCGACCCCACCACGATCGACCCGCTGGACCCGCGCTCGGCGCGGCCGGACAACCACCCCGAGGCCGCCGGGTCGTCGTGACCGTGCGGCTCGGGAGCGCGCACCGTCCCCGGTCCTGACATCCTGGCGGGGTGCGGGCGACTCGAACGGGCATCCTCGTCGTGGCCGGGACGGTGATCGTCGCCCTGCTCGCCGCCTGCGCCGACGGGTCGGGGCCCGTCGGCCCGCCGGTCGACGCGGCCTCCGTCGCGCAGCCCACCCGGACGCCGACCCCGGTCCTGCCCGCGTCGGTCTCGGCCGACCGGCTCGCCGGGCTGACGGACCGGACGGTCCCGCCCGCCGGGACCGGCCGGTTCGTCGTCGCCGCGGGATCGACCCCGGCACCCCGGCGCGCGCGGACGGTCCCGGTGCGGATCGAGGTCGAACAGGGCGTGCACGTGAACCCGGCCGCGTTCGCCACGTTCGTGACGACCACCCTCAACGACCCGCGCGGCTGGGGCCGCGACGGCTCGGTCGGCTTCGCCCGTACCGCGGCCGACGCGCCGTTGCAGGTCGTGCTGGCCAGCCCCGCCACCACCGACCGCTTCTGCGCCCCGCTCGAGACCGACGCCGCGCTGTCCTGCCGCACCGGGTCCCGCGCGGTGATCAATGCGGCACGCTGGGCGAACGGAACTCCGGAGTACGCCTCCGACCTCACCGCCTACCGGCGCTACGTCGTCAACCACGAGGTCGGCCACTGGCTGGGCCACGGCCACGAGACCTGCCCGGGGCGGGGCCGGCCCGCACCGGTGATGCAGCAGCAGACACTCGGTCTCGACGGGTGCGCGCGGAACTCCTGGCCGATCCCCTGACCCGGGCCCGCGCCGTCCGGTCTTGACGGGCCGGGGCGCGGCGGTGTGATGTCGTCGCCAGGCCGGTCACCGGCCACGGAACCGAGACGACGAGGTGGGCAATGGCGCTCGACGCACAGGCACAGACGCTCCTGACGGCCATGGAGGCGCAGGGGATGAAGGACTTCTCCGAGATGGAGGTGGCCGAGGCCCGCGAGGTCGCGCTCGCCTTCATCGATCTGGAGGGCGACCCGGAGGACGTCGCCGACGTCGCCGACCTCAGCGCCCCCGGCCCCGCGGGCGACATCCCGCTGCGGGTCTACCGCGCCCCCGGCGAGGGGCCGCACCCGGTGCTCGTCTACTTCCACGGCGGAGGCTGGGTGATCGGCGACATCGACGTGGCCGACAAGCCGTGCCGCTCGCTGGTCAACGCGATCGGGGCGACCGTCATCTCGGTCGGCTACCGCAAGGCCCCCGAGCACACGTTCCCGGCCGCGCCGGAGGACTGCTACGCCGCGACCGTGTGGATCGCCGACAACGCCGCCACCCTGGGGATCGACCCGGCTCGCATCGCGGTCGCCGGGGACAGCGCGGGCGGCAACCTCGCCGCGGTCGTCGCGCAGCTGACCGTCGCCCGGGGCGGCCCGGCGCTCGTCCACCAGTTGCTGATCTACCCGGCCGTCGACGCCGGCGGCGAGTACGCCTCCCGGGTCGAGAACGGCGAGGGCTACCTGCTCACCAAGAGCGCGATGGACTGGTTCTACGCCCACTACCTGAGCACGCCGGACGACGTCGAGAACCCGCTGGCCTCGCCGATCCGGGCGGCGGACCTGTCCGGCGTGGCGCCGGCCACCGTCATCACGGCCGGGTACGACCCGCTGCGCGACGAGGGCGCCGCCTACGCGAAGGCCCTCACCGCGGCCGGCGTCTCGGCGGACCACCAGCACAACGCCACGATGATCCACGGGTTCTGGTGGATGATGGGCGCCATCGACCACACGCGCAGCTCCTACCAGCAGGCCGCGGCCAACGTGCGGGCGGCGTTCGGCGGCTGAGCCGGGAACGGCCCGGGCGGCAGGCCTACTCGGTGCGCCGCCCGGGTACCCCCGGGCATGAGCGAGCGGTACGAGATGCCCGAGGACCCGACACTGCGTCCGGAGCAGAGCCTCGACGCGCTCGAGGAGAAGGTGCTCGGGGCGACCGAGGACCAGGAGCGCGGCGACGAGTCCGGACGCGGGCCCGACGACGGCGACGACGCCACCTCGACCCCCGTCGCGGACGAACCCCCGGCCTGAGCCCGACCGGGTGCACGGCCCGGCCGGACCCGGCGGCGCCGGACGCCCGGGTCAGCCGCGCAGCAGCGCGGTGAGCTGGCGGGTGAGCCAGTCCTGGTAGTCCTCGGGCGGCCAGCCACGTCGGCGGACCAGACGGTCGTACAGGTCGGGCGCGGTGAGCACCCACACCCCGTCGACCAGGCGCTCGAACCCACCCTCGCCCGCGCAGTGGCCGGGGAGCCCGTGGCGCGCGCTCAGGGTCCGCATGGCGCCGGAGTTGCCGGTGCGGCGTTCGCGCTCGATCGTCGCGACGAACTCGGCGAGCGTGGCGTCGGTGCCGGGGCCGTGTTCGAGCAGGACACCGATCAGGGTGCCCACCCGGTCGGCGATGGCCCGGGACCACCCGGCGTAGGCGGCCATGAACGCCTCCCGGTCGGGAGCGTCGGCCATCGCCAGGAACTCGGGGCGCTCGCTCATCGGAGCGGGATCGTCGTCGCCCGCGAGCATGACGTCGTACACCGCCTTGACCACCGCCGGCTTGCCCCCGACGGCGTTGTAGATGGTCTGCGGGCTGACCCCGGCGGCCTCGGACAGCGAGGCGATCGTCATCGCGGCGTAACCGCCGTCGAGCAGCAGGTCGCGAGCCGTCGTGACGATCCGTGCCCGCGTCCGGCGGGCCCGCAGCTCACGAGCGGTGTTGTCGTAGACCCTTGCCATGCCACCCCTCATTGAGTAGATTCAAATTCTACTGTAATTCGGTTCCACCCAGGAGAGGGTACCGATGACCTTCACGAACCCCGCCATGCCCGCTGCGCGCGCCGTGTTCGATGCGATCAATTCCGGCGACCTGCGCTGTCTCGACGACGCGGTCACCGCAGACTTCGTCGACCACGGCTCGCCGTTCCCGCTGCCGCCCGGCCCCGGGGGCTACCGGCAGATTCTCACCTTCGTCACGCGCGTGCTGCGGCTGCGCTACGAGATCGAGGACGTGGTGCAGGCCCCGGACCGGATCGTCCTCCGCGCGACCGCGCACGGCATCGGCACGGACCGCGTCCACGGACCGGGCGCCGAGGGCAGGCCCTACGCCATGCCGACCATCCACATCTACCGCACCGAGGGCGACCGGCTCGCCGAGCACTGGGGGGTGCGCGACGAACTCGGAGCCGCGATCCAGTGCGGCACCGTCGCGCCGCCCGACCCGGCGGTGCTGACCGCGGCGCTCGCCTGAGCCGCATCGGCGCCGGGGCCACGACCCGCCGAGGGGCGCCGGTCGCCGTCAGCCGGCGCACGGGCGTCGGTGACCACGACCCGATGCCGGCCCTGCCTGGTGGGCCCGTTCGGGGCCTGGAGGGCAATTCGTACACAGCCGCGGATGACGTCCATGTCGACCGGCCGGGCAAGGTCGAGTCGCCGACGGACGGCGCGTGTCGTGGTCAGCGGCTCATCGGGCCGTGAGGTTCAGCGTTGCCGTCATCCATGCGGTGTCCATCCCGGGGCAGCAGTTGGACGAGGGCGAAACGCCGGGATACCCGCGTGAGCCACGTTGCCGCCTGGCGAACGTGGGCCTGGTGGCTGGCCACGGCGCCGCGAAGGCCGGAGGTGTAGTAGAGAGCGACCTGCCAGCATGGAGCGCCCGACGGTGCCGACTGACCCAAGTCCGATTCATGCAGCGCCGATCCCGACCTCTGTCACACTATGTGAGTGAGAGGCGTCTCGGAGTACGAGGACTCGTACGATCGCGATGAGCGCACTCTTGATGTGATCTTCTTGATCGTCCCGGCCGCCTGTGCGTTGGCTGCCGTTGCGCTCCCTGTCCTCGGCCTTGTGTCGCTGTTGGGGCCGAACGCGACTGCAATCGGACCGTTCGTACTTGTCGCGCTCCTGCTGATCGTCACGGGGGCCCTCGTGGCGAGGAGGATCGCCGCCGTATGGCGGATGTCCCCCAGATCACGAGCCACGCCGTCCTCGGGGTCGAGTGCAGTGCCGGCAGCCGTGCCAGGGCCGGAGGTAGAGGAAGCGAGCCGGCGGGGGGCCACCCGGCCCGGGGCGCCCGCGGCGGCGCCCGTGGCAACAAAACCGGGCGGGCCCCCCCCTAAAGGTACAACAACGGCTCGACCCCCACAGCAAGGCCCGCGGG
>CBIHNM010000197.1:0-8216 GCA_966211265.1 uncultured Pseudonocardia sp.
GGCCACGTTGACACGGTTGCCGCACAGGCCGGGCATGGAGTAGCGGCGGGCGCCGTTGCGGCTGGTGTCGATGAACACGCCTGCGCAGTCCGGCGACGCGCAGGAGCGGAAGCGGTCGACGCCCAGTGCGTGGGTGACCCCCAGGACGCCGATCCCGGTCAGCAGTCCCAGCTGGTCGGCCAGCGACGCCTCCGGCGGCGTGGTGACCTGCCACCGGGTCCCCGCGTCGTCGACGGCCAGGGTGAGGGCGCCCACCGAACGGGTCAGGTCGGAGGCCCGGTGCACGACCTCCCGGGTGTCGCCCGAGCCGATGAGCCGGCGCAGCACGTCGCGCAGTCCGTGGGTCGCGACGAGGTCGTCCTCGGTCGGGACCGTGCGCTCCGGACCGGGCGTCCAGGACCGCGGGACGTGGGTGGTGACGAACGTCTCCAGCTCGACGACATCGGGGAGCTTGTCCTGGCCGTTCCACACACACGGGAGGGTGTTGACCAGCTCGGTCGCCACGGCTGCGGCCTGCGCGTACTCGTCGAACGGGACTTGCACGGGACACTGCCTTCCCTCTACGGTAAGCGGCAATTCGTCATTTTAACCCTTAGAGGCCCGCCCGGCCGGGTGGGGTCCTCGACTGCCTTCGAAGGTTTGACATGGTCGTTCTGAACCACGGGATCGCCGCGGTGCTCGCCCGCCTCCCGGGCCGCCGGGCTCGGGCCGACGACTCCTGGAACGGTGGCTCCTACCTGCACTGGGTCCGGGACGGTCGCGACGGGCTGCGGCTCGCCGGGGATTTCCTGCCCCGGCCCGTCCCGCACGCCCCGGTGGCGCAGCGCACGAGCAGGCGGCGGGGACCACGCCGCGCCGGCTGAGCGCCCGCCGCCCGGGCACCGGACGCGACGGGCCCGGCACCGTCGGCCGGTGCTCGAGACGTGCGCGGATCCCCTGGTAGAAGGGGGTGACGGGCACTAGGGTGCCCGGCGTGGGTCAGCCGCCGGGCGGCACCGCGTTCCGGGGCCGGGACGCCGAGCTGGGGTACCTGGACGCGGCCCTGCGCGCGGCCCGTACGACGGGCGCGGCGGCGGTCCTGCTCGGGGGCGAGGCCGGGGTCGGCAAGAGCCGCCTGATCGCCGAGTTCGGGGCCCGGGCCGCGGAGCAGGGCACGACGGTCCTCGCCGGGCGGGCCCTCGACCTGGGCGACGGACCCTCGTTCTGGCCGGTCGTCTCCGCGCTGCGCGAGTACGTCCGGTCCGGCGCCGGGCCGCGGGTCGACGCGCTGGCCGCCGGCCTGGAACGGCTCGAGGAGCCGACCGCGGCGGGGTCTCGGGTCGAGATGCTCGAGGCGCTGCACCGGTTGATCGCGCAGGCGGCGGCGGGCGGTCCCGTGGTCCTGGTCGTCGACGACCTGCACTGGGCCGACCGTTCCACCCGCGACCTGTTCGTCTACCTGGTGGCGAGCCTCGCCGCGGAGCCGGTGCTGCTGATCGGCTCCTACCGTGAGGACGCCCGCGGCGGCGTGCCCGGGCGGCTCAGCGCGATGACCGCGGAGCTGGGCCGCCACCGCCAGGTCTCGTTCCACCGCGTCGCACCGCTGCCCCGCACGGAGCTCTCGGCGTTGCTCGCGGGCTGGGCCCCGCACCGGCCCGACCTCGAACCGCTGGTGTGGCGCCATTCCGGGGGCAACGTGTTCCTCGCCGAGCAGACCGTGCGCGCGGTGCTCGCCGGGGACCCGCGGGGTCTGCCCGCGACCGTGCGCGACCTCGTGCGGGCCGGGGTGGAGGCCCTGTCCCCGAGCGCCCGATGGGTGGTGCGGGCCGTGGCCGCCGGGGTCGGGGACGTCCCGCACGCGCTGCTCGGCGAGGTGCTCGCCCGGCTGTCCGACGAGCTCCCCGACGCCGTCCGCGAGGCCGTGGAGTGCGGGTTCGTGGTCGTGGACCCCAGCGGGGACGGGTACCGCCTGCGGCACGGGCTGATGGTCGAGGCCGTCGTGGCCGACCTGCTGCCCGGCGAACGGGTCGAGCTGCACGGGCGCTACGCCCGCGCGCTGTCGACCGGTCCGGGGCGGGACCGGCCGGGCGCGGCGGCCTGCCTGGCGCACCACTGGGAACGGGCCGACGACCCGGTGCGGGCGCTGCCGGCGACGCTGGACGCCGCGGCCGAGGCGGAGCAGCTGCGCGGCTACGCCGAGGCCTACCGGCACTGGCTGCGCGCGGCGGCGCTGACCGCGCGGGTCCCGGTGGGGTCGGTGACGGTCGCCCGGGAGGCCTGCCTGGAACGCGCCGCCGAGGCCGCCGACCTCGCCGGCGACCACGACGAGGCGGTGGCGCTGCTGGCCCAGCGGCTCGCCGACCCCGACGGCCCGGTCGGCCTGGAGGCGGCGGTCCTGCGCGGGCGGCTGGGGCGCTGCCTGGTCTCGGCCGGGCGGGCCGGGGAGGCGGAGCAGGCCTACCGGCGCGCGGTGGACGCGCTCCCGGCGGTGCCGGAACCCGGGACCGGACCTGAGCCGGACCCGGGCGGCACGGAACCGGGCGGCGCGGACGCGGTGACGGCCGCCGCGGCCGACGTGCTGGCCGGGCACGCCGCGGTCCTGCTGCACGTCGCCGAGTTCGCCGCCGCCCGGAGGGTGGCCCGGCAGGCGCTCGGCCCGGCCCGCCGCACGGGCGACCCCCGGGTGCTGGCCCGGGTGCTGGCCACCTACGGGTTCAGCTCGGCCTACCTCGACGACGCCGATGCCGGGCTGCGCGCCCTGGCCGAGGCCGTCGGGGTCGCCGAACGGGACGGCGACCCGGCCACCGTCGGGGAGTGCCTGCTCCGCCAGGCCGAGCTGCTCTGCGGCCCGCTGGGCGCGTTCACCGAGGGCGTCGAGGCGGCGCGCCGGGGCAGCGCGCGGATGCAGGAGCGGGGCCTGGGCCGGACCTCCGGTGCCGCGCTGCTCGTGCTGGCCGCGAACGCGCTGTTCCGCCTGGGGCGCTGGGACGAGGCCGAGGAGGTCGTCGCGCAGGCCTGGGGTCTGGCCCCCTCGGGTGCGCAGGCGATCGAGGTCCGCCTGGCCCGGGCCCGGCTGCGGATGGGCCGCGGCGACCTGGCGGGCTCCGAGGACGACCTGGAGGCGGTCGAGCTCGTCGCCGGCTCCGCGGTCGGGCCCCGCCTGCGGTTGCCGCTGCTGATCCTGCGGGCCGGGCTGGAGATGTGGCGCGGACGCCCCGGCGTGGCGTTCGGGCACGTCGTGACCGGCCTGGACGTCGTGGAGTCCGGGATCGACGACTTCTGGGCGGTCGCACCGCTGCTCTGGCACGGTGCCCGGGCGCACGCCCAGTCGGTCGAGGCCGGCGCCCCGCCCCCGTTGCCGGAGATCCGGCGCCTGCGCGGCTACTACCGCGAGCTGGCCGAGCGGGCGCAGGGGTCGGTGCCGGCGGTCCGCGCGGTGCTCGAGACGTTCTCGGCGATGTGCGCGGCCGAGGACGCGCGCGCCCGGGAACGTCCCGACCCCGCCGCCTGGGCCGGCGTCGCGGACCGGATGGACACGCTGCACCAGCCCTACCCGGCGGCCTACGCCCGGCTGCGTGCGGCCGAGGCGCACCTGGCCCGCCGCACGAGGTCGGCCGAGGGCGCCGCGGAGCTGGCGCGCGCCGAGCGGGCCGCCCGTGCGCTGCGGGCCGGGCCGTTGCTCGCCGAGATCGAGAACCTGGCCGGTCGGGCGCGGGTCACCTTCGACCGGCCCCCGGCCGGGGACGGCGCGACCGGCACCGGGACCGCGACGGCGCCCTCCGGGCCGCTCGGTTCCCTGACCGTGCGCGAGCTCGAGGTGCTCACCGAGGTGTCGGGCGGGCTGACCAACAAGGAGATCGCGGCGCGGCTGTTCATCAGCGAGAAGACCGTGGGCGTGCACCTGACCCGGATCTTCGCCAAGCTCGGCGTCCGCACCCGGGTGCAGGCCAGCAACGTGCTGCAGGCCCCGACCCGCTCGCACCCGCAGCGGAGCGGGTCGGGCGGGGAATAGGAGGTCCGGAGCCGCCCGCGTAAGGGGTTCTCCGGACGACGCCGTACCCGTGACGGGTCGATGCTGCTCGGCAGCACATCCGGCCCCGAGGAGGCAGCGGTGACCATGGTCGGCGACGACAGGCTGGTGGCGCCGTCCTACGCCGCCGGGGTTCTCGAGTGCCTGGCCACCCCGCCGGAGGACGTGCCGGGGGTCCTGGCCCGGCTCGACCGCCTGCAGGAGCTGGCCGAGTCCGGCCCCCGCGGCACCGGCGACGGCCTGGCCTGCTTCAACCACCTCTACCGCGCGGTCACCCGCGAGGTGCGTGACCAGCTCGACGGGCAGGACCTGTTCCGGGACCCGGAGTTCGGGGTCCGGCTCGACGTCGAGTTCGCGCGGCGCTACCTCGCCGCGGTGCGGGCCGACGCCGCCGGGCTCCCGGTGCCGCGCTCCTGGTCGGTCCTGCTCGACCGGCGCGGGCACCCGGACGCAGGCCCGATGGAGTTCGCCGTGGCCGGGGTGGGGGTGCACCTGACCTACGACCTCGCACCGGCCGTGGTGCGGACCTGCACGGTCCTCGGCCGCGCGCCCGGCCCGACCGAGCACGCCGACCACCAGGCGATCGTCTCGGTCGTCGCCCGTCACATGGGTGGGCTGCGGGAGCACTTCGAGACCTGGCTCGGGCACCCGCTCGACGCGCAGGTGCTCGACCGGATCATGGACGGCGCGGACACGCTCGACGTCGTCCTGGCCGGGGACGCCCCGTGGCGCCGCGTGCAGCACCTGTGGTCGCTGCGCACCCGCCCCGGTGCCTACGAGCGGGAGTGCGCGGGAATCGACTGGGGGGCCGCGATGGTCGGGCGCGCGGTCCTGCGGATGGGGGTGGCCTCGTGACCACGGCGACCGCACGGGACGGCTCGCGGCGCGGATCGGACGGGCGGAGGCAGCCGGTGCCCCACGACCGCACCCCGCTGGCGTCCCCGACGATCCTGATCGTCGACGACCACGAGCTGGTCGGGACCTCCCTGGCCCTGAGCCTGCGGGCGGAGGGGGAGGACGCGGTCTACCGGCCGGCCCCGTCCGCGGCGGCCGTGGTGGAGGCGGCCCGGCGGGCCGGGAGCGGCCTGGCCGTGCTCGACCTCGACCTGGGACGCGACGCGTACGGAACCGTCCTGGACGGCGTCGACATGATCCCGGCGCTGCGGGGCGCCGGCTGGCGGGTGCTGGTGCTCTCGGGCAGCTCCAACGCCTCGCGGGTCGGGTCGGCCCTGGCCGCGGGCGGCTACGTCTGGGTCTCGAAGAACGCGCCGTTCCCGGTGCTGCTCACGGCGATCCGCGAGGCGCGTGCCGGCCGGGTGGCGATGCCGCCCGGGCAGCGGGAACGGCTGATCGAGATGTACCGACGCTGCGAGGCCGAGCGGGCCGACATCACGGCGAAGCTGGGCAGGCTGACCCCGCGTGAGCGGGCGGTGCTCATCGAGCTCGCGGCGGGCAAGCGGGCCCAGACCATCGCGACGGAGTTCGTGGTGTCGCTGCCCACGGTGCGGACCCAGGTCCGGGCGGTGCTCGGGAAGCTCGAGGTGGGATCCCAGCTCGAGGCCGTCGCGCTCTACCGCAGGGTCGGCTGAGCCGTCCGGTCACGAACCACGGCGCCGCCCGGATGCGAACACCCCACCGACGACCGTGGCACGCCGTGACCGGACGACGCCGAGGGGCGAGGGCGCGATGACGTATCCGCCGATCGGCGCCGGTCGCCTGCTCGTCGTGGACGACCACGAGCTGGTGGGGTCCTGCCTGGTCCGGGCGCTGCGGACGGAGGGCGAGGACGCGTACCACCACCGGCCCCTCTCCGCCGCGGACATCGCGCCGGCCGCCTTCCCCGCCGGGCCGGGACTGGTCGTGCTCGACCTGGACCTCGGACGCGACCGGGACGGCGAGGTGATCGACGGCGCCGCGGCCGTGCCGGGCCTGGTCGGGCTCGGGTGGCGGGTGCTGGTGCTCTCGGGGACCTCCGACGGCGCCCGCGTCGGCGCCGCACTGGCGGCGGGCGGGTTCGGCTGGGCCCACAAGAACGCGCCGTTCCCGGCGCTGCTGGCCACGATCCGGGAGGCTCGGGCCGGTCGTGCGGTGATGCCACCGGGCCGCCGCGAGCGGCTGGTCGCGCAGCACGAGCTCCGCGTGGCGCAGGACCGGGAGCCGGCGCAGCGACTGGCCCTGCTCAGCGCGCGCGAACGCGAGGTGCTCGCGGCGCTGGCCGCCGGGAAGCGGGTCCGGGCGGTCGCCGAGCACCACGCCGTCCCGGTCGCGACCGTGCGGACGCACGTCCGCTCCGTCCTGACCAAGCTGGCGGTCGGCTCGCGGCCGGAGGCCGTCGCGGTGTTCCGCACGGGCGCCGCGCCCCCGGGGTGGCGGTGACGAGCCCTGCTCGACCACCCACCCGAGCGCGGCCGGGCGCCCGTCAGCCGAGCAGGGTGCGGTGGTCCTCGGGCAGGGCGGCCCACCAGCGCTCCCGGGCCGCGCGCGCGGCCTGCTCGTCGAGGTCGCCGGGAAGCCGCAGGCGCGACAGGCCGCCGTCGGGGAAGACGTCCAGGCGCAGGTGCGTGCCGGCCGGGGCGCCGGGGAGCAGGAACCGGTGCCGGGTGTCGGGCTGCACGGCGACGTGGTCGAGCAGCACCGTCGTGTCCGGCCCGACCCGCTCGTCGCGGGTCGAGACCGAGACCCACCCGGGGGCGTTCCCGACGAACCAGGTCGTGTCGATCTCGACATGGCGCGGGACCCCGGCCGCGGCCAGGGCGAACACGGCGAAGTCGTTGCCCCCGCCACGCCGCCGCGCGTTCTCCCAGCCCTCGCCCATGTGCCGTGCCCGGCCGGGCGCGATGATGTTGGCGGGGGAGGCGTAGAAGGCGTCCGAACACTCCACCAGCCGCCCGCCGTTCTCGGCCGCGAGCAGGTCGACGGTCCCGGTCAGGAACCGTGGGTCGGGCACCACCGTCCCGTGCACCCGCAGCCGTGCCACCCCGCCGTCGGGGAAGATCGAGAGCCGCACGTGGGTGAACCGGCGGTCGTCGTGCACCGCGTAGACGTTGGCGGTGTCGCCCTCGGCCGCGGACTTCGCCACGACCGGGTGCCAGACCGACTCCTGCAGTGCCTGCGGCGACGGGTGGCCCTCCACCGAGGCGGCCTCGACCGAGATGTGCGGCGGGTAGTTCCCGCGGAAGAACGCGGTGTCGACCACGACGTGGTCGATCACCCCGGCGGCGCCGAGCGCCACGATCGCCCAGTCGTGCCCGTCCTCGCGGCGACGGCGGGTCTCCCATCCGTCGTAGACCTTGCCCTTGTGCCCGAACTCGGCCGGGTCGAACCGCGGCGCCTCGGGACGGATCAGGTTCTCCCGCTGCGCGAACAGCTCGTCGTTCGCGGCGACGACGCTGCCGCCCATCGCGCGGGAGGCCAGGTCGGGGGCGGTGGTGTCCATGTCTCTCCTTCGTGGGGTCCGGGATGCCTCGCCACCGGCGATGATCGGAATCGTGACACGGCCCGTGCCGGGGGTGGCGGCGGTTCAGCCCGGTGCGGGCACCGGTGCGGGGAGCGGGCCCGTCGCGACCGAGCGGCCGACCCGGCGCAGCAGCGTGCGGGCGTCGCGGATCGCGGCGCCGGGGTCGGGGGCGAGCGCGGTCAGCGTGTGCGTGGCGGCGAAGCCCGCGGCGCGCAACGCCGCGTCGTCGAGCAGGCACTGGCCGGCGACCGCGACCGCCGTCGCCCCGGCGGCCCGCGCGGCCCGCGCCACTCCGGTGGGGGCCTTGCCGTGCAACGACTGCTCGTCGAGTCGACCCTCCCCGGTGAGCACGAGGTCGGCGCCGTCGAGGGTCCGGTCGAAGCCGATCAGGTCGAGCACGGTCGCCACCCCGCTGGCCCGGGTCGCGCCCAGCGCCGCGGCGGCGCCGCACATCGCGCCGCCGGCGGCCCCGGCGCCCGGTACCGCGGCGACGTCGAGCCCGGTCGCGTCGTGCAGCACCCGCGCCCAGCGGGCCAGGGCCGCTTCCAGCAGGCGGACCTGCTCCGGGTCGGCGCCCTTCTGCGGGCCGTACACCGCGGCCGCCCCGTGCGGCCCGAGCAGCGGGTTGTCCACGTCGCAGGCGAAGACGAACCGCGCCGCACGGGCCCGCGGGTGCAGACCCGACAGGTCCAGGCGCGCGGCCCGGGCCAGGGCCGCGCCGCCGGGCCGGCGCGCCCCCCCGACCCCGCC
>CBIHNM010000198.1:0-8173 GCA_966211265.1 uncultured Pseudonocardia sp.
AGCTCGGGACGTTCGCGGCGACCGCGTTCGCCGAACGCGTCGCGCGCCTGGACCTGACGCCGCCGCAGACCGGCCTGCTGCGGGTGGTCGCGCTGGGCCCGGGGCGCAGCCAGCAGGAGCTGGCCCGCCGGCTCGGTACGCCCCCGACCCGGCTGGTCGCGCTCGTCGACGGGCTCGAGGAGCGCGGCCTGCTCGAGCGCCGCCGCAACCCGCAGGACCGGCGGCTGCACGCGGTGCACCTCGGCCCGGCCGGCGAGAAGATCATGGTGGACGTCGCGGCCGTCGCGGGCGAGCACGAGGACGCGATCCTCGCCGCCCTGGACGCCGACGAGCGCACCCAGCTGCGCGGCCTGCTCGGCCGCCTCGCCGCCGACCACGGACTCGTCGACGGCGTGCATCCCGGTTACCGCACGCTCGACGCCTCGGAGACCGGCCGGGCGCCCGGCCGCGCGGGCCGAGGGTGATCCGGACCGGTCAGCGCACCTGCAGGACCAGCATCCGGCAGTCCACGGACTGACCGGCCCGGTAGGGCTCGAGGTCGGCGGAGACCATCTCGACGAGCTCGCCCGCGGCGAGCCGGTCGACCTCGGCGCGGAAGCCGCCCGCCTCCCAGATGTCGTCGAGCACGGTGGCCACGACGTGCCCACCGGAGCGCACGACACGGGCGAACTCGGCGAGCGCGGACGGTCCGACGTGGCCGTGGGTCAGCGTGCCCACACACACCAGGACGTCGTAGGTGCCGTCGGCGGCCGCCAGCGGAACGGTCAGGTCGGCGGTGTCGAGGTCGCGGTAGGCACCGGTCGCGCGGGCCCGCTCGAGCATGCCCGGGGAGAGGTCGAGGCCGTCGATCGTGGTGGCACCGCGGCGGGCGAGCTCGACGCCGGCCAGGCCGGTGCCGCAGCCCGCGTCGAGGATCGTGCCGCCCGTCCCCGCGACCCGCGCGACGGTGTCCGCGACCCGGCCCGGCGCGACGTAGCCCTGGGTCTCGCCGGTGATGTCCTCGTCGAACGTGGCGGCCCACTCGTCGTAGAGCTGCCGCGCGTCGTCGGTGCTGCTCAGCGCGTACGCGCGATCGAGGAACGGGTTCCCGCCGGTGCTCGTGGCCATGTCCCGAGCATGACTGATCGAGTACCGCAGGGGTACCGGTGCGGGTTACCGGCGCTCGCCCCGGCGCCGCGCGGGCGGGTCGGCCCCGAGCACCGACAGCGCGCACAACGCGCCCCAGCCGGCCGCGACCATCGTCGCCTTCTCGCGGCTGTCCTGGTCCGGCAGGCCGGCCCCGAGCACCACGAGATCGGCGATGTCCGCGCCGACCCGTACCCCGATCGCGGTCTTCAGCGGCCATCCGGCGGGGGCGAGCGCCATCGCGAGCCCGGAGGCGAGGTCGCGCCCGCCGATCGCGCGGGTGAGCACCTTCTGCGACGTGTCGGGGCTCTCGGTGTCGCCGGCCAGCCCGGTCGGGCGGCAGAACAGCTCCGGCTTGGCGATGATCGCGACGCTGTAGGCGGCCGTGGCGGCGCCGAGCAGTCGGGGAAACCAGGTCATGGACCCAGGTCTACCCCCTTTCGGCGCTCGGTATCCCCGCGGCGCCACGACCCCGGCGCCCGGGCCCCTACAGCTCGTCGAGGAAGTCGAGGGCGGCCCGGGCCGAGGCGTACCGCCAGGCGACGAGCGCCCGGTCGAACCCGTCCACGCCGGCGAGCTCGGCCTCCAGCGCCGTGACGATCGGGCCGAGGACCGCACGCTGGCGCTCGACCAGCGGGCCGGGGTCGCCGCCCTGCCGGTGGAGGATGGCGAGCTTGAGCAGGAGCTCCGAGCGCATGTCGCGGATGTGCGGGACGGGCTCGGACAGCCAGCCCCGCACGTACTCGCGGCCCTGGTTGGTGGCGGTGTAGAGCGTGCGCGGCGGCCCGCCGGCGGCCTCGACGGCCTCCGCGGTGATCAGCGCGGACTCCTCGAGACGCCCGATCGCGCGGTAGACGATCGGGCGCGGGATCTGCCAGACACGTCCGAGCTCGCCCTCGGCGGCGGTCAGGGCGGCGACGGCGAATCCGTGCACCGGCCGCTCGGTGGTCACCGCCAGCACGGTCCACTCGGGCAGTCCGGGACGCATCGGGCCAGCGTAGGTGCGGCGCGGAGCTCGGACGCACGCGGCGGGCCGGGTCGGCGATCCGCAGGCCCCGCGCGGTGCCCGCGCGTGGAAGACTTCGCGACGGCACCCGGCGTCCGGCCGTCCGAACCGGACGCACCGACCGCGACACGACCACTGCGGAGGTACTTCGTGATCCTCATCGTCCTCAAGGCCCAGATCCGCCCGGACAAGCGCGACGAGTGGCTGTCCGGGATCTCCGAGTACAAGAAGAACGTCAACTCGGAGCCGGGCAACATCTCCTTCGACTACCACGAGAACTTCGAGAAGCAGAACGAGTTCGTGATCGTGGAGGTCTTCCGCGACGACGACGCGGGTGCGGCGCACGTCCGGACCGAGCACGCCCAGAAGTTCTTCGACTTCATGGGCTCGGTCGTCCCGGAGAAGCCGCTGATCAACTTCCAGAGCAAGCAGGGTGAGGACGTGTGGGTCGAGATGGGCGAGGTCACCCCGCACTAGGACCGGTCGACGCGCGCCCCCGGCACGAGCGCGACAGCGGCACGCGCGGATCCGCCGTGCCCCGGGGCCGCGCGTACCCGCCCCGCTTCACCGGCGCCACACGCCGTGACGTACCCGGTCGCGCGTCCGAGTGGTGGCCGCACGATCGTGCGGCCGCACGAGCCTGCCCCGCCGTCCGGACGGACGGACGGACCGTGCAAACTGTCGGGCGGACAACAACTGTGACCGACGGCGACCGAACCGCCACGCGGTCGAAATCGATCACTTTACGACGCAACCCCGCGCGGGGTCCGGACGTCCCACGGACGAGACCCCGAGACCGCCCACTGCTCCCCGGTGGGCGTCGGCGCGAACGGCGAGGAGCGCGAGCAATGAGCAGCACCAGGCAGGCACACACCCGACGCGGCCGTCGTGTGGTCGCGGGCGTGCTCAGCCTCGTCGCGGCGGCCGGCGTGGCGCTGGCCGGCTCGGCGGCCGCGGACTCGCCGGCGGCGGAGAAGAACCGGGCCGAGCCGCTGGTCCCGGGCACCCCGTGCACCGCGACGGCGAAGGCCTGCGTGGACCTCGACTCCCAGCAGTCCTGGCTGTTCAAGGACGGGACCCCGATCCGCGGGCCGATCAGGATCGCCTCCGGGGGCAACGGCCAGGAGACCCCGGTCGGTCACTCGCTGCGGGTCTACCGCAAGGAGGCCGACCACAAGAGCCAGGAGTCACGGCAGCCCGACGGCAGCCCGTCTCCCATGCCGTGGTCGGTGTTCTTCCAGGACGGCGGGATCGCGTTCCACAGCGGCAGCCCGGACCGCTCGTCGGCGGGCTGCATCCACGTGCCCGCCGGCGACGCCAAGGCCTACTTCGACTACCTGCAGATCGGGGACCAGGTCCAGGTCGTGCGGATGAGCGAGGAGAAGGCCGCGCGCGGGATCAAGTAGGACGGCGCGCTCCACCATCGTGATGATCCGCCCGTCGACGGAGTAACGGGACGGCGCGGTCGGGCCGATGAGGGGATGACACCCGACGGTCGGTGACCGGCGGACGACATCCCGTCTGGAGATCTCGATGGCCGCAGGCACCCCGTCCCGCACCTCGCCCGCCGACCTCGCCCGCCGGGCCGCCCGCAGGACCCTCAGCGGGACCGTGCGGGCCGCGGCGTCCCCGCTGCGGGCCCTCGCCCGCGCCGGCCGCGAGGAGACCGACCCGCGGTGGGCCGGCACGGCGTGGCTCTGGCAGCCGGGCTGGGGCAAGGGCTGCCACGAACGCCTCTACCGCAGCGCGAACCCGTACGGGATCGACGCGAGCACCTACGAGCAGCAGAAGTACGACCGCGTCCTCGAGGCACTGGCCGGACGGCGCTTCGGGCGGGTGCTCGAGGTCGGGTGCGGCGAGGGCGACCTCTCCGAGCGCCTGAGCGAGCTCACCGACGACCTGCTCGGCGTGGACATCAGCGACGCCGCCGTGCGACGCGCCGCGGCCCGGGTCCCGTCGGCGACGTTCGAGACGCGGACCCTGCCCGCCGCGATGCCCGAGGGCACGTTCGACCTGATCGTCTGCACCGACGTCCTCTACTACTGGGAGCCGGTGACGCTGCGGGTCGGGATCGCCCGCCTGCGGGACCGCCTGCGCCCCGGCGGGATGCTGCTGGCCTACCACTACCGCGGCGACTTCGGCCAGATCGGCACCGCCGACGCCGTGCACGCGTCGCTGCGCGGGCTCGCCGGCACCCGGAACACGGTGCGCGAGCACTGTGCCGAGGTCGGCCCCGGGGCGCGGGGCGCACTGTTCGACGTCGTCACCGTGCCCGCCGTCCCGACGTCCGCGGTGCCGGCCCAGCGGTCCGAGCCGGTCGAGGCACCGCCGGCCGGCCCCGGCGAGGGCCGGACGAGGTCGGGTGTGGGCTCGCGGACCTCGCCTTGACACCCCGCCGTCGCAGCGGGTTACCTGGTCGACGGACCATCCTGAGCGGCCGAGAGACCCGGCTCGACGACGCCGCAGCAACCCGCACACGGGGGTGCTACCGCCGGGACCGATGGGAGAACGACGTGCAGACCCCGCCGAACGACGCCCTCGCGGTGTCGGCCTGGTCGACGTCGACCTGGCGCAGGCGCCGGCACGTCGACCTGTGCCGGACCGGAGCCGCGCTCTGTCGGTGACGCCTCGCGGCCCGCGGCCGCCGACCCGTCCCGACTCCCCCCGCACCACCTGGAGCCTCCGCATGTCCATCCCCGCCTCCACGCCCCTGCGCGGTCCCGCGCCGACCCGGTCGCAGCGCCGCTCGGCGGTCGGCGACCGCCTGCTCGACAGCCTCGAAGCCCTCGTCGCCCGGCACCGCGCGCTGGCCCCGCAGTCCCCGGAGGACCGCGGCCTGCACGCCGAGCTGATCACCGCCGAGGTGGCGCAGGAGCTGGCGACGGCCCGCCGGGCCCTCGCCCGCACCCCGCACCTGAGCGTCGTCGAGCAGGCGGAGAACCGGTGAGCGCGGCCGTCGCCGACCCGTCCACCCTGCTCGGGGCGGCCACCACCGCGCCCGACCGGGACGCGCGCATCGCGTTCCTGGCCACCGGCTCCGCCGCCGACGGCGTCCGGATCCGCCGCGATCCCGGCACCCCCCGCAGGGCCCGGCCCCGGCCGAGGACTACGTCCGGCTGCTCGCCGAGGTCGACGCGCGCTGCCCGGTGCTCGACCTGTTCCGGGCCCCGCCCACGGTGAGCACCCGCCTGGTCACGTCCTGAGCCTCGAAGCCGGCGGCACCCGCCCGCGAACTACAGTGGGTTCACACCTACGACAGGACGCGGGTCCCGCCATGCCACCTCGTGCCGCCGTCCTGGCCGGGATCGGTCACAGCCTCCCGCCGGACGTCGTGACCAACCACGACCTCGCCGCGCGCCTGGACACCAGCGACGAGTGGATCCGCAGCCGTAGCGGCATCGGGTCCCGTCACGTCGTCCGGGACGGGACGAGCACCTCCGACCTGGCCGTCGAGGCGGGGACGCTCGCACTCAAGTCGGCCGGGGTGGCGACGGTGGACCTGGTCGTCGTGGCCACCAGCACCCCGGACCACCCGGTCCCGGCGACGGCCCCGGCGGTCGCGGCCAGGATCGGCCTGGGCACGGTGCCCGCCTTCGACCTGAACGCGGTGTGCTCGGGGTTCCTCTACGGCCTGGCCACGGCGAGCTCGATGATCACGTCCGGGCAGGCCGGCTCGGTGCTGCTGATCGGCGCGGACACGTTCTCCACGCTCGTCGACCCGGCGGACCGCGCCACCGCGTTCCTGTTCGGGGACGGGGCCGGGGCGGTCGTGCTGCACGCCGGTGTCCCGGGTGCGGCCGGCGAGGTGCTGGCGCTGGACCTGGGCAGCGACGGCGAGGGCGAGGAGC
The DNA here is from genome assembly GCA_966211265.1 of uncultured Pseudonocardia sp. GTDB lineage: Bacteria > Actinomycetota > Actinomycetes > Mycobacteriales > Pseudonocardiaceae > Pseudonocardia. The sequence continues at coordinate 5,980 of CBIHNM010000198.1, forward strand.
TGATCCTGGTCCGCGACGCCGCCACCCCGTTCACGATGCAGGGCCAGGCCGTCTACCGGCAGGCGGTCGCCCGGATGACCGAGTCCGCCCGGACCGTCATGGACCGTGCCGGATGGGAGGCCGGTGACCTCGACCGGTTCGTCGGGCACCAGGCCAACCAGCGGATCCTGGACGCCGTCGCGGACCGCCTCGGCCTGCCGCGGGAGCGCGCGGTGAGCAACCTGGCCGACGTCGGGAACACCGCCGCCGCGTCGATCCCGCTGGCGCTGTCACAGGCCGCGGCCGGCTTCCGGGCGGGCGACAAGGTCGTGCTGTCGGCGTTCGGCGGAGGCGCCACCTGGGGCGGTGCGGCACTCACCTGGCCGTCCCTGCTCTGATTGATTCTCGTCGAGCCGACAAGTGGCGGTATCTCCGCACCGGAACGGCTGCCTACCGTGAGTGCATGACGGTGAACGCGGACAGCCCGGCGGGGATGGCCGACGCCCGGCGTGTCGTGACGATCCCGGAGCTGAGCGCGCCGAGCTACCTGCAGTCGGTGCTCTCCGTCGCCTACCGCGACGAGGGAAACAGCGTCCCGCTGACCGTCGCCACCTCGGCCGGGCTCGTGTTCGGCAACGCCGTGCACCCGACCGCCTGGCTGCGCCGTCTCGGCGACCAGTTGCGCGACCTGACCAGCGACGACCCGCACAACGAGTCCGCCCAGGCGATGGCGACGATGTTCGACCGGATGGCCGAGGAACGCAACGACGACAGCCCGGGCCGGGACATCCCGATGAAGGACATCCACTGGATCTACTTCACCGACGCCCTCATCGCCCCGGTCCACAACGCCGTGCCCGCCTACCAGCAGCCGGCCTGCTGGCAGATCGCACTGCGCGACGTCACCGGCTGGACGATCGGGCTCCCGCCGGCCTGAGCACGCGCACGGTCGAGCCGTGGGCCCGCCTCAGGAGTGGTCGGTGAACGTCCCGGCCAGGCGCAGTCCGCAGCCCCCGGCCATCCGGAGCAGCCCGGCCGTCGCGACGATGATCCCGAGCATCTCCATCGCCTCCTCGACCCCGCCGAGGACCAGGTAGACCAGGTCGTCGCTGCGCCCGGTGGCGTCGAACCACCATCCCTCGACGGCCTCGACGCCGACCGCACCACCGACGAAGATCAGCGCGGCGACCGCGACCAGGCGCCCGCCGGGGCGGCGCAGCACCATCGGCCCGCACCACACCGCCACGGCCGCGACCAGCGCCGTCGCCGGGACGATCCAGGCGTAGGTGAGGAAACCGCCGGTCCCGAACGTGGTGTGCAGGATGTAGCCGACCTGCTCGTGATTGGCCGACACCTCGTCCACCGACACGGCGAGCACCGCCAGGGCGAGCGCGGCCCAGCGCAGCCGCTCCCGGCGCACCGAGTGGGCGGCGATCAGCGCGAGCAGGCCGGCGTTGAGAAGGTGCAGCGCGGAGCTGAACCAGGTCGCGATGGTGAGCTCGCCCCCGAGCCGGATCGCCTGCGGGATCTCGAACCCGGGCCGCCCGTAGCCGATCGCCAGGGCGGTGAAGTGCGCGAGCACCAGGGCGGCGGCGACGACGAGCGCCACCCGCAGGACGGTGGACCCGCGGACCAGCGTCAGGTGCGGCGCCGGGTCCGGGACGACCACGGGCTCCTCGGCCACCTCGACCCGGATGAACCTCTGGGTCACCGGGTCCTCGTCGGCCGTGTGGGCCATGTGTCGTCCAACGGTCATGTCCGGGCTCCTTCGCGCTCCTCCGGCCGTTCGGACTCCTCCGATGAGTCGTCGTCGGTGGTGGGCGTCGGGCGGCCGTCCGTGAGGTGACGTCACGGTAAACGAGCTGTGCGACACGGGGTCACGCGACGCGGGCCACGACGGGCCGCTCAGCGCCAGGGACGGCCCGATCGGGTGGCCCAGTACTGCTGCGCCGGCTCGGCCAGCGCGTCCAGCTCGCCGGCGACCCGCTCCGGCAGCGCGACGTCCACGGCGGCGACGTTGCTCGCCAGCTGCGCGGTGTCCACCGGCCCGAGCAGCACGTGTCCCGCCCACGGGCGGGCCAGCGCCGCGGCCGCCGCGAGCCGGTCGACCGGGATCCCCAGCCCGCCCGCGAGCGCGGCCGCCGCCCGGGTCCCCGGCGTGCCGTCCTCGCCCCCCGGCGCGAGACGGCCGGTCGCGAACACCACCTTCACGATC
>CBIHNM010000199.1:0-8143 GCA_966211265.1 uncultured Pseudonocardia sp.
GCCCTCGGCGTTGGCGATCAGGTCCTCCACCGGCCCGGGGTGCACGGTCTCGCCCCCGGAGACGATCATGTCGTCGGCCCGGCCGGTCAGGTGCAGCCGGCCCCGCTCGTCCAGGTGCCCGACGTCGCCGGTGCCCAGCAGCCCGTCGCGCACCTCCAGGTCGCTCTCCCCGCCGGTGTAGCCCTCGAAGGGCAGGTCGTTGCCGACGAACACGCGCCCCTCGACGCCCGGGCCGACCGGCCGGTCGTCGTCGCCCAGGATGATCAGTGTGGTGCCGGCCGGGGCCCGGCCCGCGGTGCCGGGGGCGTCGCGCAGGTCGGCCGGCCCGGCGATCGAGACCCAGGAGACCTCGGTGGAGCCGTAGAGGTTGTAGAGGCAGTCGCCGAAGCGGTCCATGAAGCTCAGCGCCTGCGTGGCCGGCAGCGCGGAGCCGCTCACCGCGACGATCCGCGGCCGGTGCGGGCCGGCCCAGCCGTCGCCGCCGGCGGCCCCGACGTGCTCGAGCACCCGCGCCAGCATCACCGGCACCGCGAAGATCGTCGTGCACCGGCGGCGCTCGACGACGTCGAGGAACGACTGCGGGTCGAAGCGGCGCTCCAGCACCACCGTCGAGCCGTGCAGCGACGCCAGCAGCAGTGCCGCGTTGCCCCAGGTGTGGAACAGCGGGGCGGCGATCAGTACCGGCTCGCCTGCCTGCAGCGGGATCGCGGACAGGATCGACGCGGCCGGCGCGAGGCTGGAGGGGTGCGGGCGCTTGGCGCCCTTCGGGGTGCCGGTGGTGCCGGAGGTCAGGACGATCATCTTGCTGCGTTCGGGCCGGAACGGCAGCTCCACGTCCCCGCCGGTCCGGACCATCGCGGTCAGCGTGCCGGGGCCGTCGCCGTCGGTGCGCACGACCCGCGGCCCGTCCGGGACGATGTCGACGAAGTCGGGGTCGGTGACGATCGTGTGCAGCTTCTGCTGCCGTGCCACCCCGCGCATCTGCTCGGCGGAGAGCCCGGTGTTGAGCAGCACCACGTCCGCGCCGGCCTTGCCGGCCGCGACCATCACCTCGACCGGGGCCCGGTGGTTGCGGCACAGGATGCCGACGGCACCGCCCGGGGCGGCCCCGGAGGCGAGCAGCGCCTGCGCGATCCGGTCGGTCCGGGCGTCGAGCTCGGCGTAGGTCAGGACGCCGTCGTCGTCGACCACGGCCAGGCGGTAGGGGTGGCGTGCCGCCCCGATGCTGTACGCGGCGGTCACGCTGTAGCCGTAGCGGATCAGCGCCCGGCCCATCCCGTAGAGCCGTTCCGGGCGCACGGGGCGCACGACCCCGGAGCGGGTCAGCGCGATGGCGGCGCGGGCGCTGCCGGTGCCGATCTCGAGGGCCGACCGGGCGGCGTCGGCGATGGATCCGGGCATCGAGGACGGGGCCATGAGGGCAGTCTGTCAGGGCCCGTCACGGGGCCGCGGACACCGGGGGAGCCGATCCGGCCCGACCTCACGCCGGCGGACCGCGACGTCCCGCTCCGTGACGACGGCGAGCGTCGTGGCAGGTCCACCGGCCCGGCCCGGGCACCTGCCGCTGCGGTGCCCCCGGGGCGGGGGACGGCGCGGCGGGTGACCTCACCTGGCGGGGCAGTGGTGACGAAGTGGCAGCTCGGACAGTAGGATCCGTGACGAGTTCGCTGTCAACGTGAGAGGCGGTGGGGCAATGAGCTGCAAGAACAGGGTCTGGGTTGGGTCGTCCTCGACGACACGCTCATGAGACATCATCTGATGTCGACGTCCTGCTGACGGGGCGTGGAACGACCGGGGACGAGCCGGGCCGACGATCAGGTGTCGTCGGGTCCGGCCCGCGCGGACTGTGGACGGGATCGACGCCGATGAGCGGGACGGACGACGGGTTGACGATCGACGAGCTGGCCGCGCGGGCGGGCATGACCGTCCGCAACGTGCGCGCCCACCTGTCCCGCGGGCTGTTGCCCTCCGGTGAGCTCCGCGGTCGCACGGCCTACTACGGCCCGTCGCACCTGTCCCGCCTCGAGCTGATCTCCGGCCTGCAGCGGCGTGGCTTCTCCCTCGCCGCGATCGGGGTGCTGGTCCACAAGACGTCCTCCGGTGGCGCCGAGGAGGCACTGCGCCTCTACCGCGGGATGCTCGCGCCGTGGGAGCCCGAGGAGCCGGTGGAGATGGCGCAGGAGGAGCTCGCCGGATGGCTCGGCGTCCCGCTCCCGGACGGCGCGCTCGACGAGCTCCGCCGCTCCGGGTCGATCGAGCAGGCCGGGCCCGGGCGGGTGCGGGTGTCCAACCCGGCCCTGGTCAGGGCCGGCGCGCAGGCGGTGGCGATCGGTATCCCGCCGGAGGCGGTGCTCGGCATCCAGGGCCCGCTCGAGGACCGGACCCGCGAGATCGCCGAGCTGTTCGTCGCGTTGTTCCGCGACCACGTCTGGAGCCCGCACGTGGCGGCGGGGCTGCCGCGGGCCGGTGCCGCCGACGTCCGGACCGCCGTCGAGGCCCTGCAGCCGGTGGCCACCCAGGCGCTGCTCGGTGCGTTCCGCTCGACCATGCAGCAGACGATGGACACCTTCATCGCCGAGCTCTCACAGGACCTCGTGCCCCCGGGTCGCGCCGGCGACGGCTAGCCGCCCGCGGGTCACCGGGCTCGCCAGTACCCCGTCGCGTAGACGGCGCGGCGGTCCAGGCCCCGGTCGTCGATCAGGTGCGAGCGCAGGTCCTTCACCGCCGCCGACTCGCCGGACAGCCACGCCTGACCGCGCCCCGCGGGCAGTGGCGCGGCCCGCACGGCCGCGACCAGCGGCGCCCCGGCGGGCCGGTCTCCGCGGTGCACCCAGCTCACCTCGGCGGCACCGGGGAGCGCCTGCTCCTCACCGGCGTCGGCGACCTCCAGCAGCGCCCGCACCGGGACCCCGGGGGCGTCCCCCAGCGTCTCGAGCACCGTCGCGACGGCCGGCAGTGCCGACTCGTCGCCGATCACCACGTGGAACGCCGCGTCCGGGTCCGGGCTCCAGCGCCCGCCCGGCTCGGAGACCCCCACCCAGCTGCCCGGTTCGGCCTCCTGCGCCCACGCCGCGGCCGGGCCGTGCCCGGCGTGCACGACGAAGTCGACGTCGAGCTCGCCTGCGGTCTCGTCGAAGCGGCGCACGGTGTAGGTGCGGATCGTCGGGCGTGCCCGCCCGGCCGGCCAGACCGGGCCGCCGGTGCCGGCGCGCGGGACGGCCGGGCGGTCCTGGCCCGGCACCGGGAAGAACATCTTGATCCGGCGGTCCGGCCCGTGGCCGGGGAACCCGTCGAGCTCGTCGCCGGCGAGTGTCACCCGGATCATCCGCGGGGTGACCCGCGTCGTGCGCCGGACCTGGAGCAGTCGTGGTGCGGTGGAGGTCATGGTGGTCCCAGTGTCGCGCAGGCGCCGCGCCCGCTGCCCGCCGCCCGTGCCGGGGGCGCGGAGGGGGAACGGGGTCAGGGCCGGCGGCCGGCCAGGCCGGACCAGACCAGGTCCATCAGGTACTCGGTGGCCTGCTCGCTGGTCACGCGCGGGTCCTGCCCGCGCCAGACGGCCAGCCGCTCGCACGCGCCCACGATCACCTGGGCCCAGCCGGTGAGCCGGGCGTCGTCGGTCTCCGGGGACTGGGCGCGCAGCAGCGCGGCGATGAAGTCGGTCTGCTGCGCGCGGACCTCCTCCAGCGCGTCCGCGGCCACCCCGGCCTCGGAGTAGAGCAGCTTCCAGTCCGGGGCGCGCTGGTCGAGATGGTCGAAGAACGCGCGGGTGCCGCGGCGCAGCATGTCCTCCGGGGTGCTCGCGGCCGCGGCGGCGGCCGTCGTCGCCTCCAGCAGCTCGGTACGGGCCCGGCTGATGCACGCCAGCAGCAGGCCCTCCTTGGAGCCGAAGTGCGTGTAGAGCACCGGCTTGGTGACCCCCACCCGCTCGGCCACGGTCTCCATCGAGGCGTGCGAGTACCCGTGCCGGCTGAACAGGTCCACCGCCGCGTCCAGGATCTGCCGCTCGCGCTGGGGTCGGCTGACCCGGCGACGGGTCCCGGTGGGCGGGCTGGACGGCACCCGCGGACCGTACCGGAGCGGGGGTTACCCGTGGTAGGTTACCGGCGGTAACACCTAAGGGAGGAGCGGGGATGGACACCACGACCGTGGACACCGCCATCGTCGGCAGCGGCTTCGCCGGTCTCGGCGCCGCGGTGAAGCTCGACCAGGACGGCCGTCGCGACTGGGTGATGCTGGAGAAGGGCGACTCGCTCGGCGGCACCTGGCGCGACAACGTCTACCCGGGCTGCGCCTGCGACGTGGAGTCGCACCTGTACTCGTTCTCGTTCGCGCCCAACACCGAGTGGACGCGCACGTTCGCCCGCCAGGCCGAGATCCGCTCCTACCTCGAGGACGTCGCGGACCGCTACCGGCTGCGCGACCGGATCCGCTTCGGCGCCGCCGTCACCGGCGCCGAGTGGGACGGTGCGGGCTGGGACGTGCGCCTGGCCGACGGCGAGACGATCCGGGCCCGCTACGTCGTGTTCGGCACCGGTGCGCTGCACGAGCCGAGCGTGCCCGAGATCGAGGGCCTGGACCGCTTCTCCGGCGCGGTGTTCCACTCCGCGCAGTGGGACCACGACCGGGACCTCACCGGCGCCCGGGTCGCCGTGATCGGCACCGGCGCCAGCGCGATCCAGTTCGTGCCCGCGATCGCCCCGCAGGTGCAGAGCCTGACGCTGTTCCAGCGCACCGCCCCGTGGGTCCTGCCCAAGCCGGACAGGCCGATCTCCGAGCGCACCCGCCGGGCCTTCCGGCGCGTCCCCGGTGCCCGCGCGGCCTACCGGGCGTCGCTGTACTGGCGGCACGAGGCGCTGGTCGCCGGGTTCCTGCACCCGCCGGTGATGAAGGCGATCCAGCGGCTCGGCCGGCTCTACCTGCGCAAGGCCTTCGCCGGTGACGCGGAGCTGCGCCGCAAGGTCACCCCGACGTTCACCATGGGCTGCAAGCGCATCCTGATGAGCAACGACTACTACCCGGCGCTGCGCCGGGACAACGTCGCGGTCGAGACCGGCGGGATCTCCCGGATCACCGAGCGCGGCGTGGTCACCGACGACGGCGTCGAGCACGAGGTCGACACGATCGTGTTCGGCACCGGGTTCGCCGTCGGCGACGGGATGAGCCGGATGGCGGTCACCGGCCGGGACGGGGTCAAGCTCACCGACGCCTGGCGGGACGGGTCGCAGGCGCTGCTGGGCACCACGATCGCCGGTTTCCCGAACCTGTTCACGATCGTCGGCCCGAACACCGGCCTGGGCCACAGCTCGATGGTGCTGATGATCGAGTCGCAGGTGAGCTACGTGCTCGACGCGATGCGCACGGTCGACCGTCACCGGGCCGTCGCGATCGACACCCGGCAGGAGTCGCAGGACGAGTTCAACGCCGACATCCAGCGACAGCTGGAGAAGGCGGTGTGGAGCCGGGGCGGGTGCGCGAGCTGGTACCTCGACGCCCACGGCCGCAACCGCACGCTCTGGCCCGGCTACACGTTCACCTTCCGCCGCCGGACCCGCCGGATCGACCCCTCGCACCACGAGCTGATCGCCTGAGCCGGAGGCGTAGCTTCGGTGATCGTGAACGACGACGTGTCCGTCTACGCGGTCCCGATGACCACCCGGTTCCGCGGGATCACCGTGCGGGAGGGGCTGCTGCTCCCCGGCGTCGCGGGGTGGGGTGAGTTCTGCCCGTTCACCGAGTACGACGACCGCGAGTCCGCGCCCTGGCTGGCGAGCGCGGTGGAGGCGGCGCGGGTCGGCTGGCCCGAACCGGTCCGCGACCGGGTCCCGGTGAACTGCACCGTCCCGGCCGTCGACGCCGCGACCGCGCACCGGATCGTGCGCGGGTCCGGCTGCACCACGGCGAAGGTCAAGGTCGCCGACCTGCCCGGCTCGCTGGCCGGGGACGAGGAGCGGGTGGAGGCGGTGCGCGACGCCCTGGGCCCGTCCGGCGCGGTGCGGGTGGACGCGAACGGCGCCTGGACCGTGAGCGAGGCGGTGCACGCGATCGGCCAGCTCGAACGCGCCGCGGGCGGGCTGGAGTACGTCGAGCAGCCGTGCCCGGAGATCGACCAGCTCGCGCAGGTCCGCCGCCGGGTCGACGTCCGGATCGCGGCCGACGAGTCGATCCGCCGCGCCGAGGACCCGATGCGGGTGGTGCTGGCCGAGGCCGCCGACGTCGCGGTGCTCAAGGTGGCGCCGCTGGGCGGCGTGCGCCGCTGCATGGAGGTCGCCGCGGCGTGCGGGCTGCCGGTCGTGGTGTCCTCCGCGGTGGAGACGAGCGTGGGTCTGGCCGCGGGTCTGGCGCTGGCCGGGGCCCTGCCCGAGCTGCCCTTCGCCTGCGGTCTGGGCACCGCCACCCTGCTCGACGGTGACGTCGTCGGGCCGGGGGATCGGCTGGTGCCGGTGGCGGGCTCGCTGCCGGTCCCGCGCCGCGCACCGGACCCGGTGCGCCGCACCGCGCTCGCCGCGGACCCGGAGCGCGCGGCCTGGTGGCGCGAGCGCCTGGACCGGGTGACGGCCCTGCTCGAGGGCCGGTGACGGCGAGCCGCCGGGGGCGCGGCGGGCCCGTCGTGGCCGCGCGGCGGGGCCCGGCCCGCGTCTAGGGTCCCGGCGATGGGCGTGATCGTGGTGGGCGCGGGGATCTGCGGTGTGGCGTGCGCCCGCGAGCTGGCCTCGCGCGGCGTCGCCGTGCGGGTGCTGGAACGGGCGCCCTCGGTGGGCGGACGGCTGGGGGTGCACCGCCACGACGGCCGTCCGGCCGACACCGGAGCCGCCTACTTCACCGTCGACGACGACGAGTTCGGCCGGCGGGTGCGGCGCTGGCAGGACGCGGGCCTGGCCCGGCCGTGGACCGACCGGCTCGCGGTGTTCCGCGGCACCGCGCGCCAGGACCCGGCCACCGGCCCGATGCGCTGGGCCGCGCCGGCCGGGCTGCGGGGCCTGGTCACCGACCTCGCCGCGGACCTGACCGTGGAGCTCGGACGCGAGGTGGGCGCCGTCGGCCCGGGGCCGGTCGTGGACGGCGAGCGGGCCGACGCGGTCGTGCTCGCGATGCCCGACCCGCAGGCCGCGCGCCTGCTCGATCCGGGGTCCCCGGCCGCGACCACCGCCGCCGGGCGGGACTGGAAGCCGGTGCTCGCGCTCGTGGCCGGCTACCCGGCCCGGCGCTGGCCGGAACTGCCGGCCGCGTTCGTCAACGACCACCCGACGCTGTCGCTGGTCGCCGACGACGGCCGTCGCCGCGGCGACGCCGCGCCGGTGCTGGTCGCGCACAGCCCGGCCGCGGTGGCCCGCCGCCCCGACGCCGCCCCGCAGGCCGCCGTGCCGGTGCTGACCGCCGCCCTCGCCGAGCTGCTGGAGCTGGACCGGGCCCCGGAGTGGACCCACGTGCACCGGTGGCGCTGCGCCGCCCCCGCGCGGCCCCGCGAGGACGCCTTCCACCTGGGCGAGGACGCGATCGCGCTGGCCGGGGACGGCTGGGGCAGGTCGAAGGTGCAGACGGCCTACCTGTCGGGCCTGTACCTGGGCCGGGCGCTGGCCGGACGGTGACACGGGGCCGGACACCGGCCGACGGTAGGTTCGACGGGATCCTCGCCCGATGCCGGACCGGGGGATCCCGCTGACCGTGCACGCCCGGACCGGCAGCGCGGTGGCGCGGGCGTTCCCGGGACGGGGGGTGGGCGCGGTGTCCGCCGAGCCGTTCCCGTTCTCCCGGTGCCGCGCCGAGCCGACCCGGCTCCACCGGCTCCGGACCGGGTCGTGCGGTTCGGCGCCGTGAGGATCGGCATCGGGCACGGCCGCCACCACCACGGGGAGCTGCTGCAGGGCGCGTTCCGGGACGCGTCGGGGACACCCCGGCACGCCCTGGTGACGTTGCCGATGCCCGGCCCGGGCACCCGCGCGGAGTTCGTCCCGGACCCCGGCGCGGAGGCGATCACGGTCGTGCCGGCCGGACGCGCCAAGGCTGAGCGGGCCGCGGGGCTGACCGCCGAGGCGATCGCGGCCGGCGCGCTCGGCCGTCGGCCCGGGCCGCGGGGGCGGGTCGAGCTGGTCGGCGCGGTACCGATCGGGCTCGGGCTGGGGTCCTCGACCGGTGACGTGGTCGC
>CBIHNM010000200.1:0-8006 GCA_966211265.1 uncultured Pseudonocardia sp.
CCCGAAGGTGGCCTCGGTGGTCGGTTCCCCCGCCGCCGCGGCCACCTGGGTCGGCGTGCTGCAGGCCTCGACCTGGGCGGCGTCGCTGTGCGCGGCCCGGTTCTGGGGCGGCCGCACCGACCGTCCGGGCCGGGGCGGGCGCCCGGGCGCGGTGCGGGTGCTGGTGCCGGCCCCCGCGGTGCTCGCGGTCGCCGTCGCGCTGCAGGCCGTGCCCGGGGAGCCCACCCTGCTGATACCGCTGCGGATCGTGCAGGGGTTCTGCATCGCCGCGGTCATCCCGGCCGTGTTGCACGTGGTGACCTGCACCGTCGCCGACCGTGTCCGGGGCGCGGCGCTCGGGGTCGGCCCCGCGGTGCTCGACCTGGGCCAGGTTCTCGGGCCCGCCGTCGCCGCGCTCGCGGTGACCCTGCTCGGTGGCACCGCCGCCTTCGGCGTGGTCGGTGCCATGTTCCTGCTCGCCGCGGGCCTCGCGGCGAGCGTCCGCCGGACCGGTGCGGAGGTGACCGGATGACGACCGCCCCGTCAAGCCCCCTACAGCCCCCCGGACGTGCGGCGCCGCCGCCCGTCACGGAGGCGGCCGAGGCGGCCGCCCGCGAGCGGCTGCTGCGCTGCCTGCTGCGCGAGACCGGGACCACGGTGACCGGACCCGGCCCGCTGCGGCTGCCGGTACCCGGCCGCCCGCTCGTGGTGCAGGTGACGGCGGCCTCGCCGTCCGGGCACCACCGCTTCGACGAGTCGGTGCGCGACGAGCACGGGGACGCGGTCGGGCACGCCGCCGTGGTGGAGGCCGTGCTCGGCGCGGCCGATGCCGGCGGCGGCGCCCCGGAGCAGATCACCGGGCTGGCCCGCGAGGTGGCCGACAGCGCGGCGCGGACCGCCCGCTACCTCGCCGGCGCCCGCGGGCTCTGGTCCGGGCGCCCCTCGGAGCTGTCGATCCTGCGCGGCCACCCGTTCCACCCGACCCCGAAGAGCGCGGTCGGTTTCACCGACGACGACCTGGTCGCCTACGCGCCGGAGCTGGCCGCGCAGTTCCGGCTCGAACACGTCGCCGTGCACCCGGAGCTGGTCGCCGAGCGCCGGGTCGCGCCCGGCGACTGGGGGCTGGACCCCGCGCCCGAGGACGGCTGGCCGGTGCTGCCGGTGCACCCCTGGCAGGCCCGGTGGCTGGCCGCGGACCCGCGCGGCGCCGCGCTGCTGGCCCAGGGGCGGCTGCGCCGGCTCGGCCCGCGCGGCCCGGTGGTGGTGCCGACCTCGTCGGTGCGCACCGTGGGCGCGCCCGGCGCGCCGTCGGTGTGGAAGCTCCCGCTGGGCGTGCGGATCACCCACTTCGTCCGGACCAACCCGGCCGAGCACGTGCGGCGCGCACTGGACGCGAGCGCGCTTCTCGCCCGGGTCGACCCGGCGCGCGACCTGCCGGGCTTCGCCGTGCTGCTGGAGACCGGGTACCGCGGGGTCGACCCGGCCGCGGCCGGCACCGAGCTCGCCGACGGGCTGGCGGTGCTGTTCCGCGAGCCTCCCGGTCCGGACCTGGCGGTCGTGGCGGGGCTGCTGGAGGACGGCCCGGGCGGCGAGGAGCCCGCCCTGGCCGGGCTGCTGGCGGCCGCGGGCGGCGGGACGGCGCAGTGGCTGCGCCGGCACCTGGCCGTCGCGACGCTCCCGCTGCTGCGGGTGTTCGACCGGCACGGCATCGGGTTCGAGGCGCACGTGCAGAACTCCCTGCTCGGCACCCGCGACGGCTGGCCGGACCGGTTCGCGGTGCGCGACATGGAGGGCACCCACGTGGCCCGTGACGGCGCGGCGGCCGCGCTGCTCGAGCGCGGCTCGCCGCTGCTCTACGACCGCGAGGAGGCGTGGCAGCGGCTGCGCTACCACGCGGTGACCAACCATCTCGCCCATCTCGTGGCGACCCTCGGCAGGCTCGGCCCGGTCTCCGAGCACGAGCTGTGGGCCGTGGTGGCCGGCGAGCTCGCCGCCGCCGGCACCCCCTCGGCCACGGCCCTGACCCGGGACCCGACGCTGCCGGCCAAGGCGAACCTGGCCAGCCGGCTCGGCGGCCGCGGCGAGCGCCCGGACTACGTGCACATCCCCAACCCGATCCAGGAGGCCGCCCGATGAGCACCGACGACGCACTCGGTCCCGCGGAGGAGACATGAGGCCCGCCCCGCCACCGCCCGGGTCCGTCGCGGACGCGCTGCGGTCCCCCGCCGCCGACGCCGTGCGTCAACGGGTGCTCGCCCAGCTGGTGGCCTCGCTGGTCGCCGAGGACGCGCTGAAGACCGAGCGGGACGGGAGCTCCTACACGGTGCGCGGCACCGCGACCTACACCTTCACCGCGCACGAGCACGGGTTCGGGCGGGTCCGGGTGCACGGCCCGGTGCTGCGCGAGGGCGAGCCGGCCCGCTCCCCCACCCGGTTCCTCGACGAGGTCGGCGGGCTGCTCGACGCCGACCCCGAGCGGCTCCCCGGGTTCGCCCGCGAGCTCGAGGAGACCGTGCTCAAGGACGCGCTCGCCCAGCACGCCCGGCCGCCGGGCCCGATCGACCCCGACGCCGGGCACGACGCGCTGGAGGCGCTGGCCGGTGACGGGCACCGCTACCACCCGGCCTACAAGTCCCGCCTCGGTTTCGACGTCGACGACCAGCTGGCCTTCGGCCCCGAGTTCGGCCCCACCGTGGCGCCGCTGTGGCTGGCCGTGGACGCCGGGATCGCCTCGGTCACCCCGTCCGCGACCGCGCCGGTGGGCAGCGACCCGCAAGCGTTGTGGTCGGCCCAGCTCGCCGGGTCCGGCCTGGTCGTCCCGCCCGGCACGGTGCCGGTCCCGGTGCACCCGTGGCAGTGGCGCACCGTGATCGCCAGGGCGTTCGCCCCGGAGCTGGCCTCCGGCGCGATCCGGGTGCTCGGCACCGATGCCCACGACTACCGGCCCCAGGCCTCGATCCGCACGCTGGCCTGCGTGGACGCACCGCTGCTGCCGTCGCCGAAGCTGTCCCTGTCGATCACCAACACGTCCACCTCGCGGGGCCTGGCGCCCTACACGGTGCGCAACGCCGCCCGGATCTCGGACTGGCTGGCCGGCCTGGTCGCCGGCGACCCGGTACTGCGCGAGCAGGCCCGGCCGATCGTGCTGCGCGAGGTGCTGGGCGTCTCGGTGGGCGAGGGCGCGGGCCCCCTGGAACGCGACCGGGAGGGCGCGCTGTCGGTGATCTGGCGGGAGAGCCTGCACACCCACCTGGAGCCCGGCGAGCGCGCCGTCGGGTTCCCCGCGCTGTCCGCCCGCTCCCCGGAGGGGGTTCCGCTGATCGACCCGTGGGTCCGGGAGCGCGGCGCCCGCGCCTGGGCGCGCGAGCTGGCACAGGTCGCGGTGGTGCCGCTGGTGCACCTGCTGGTGCGCCACGGCGTCGCCCTGGAGTCGCACGCGCAGAACATGCTGCTCGTGCACGCCGGCGGCCGGCCGACCCGGGTCGCGGTGAAGGACTTCCACGACGGCGTGCGCTTCTGCCGCGCCGAGCTGGCCGACCCGGCCGCCTGCCCGCCGCTGGAGGCACCGCCCGCCCACCACGGCAACGCCAACTCGTTCCTGGAGACCGACGACCTCGGCGCGGTCACCGGCTTCCTGCTCGATGCGCTGTGCTTCGTCAACCTGACCGACATCGCGCACCTGCTGGCCCGGGACTACGACCTGCCCGAGGCGCAGTTCTGGTCCGAGGTGGTCGGCGCCGTGCGGGCGCACGCCGGGCGGGTGCCCGAGTTCGCCGACCGGCTGCCCCGATTCGACGTGTTCGCCCCGACGCTGGAGGTGGAGAAGCTGACCTCACGACGCCTGCACCCGGACACCGAGCTGCGGGTCCGCACGGTGGCCAACGACTGGGCGGTGGCCGCCCGTGCGTGAGGCACTGAGCGCGGGCCGCGAGGTGTACGGCCTGTTCGTCGCACTGCCCTCGCCGTCGCTGGTGGAGATGGTCGGCGCGGCCGGCTACGACTTCGCGATCCTCGACGCCGAGCACGCCATGGTCGACCCGCAGACCCTGGCGCACATGATCCGCGCCGCCGAGGCGTTCGGGGTCGCGCCGCTGGTGCGGGTGCCCGAGCGGGATCCCGGGATGATCCTGCGGGTGCTCGACGCGGGCGCGCACGGCGTGGTCGTGCCGCACGTGCGGACCCCGCAGGACGTGGCGGACGCGGTCGCGGCCGCCCGCTACGCCCCGGAGGGCATGCGGTCGCTGGGCGGCGGCCGCATGGTCGGCTACGGGCGCGAGGACCTGCGCGAGTACGTGGCCGCGGCGAACGCCCGCACCCTGGTCGTCCCGATGATCGAGGACGCGGAGGCGCTGGAGCGGATCGACGAGATCGTCGCGGTGCCCGGGGTGGACATGGTGCTCGAGGGCGCCGCGGACCTGTCGCAGTCGCTCGGGGTCACCTGGCAGACCCGCCACCCCGACGTGGTGGCCGCGGTGCAGGTGGTGGCCACCGTCTGCGAGCGGGCCGGGGTGCCGTTCTGCGCGATCCCCCGGGTACCGGCCGACCACGCCGCGTGGCGCGCGGCCGGGGTCCGGGCGTTCGTGCTGGGCGAGGAGCGGGGCGTCGCGGCCCGGGCGCTGCGCGCGCACCTGGCCACGCACCGGGACGCGGGAGCGGAGGCCCACCGTGCGTGACCTGTCCCCGTGGGTGCACGAGCGGGCCGGCACCGGCGAACCGGTCTGCTTCTACGCCTACGACCTCGCCGCGCTGCGCGAGCACGTCCGCACGGTGGTCGGCTCCCTGCCGCAGCGGTGCCGGATGTTCTACGCGGCCAAGGCCAACACCGGCGCCCCGCTGCTGGCCGCGCTCGCGCCGGAGGTGGCCGGGTTCGAGGTGGCCTCGGGCGGCGAGCTGGCCAAGGTCCGCGCCGTCGCGCCGGACGCGGACGTGCTGATGGGCGGGCCGGTGCCCACCCAGTCCGAGATCGAGGCGGGCCTGGCGGCCGGGGTGCTGCGCTTCCACGTGGAGAGCCTGCTCGGGCTGCACCGGGTGTCCCGGGCCGCCGTCGCGGCCGGGGTCACCGCCCAGGTGCTGCTGCGGGTGAACCTGGCCGGGCCGTTCCCGTCCGCGACACTGGCGATGGCCGGGCGCCCCACCCAGTTCGGGATCGACGAGTCCGACCTCGACGCCGTCGTGGCGGCCGCGGTCTCGCTGCCCGGGATCGAGCTGGCCGGGTTCCACCTGCACTCGCTGTCGAACAACCTCTCCGCGCAGACGCACCTGGCGATGCTCGAGCTCTACCGGGACACCGTCACGGCCTGGGAGCGCCGCTACGGCCTGCGCTGCTCGGTGGTCGACGTCGGCGGCGGGATCGGGATCGACTACGCCGACCTGGACCGGGGCTTCGACTGGCCCGCGTTCGCCGAGGGCCTGCACCGCTGGGCGGACACCCTGCCCGCGCACTGGGAGGAGATCGACTTCGAGTGCGGGCGGTTCCTGGTCGCGGCCTGCGCGGGCTACGCCGTGGAGGTGCTCGACGTCAAGCACACCCACGGCCACGCCTACGCCCTGGTCCGCGGCGGCACCCACCAGTTCCGGCTGCCCTCGTCCTGGCAGCACAGCCACCCGTTCGACGTGGTGCCGGTCGAGCGCTGGGACGCGGGGATGCCGCGCCCGGAGCTGGCCGGTGCGGAGGTGACGGTGTGCGGGGAGCTGTGCACCCCGAAGGACGTGCTGGCCGCACGGCACGTCACCCGGCTCCGGCCGGGCGACGTGCTCGTGTTCCGGGCCGCGGGGGCCTACGGCTGGGAGATCTCGCACCACGACTTCCTCAGCCACCCGCACCCCGAGCACCTCTGGCTGTCCTGAGCGGGGCGCCCGGAACGCTACATCCGCAGCAGGGTGCCGATGCCGTCCCGCTCGGCGACGTCGCGCACGGCGGCGGCCATCGCCACGTCCAGCACACCCATCCCGAACGGGTTGCTGAGCACGATGTCGTCCTCGGCGCGGCGTCCCGGGTGGGTGCCGGCGACGATCTCGGCCAGCCCGGCGTCCACCCGGCGCCCCGCCTCCGGGGTGCCGGCCACGTGCTGGCCGCCCGGGCCGGTCACGTCACCGGAACGGTAGAGCCGCCCGACGATCCGCCGGTCGTCGGCGGCGACCAGCTCCCAGTCGTCGACCACGAGCAGGTCCGCCCGGGCGACGACCTCGGGCAGCACGTCGTCCAGCGACACGTGCGCCACCAGCGCGCCGGGGGCGAGCCAGTCGTGGGCGATGTAGCCGGTGGTGGTCGTGGTCGTGCACACCACCAGGCCGGCACCGTCCACGGCCGAGCGCGGGTCCTCGACCGCGCGCACCTGCAACCCGCTCGCCGGGTCGGCCCACTCCCGGGCCAGCGCCCGGGCGCGGGCAGGGTCCAGGTCGTACACCGCGACCTGCGCGCCGGGCAGCTCCGCGGCGAGCATCCGCAGGTGCGCCGACGCCAGCGCGCCGCACCCGAGCACCCCGATCCGGTCCACGCCCGGCGCGGCCAGCAGGCGCACCGACAGCACGGTGTAGGCGGCGGTGCGGGTGGCGGAGAGCCAGGCGGCCTCCATCATCGCGGTGGGACGCGCGGTGTCGGGGTCGAACAGGAACGTCAGGCCCTGGGCGCGGGGCAGCCCCCGGTCCGGGTTCTCCAGGCTGGAGTTGATCATCTTGAGGCCGACCGCCGGGCGGTCGCCCCAGACCGCGCCGGGCAGCGCCAGGCTGCGCGCGAACGCGCCGCGCTCGGTGTGCCAGGGCAGGTAGGCCTCGTCGGGCAGGGTGGTCGCACCCTTGGCGTGCAGCACGAGGGCGTCCCGCACGACCGCGACCGGGTCGATCCCGGCCGCGGCGCGCAGGACCTCGTCATGGCTCAGAATCCGGAGTGGCGGCTCTTCGATCATGACTGGCATCTTGCCTGTCCCGCGGATATATGAACAGGCTAACCTAAGTCACATGTGGTGCTCGTCCACGTCGAGCGCCGGACGCGGTGGGCGACCCGTCCGGTTCCCGCGGTCCGCTCTTGTGATCATGAGGTCGACGGCGTAGAAACCGACACACGGGAACCCGGCCGGCCACGGCCGGAGCGGTGGAGAAGGTCCGTCCCCCCGGCCGGCGTCCCCGGAGTTCGGGCACGGGCACCCACGCGAAGCACGCCGCAACGAGGTGCGGCGCCGTAGGTCTGCGTCACTGGTCGGCAGGCGACCGGTGCCGCCGAGACCCAACCTGTACGGCGCCCGGTGCACGCCTGGTAACCCGGCGACCCGGACTGTCGGGCGTCGACCCGGCCCGGCCCCCCTGGGGCGGGGCCGGGTCGGCGTCCGACGCATGCCCCGCTCGCATCCGGGCCGCGACCGCGTCGCCCCACCCGCGCCGGTGACGCGGCGGCCGAGCACCGACGGGGTTCCGGGCGCGTCCGGCGGCCACGGGCGCGCGGAAACCCGTGGCGGACGCCGGCGAGCAGCGGCTACCGTCCCGGCGACCGTGCGAGAGAGCGAGGAGGTGGTACCCGTGCACGCAGGATCGACGTGGGTGCTCCCCTCCGGGGTCACGGTCGGGCGATAGGTCGTCCGGGAGCGCCGTTCACCAGCACTCCCGGAAGGGCACGACCATGCGACTCACTGCCGAACGGCGCCTCGACGACGGCGTCCGCGAACGCGAGTTCACCCTGGGCGAGATCCCCGGCATCCTCTGGACGCCCGGGCCCGCCCCCGCACCGGCCCCGCTGATCCTGCTCGGCCATCCCGGCGGACTGCGCAGGATGTACCCCCGCCTGGCCGGCCGGGCCCGGCACTGCGCGGCACAGGGCTACGCCGCGGCCACGATCGAGCTCCCCGGCAGCGGTGACCGGCCCCGGTCCGCCGCCGCCGAGCGGGCTCGCGCCGACCTGCAGCAGGCGGTGGCGGCCGGCCGGGCGGGGGGCGGCCCCAACCTCGGCCCGCCCCGGGACCCCCGGGGGGACGCCGCGGGGGCGGCATTGCGGGGCGGCCGCGACGCGCACCACCCCCAGCCCCGGCGAGGCGGGG
>CBIHNM010000201.1:0-7971 GCA_966211265.1 uncultured Pseudonocardia sp.
CGCTGCCGACCCCACCGTGGCCGCCGCCAGCGCCCAGTTCCTCACCCCCGTCGTGGGGGGGGGGGGGGGGCGGCCCGCCCCCCGCCCCGCCCCCCCCCCCGCCCGCGCGCCCCCCGCCCGGGCCCCCGGCGTGCCGTCCTCGCCCCCGGGCGCGAGACGGCCGTTCGCGAACACCTCCTTCACGATCACCCGCGCGCCGGTGCCCGCCGCCTCGGCCAGCGCCGGGCCGGCCGAGGGCTCGAGGACGTTCCACGTCGACTGGAACGAGGTGAACAGCGGCTCGCCGTCGACCCGGACCTCGAGCGCGCGCCGGATCACCTCGGGCTGGCGCGGGCCGGAGGTGGAGATGCCGAGCCGGATGCCGCGCCCGCGCAGCCCGGCCATCGCCCGGTGCACCCCGGCGTCGGCGAGCACGCCGGTCTCGAGTGTCGCCGAGTGCACGTGGTAGACCGCGAGCCGGTCGCCGAGCAGGTCCAGGCTCTGCGCCGACTGCTCGGTGAACGCCTGCAGCGAGTGGTCCTTGACCTCGTGCACGTCGGCGTCGACCTGCCAGTCGCCGACGTAGCGGTAGCCCCACTTCGAGCCGATCTCGACGGTGTCGCCGATCTCGTCGAGCCAGCCGGCCAGGAACTCCTCGGCACGGCCGTAGGAGCGGGCGACGTCGAGGTAGCGGATCCCGTGCGCGAGCGCGGCGTCGAGGAGCGCGCGGGTCCGCGCGCGCAGCTGCTCGACCCCGCGGTCGTCGCCGAGGTCGGCGGCCCGGCCGGAGGTGATGTAGGCGGGGCGGGCCACCGCGGCCAGGCCGAGGCCGAGGCGGGCGATGTCGGTGCGGGCCATCACCACAGGGTGCCGTGCCGGACCCGGCACCTCACCGACGGGCGCCCGCTCGTGAAACACCTGTTGCATCCGGGCCCCGCGGCTCCGTAGCGTCTGGCCCGTGACCGACGACGGCGAGGACGCCCCCGGCTGGGTGCTGCTGCTGGCCCAGCTCCCGGCCTCACCCTCCAGCCCCCGGGTGACGCTGTGGCGCCGGGCCCGGGCCGCCGGCGCGGTCGGCCTGCAGAACGGCGCCTGGGTGCTGCCCGGGACCGACGACAACATCGAGTTCTTCCGCAGCCTCGCCGCTCAGGTGCGCGACCACAACGGCAGCGCGCACGCGCTGTGCGTCCGGACCGTCGAGGACCAGGGCGACGACGAGATCGTCGCCCGGTTCCGCGGCGAGCGGGCCAAGGAGTTCGCCGAGTTCCACGAGCGCGGGCTGGCGCTGGTCTCGGAGCTGGACCGGGAGACGGCGAAGAGCAACTTCACCTTCGCCGAGCTGGAGGAGAACGAGCAGGTCCTGGAGCGGCTCGTCGGGTGGCTGGACAAGATCGCCGCGCGGGACTTCTTCCCGGACGAGCGGGCCAAGGACGCCGCCCAGCTGCTGGACCGCTGCCGTCGCACGCTCGAGGACTTCACCGCCTCGGTCTACCGCGCCGAGGGCGTCGCCCCCGACCTGCCGCCCGACTCCGGGTCCGGCCGATGACGGGCGCACCGCCGCGGCGGCGGCACCGGGTCACCCGGTGAGCGACGCCGAGCTGCTGGCCCGCGACCCGGGCCTCGACCGGGCGCACGCCACGACCGTCGACGACGCCGTCACCGCGCTGGGCACCGACCCGGCCCGGGGCCTGACCGGCGCCGACGCCGCCGCGCGGCTGGCCACGACCGGTCCCAACCGGTGGCAGAAGCCACGGCGGGTCACGTTCGGGCACGTCCTGGCGGACGAGATCACCGAGCCGATGATGCTGCTCCTGCTGGCCGTCGCGGTGCTCTACAGCGTCTGGGGCAGGCTCGAGGACACGATCGCGATCGTCGTCATCATCTCGGCGGTGGTGCTGGTGGAGGTGTTCGCCGAGTACCGCGCGAAGACGGTGATCGCCGCGCTCGGCCAGCTGACCGCCCCGACCGCGCCGGTGCTGCGCGAGGGCCGCACCGAGCAGGTCCGCACCGAGGACCTGGTGCCGGGCGACGTGGTCCCGCTGCGGGACGGGGCCCGGGTGCCCGCCGACGTCCGGCTCGTCGAGACGTGGGGCCTGCGGGTCGACGAGTCGGCGCTGACCGGGGAGTCGGTGGCCGCCGGCAAGGACGCCGCCGACGTCCTGCCCGACGACACCCCGCTGGCCGACCGCACGAACCTGGCGTTCGCGGGCACGACGGTGGTCGCGGGCCGCGCCCGCGGCGTCGTCGTCGCGACCGGGATGGCCACCGAGCTGGGCCGGATCACCGGGCTGGTGCTGGAGGCCAAGCCGCCGCGGACGGCGTTGCAGCAGGCGATGCGCGACCTGTCGCGGGTGCTGGCGTTCGTGGCGCTCGGGTTCAGCGTGCTGGTGCCGCTGATCGGCGTGATCGGCGGGCAGCCGTGGCGCGAGATGGTGCTGACCGGGCTGACGATGGCGTTCGCGACCATCCCGGAGGAGCTGCCGATCATCATCAGCCTGGTCCTCGGGCTGGGCGCCTACCGGCTGTCGCGGCGCAACGGCCTGGTGCGGCGGCTCCGCGCGGCCGAGGCCCTCGGCACCGTCACGGTGATCGCCACCGACAAGACCGGCACGCTGACCGAGAACCGGATGACCGTGGCGCGCACGGTCGCCGACGCCGTCTCCGACGACGAGCTGCTGGCGCTCGGCGCGGCCTGCCACGACGCGAGCGCCGAGGGCGGCGGGTTCACCGGCGACCCGACCGACGTCGCCTTCCTGGAGGCCGCCCGCGACCGCGGTGTGCTGACCACGGACGACGTGGTGGCGCGCTTCCCGTTCGACCCGCGGCGCAAGTCCATGTCCCTGGTCCGCCGCGCCCCCGACGGCCGGTTCGAGCTGATCACCAAGGGGTCGCCGGAGCTGGTGCTGGACCGCTGCACCACCCGCGGCGGCGCCCCGCTGACCTCGTCCGACCGGGCCGCGCTCGTCGGCCGGGCCGAGCAGATGGCGGCGGAGGGGCTGCGGGTGATCGGGGTCGCGACCCGGGTCCTGACCGCGGTCCCCGCGACCGCGGCGGACGCCGAGACGGACCTGACGTTCACCGGCCTGGTCGGCCTCGCCGACCCGCCGCGCCCGGAGGTGCCCGAGGCGATGGCCGCGGCCCGGCGGGCCGGGATCCGGGTGCTCATGGTCACCGGCGACCACCCGGCCTGCGCCCGCGCGATCGCCGGCCAGATCGGCCTCGACGGCGAGGGCCCGTTGCTCACCGGCCACGACCTCGACCGGCTCGACGACGCCGGGCTCGCCGACGCGCTCGGCCACACGTCGCTGTTCGCGCGGGTCACCCCGGAGCACAAGATCCGGCTGGTGGAGACGCTGCAGGGGAACGGCGAGGTCGTCGCGGTCACCGGGGACGGGATCAACGACGCCCCCGCACTGGCCCGCGCCGACGTCGGGATCGCGATGGGCGCGTCGGGCACCGACGTCGCCCGCGACGCCTCCGACCTGGTCCTCGCCGACGACAACTTCGCCACCATCACCCGCGCCCTGCGCGAGGGGCGCACGCTCTACGACAACCTCCGCAAGGGCGTGAAGTACTACCTGGCCTGCAAGGCGGGCCTCGTGCTGACGACCGCCGTGGGGGTCCTGGCCGGGCTGCCCATCCCGTTCGCCCCGATCCAGATCGTGGTGATGGAGATGTTCATGGACATCGCCGGCAGCGCCACGTTCGCCGCCGAGCCGGCCGAGCGCGACTCGATGACCCGGCCGCCGCGGGACCCGCGCGACCGCTTCCTTGACCGGTCGCTGGTCCGGTCCCTGGTGGCGGGCGGGGTGTCGCTGTTCGTCGCGGTCGGCGGGATCTACCTGGTCGCCTCGTGGTCGGGGGAGACGACCGAGACCGCCCAGACGCTGGCGTTCCTGGCCTGGATGGTGGGCTACCTGGCGCTGGCCTGGGTGATGCGGTCCGAGCGCACGCCGCTGGCCGGGATCGGGCTGCTGTCCAACCGCTTCCTCCCGGCCTGGACGGTGGTCACGGCGGTGTCCATCGCACTGATCATGTTCGTGCCGTTCCTGCGGGAGGCCCTGCGTCTCGTGCCGCTGAGCGGGATGCAGTGGGCCGTGGTGGTGCTGGCGCCGATCCTCGCGGTGGGGTGGATCGAGGTCGCCAAACAGCGGCGGGGGCCCGCGGCACTGCGTCCCACTCCGAACGTATAGCGCACCGGGGGGCTTGCGGCAAGACCCGGGTCGTGCCGCAGAATCGCCGCTCGACGCTGTCACCTGCGGAAACAACGCATCCGTGGGGACGGGCGTCGTCGGAGGGGGAACGTGTCGGCTCAGGTGCACGACGAGCAACTGCGGTCCGAGCGGCGCTACGTCGCCGAGCTCTACGCGCGGCTGGACGCCGAACGCGCGCGAGCCCGCCGCGAGTACGAGGCGGCGCTGGCCGGGACCGGCGGGACGCCGATGGAACGCGACGTCCGGGTGCGGGCCTCGGGCCGGGAGATCGCGCGGCTCACGGTCGCCGACAACGGGCTGTGCTTCGGCCGGATGGACACGGTGTCGGGCGAGCACTGCTACATCGGACGGATCGGCATCTTCGACGAGCAGGACGGGTACCGGCCGTTGCTGCTGGACTGGCGGGCGCCCGCGGCACGGCCGTTCTACGTCGCCACCGGCGCGAACCCGGAGGGCATGCGCCGACGCCGCCGGTTCCACACCGGCGGGCGTCGGCTGGTCGACTTCACCGACGAGGTGCTGGGCGGGGTCGACCGGAACGACGTGGCGGCCGGGGGCGGGGACGCGGCGCTGCTCGCCGCCGTCGACGCTCCCCGCGGTGACGGGATGCGCGACATCGTGTCCACGATCCAGGCCGAGCAGGACGAGATCATCCGGCTCGACCACCCGGGCGTGCTGGTGATCGAGGGCGGACCGGGCACCGGGAAGACCGTGGTGGCGCTGCACCGGGTCGCCTACCTGCTCTACACCCGGCGGCAGCGGATGGAACGCCACGGTGTGCTCGTGGTCGGGCCCAACCCGGCGTTCCTCGACCACATCGGCCGCGTCCTGCCGTCGCTGGGCGAGTCCGAGGTGGTGTTCACGACCACCGGTGATCTCCTGCCCGGCCTGCACGTCACCGCCGAGGACACCCCCGCGGCCGCGCGGGCCAAGGGCTCGCTGTCGATCCTCGAGGTGCTCGCGGCGGCGGTCGCGGACCGGCAGCGGCTGCCGGAGGACCCGCTGCCGATCGAGCTGTCCGACGGAGGAGTCCGGATCGACGCCGCGACCGCGGAGTGGGCCCGGGACGAGGCGCGGGCGAGCGGGCTGCCGCACAACGAGGCCCGCGCGGTGTTCACCGAGATCATCACCTACGTGCTCACCGAGCGGGCGGCGGCCCGGATCGGCCGGGGCTGGCTGACCCGGTCCGACCGCGCCGCCTGGGCCCGGCTGCGGGCGGACCTGGCCGCCGAGCTCGCGGCGCACGACGCCTTCGTCGCCGCGCTCGACGCGCTCTGGCCGATCCTGACCCCGCAGTCGCTGCTGGGGTCGCTCTACTCCTCGCCCGAACGGCTCCGGGCGGCCGGCGCGGACCCGTCGCTGGCGCGGGCCGACGGCGCGGCCTGGACGGTGTCGGACGTGCCGCTGCTCGACGAGCTGGTGGACCTGCTGGGCCGGGACCCGGCCGCCGACCGCGCCGCACGGCGGGCGTCCGCGCGGGCCGAGCGGGCCGAGGCCGAGTACGCCGCCGGCGTGATGGACATCCTGACGCTGGACCGGGCGGAGCTGGACGAGGACATCGGGGTGGCCGTCGGGGACCTGACCCACGACCGGAACCTGGCCGACCGCTTCGTCGAGACAGACACCCGGGAGCTGGCCGAACGCGCGGCCGCCGACCGGGACTGGACCTACCGGCACGTCGTCGTCGACGAGGCCCAGGAGCTGTCCGAGATGGACTGGCGGGTGCTGATGCGGCGCTGTCCGGGCCGGTCGTTCACGGTGGTCGGCGACCTCGCCCAGCGCCGGTCGGCGGCCGGCGCGAGGTCCTGGGCCGGGATGTTCGAGCCGTCCGTGCCCGGCCGCTGGGAGCTGCGGTCGCTGACGATCAACTACCGCACACCGATGGAGATCATGTCCGTCGCCGCCGCACTGCTCGCCGAGTTCGCGCCCGGGATCGCGCCACCGGAGTCGGTCCGCGCGTCCGGTGTGACGCCGTGGTCGCGACGGGTCACCGACGACGAGCTGGCGGGCGCGGTCGAGGAGTTCGTCGCCGAGGAGGCCGGGCGGGAGGGCACCAGCGTCGTGATCGGGCCCCCCGGCGTGCCGGGTGCGGTGCCGGCCTCGGCGACCAAGGGCCTGGAGTTCGACGCCGTCCTGGTGGTGGAACCGGAGCGGACGCTGGCCGGCGGCCCGCGCGGCGCGGCCGACCTCTACGTCGCCCTCACCCGCGCCACCCAGCGCCTGGGCGTCCTGCACCGGGCCCCGCTCCCGGCGGCACTGGCCGGGCTCGCCGACCGGGCGCCCGACGTCCGCGCCGGGCGGGCTGCGGCGCGGTAACGCACCCCGGCGCCCTCCGGCGCCGTGCCCGGCCAGGGCACGGCGCCGGGGGGCCGTCGCTCAGAGCGAGGCGTAGAGGGCCTGCTCGAAGTCCCCGTAGAGCTTCCACGCCTCGTTCTCGGTGATGAACGGCAACGAGTTCGTGTAGATCGACGCGGCGACCCCGGTGGTGCGGTCGACGAAGAAGTGGGTGTTGAACAGCCCCGCCCACGCGCCGGTTCCGGCGCGGCGCCCGCCCGGCACGTCCGCGGTGTTGAGCAGCAGCCCGTAGCCCCACTTCCAGCCCGGCCCGGCGCGCAGCGCGTCGGTGATCGGCGGGTCCGCGGTCTCGATCACCGAGGGGAACTCCAGGTCCCCGATCTGGTTGGTGAACGCCTCGTCGACGGTCTCGGACCTCAGGATCCGCTCACCGTCGAGCTCGCCACCCCGCAGCAGGGCCCGCTCGAACCGGATGTAGTCGCGCGGGGTCGAGTAGAGGCCGTGCCCGGCGTCCCACCAGTCCGGTTCCTGCGGCAGCAGCTCGCCGGCCGAGGCCCAGTTGCCGTCCTCACCCTTGATGTGCACGGTCACGGCGTTGGCCGTGCGCGCGGCGTCGAGCAGGAACATCGTGTCGTTCATGCCCAGCGGGCCGCTGATGTTCTCCTTGATCACCACGTCGAGGCCCTTGCCCGTGACGGCCTCGACGACCTTGCCCAGCCAGTCGGTGTTGATGCCGTACTCGAACCGGGTGCCGGGGTCGGCGACCAGCGGCGCCTTGAACGCCTCCTCACCGCCCAGGACGTTCGGCAGCCCGGTGACCTTCTGGTAGCGGTCCAGGTCGGCGTTCCAGAACCAGTAGCCCAGACCCGAGGTGTGGGTGACCAGATGCCTGACCGTGGCCCGGGACGCGGTGGGCCGCAGCTTCGGGGTGTCGCCGTCGAAACCCTCCAGGACCTCGAGGTCGGCGAACGCGGGCAGGATGGTGTCGACGGGGGCGTCGAAGTCCAGCTCGCCGCGCTCCTTGAGCTGCAGGGCCGCCGTGGTCGCGACCATCTTGGTCATCGACATGATCCGGAACTGGGTCGAGGTGGTCACCGGGTCGGTGCTCTCACCCGCGACCCGGACCCCGGCGCCGCCCTCGTAGATGATCCCGTCCCGGTCCGCCGCGATGGCCGCGACGTGCGGTACCGCGCCCGCCTCGACGGCAGACGTCAGCACCGTGTCGATCGCGCTTCCGTCGATGGACTTGCCCATCCTGACCTCCGTTGGTCGGAAAGTTCGTGACCTGCGCCACAGGCCCCCGTGCATCGTCCCGGTCCGGCCCCCGTCGCGCCAGCACGACAGCCCCTCCGCCGCTCTGCTGCGCGGGCCCAGGGCCGAGGTCTCTCCCCTCGGCGTCCCTGCGGCGGCTCCTGCACGTCACTCCGATCAGACGCCGAGTCGACGCGGGCCTGGGCCGCCGGCGGCGGGCCGGGCCGCGCCG
>CBIHNM010000202.1:0-7933 GCA_966211265.1 uncultured Pseudonocardia sp.
CGTGCCGCGCCGCGCACGCGCCGCAGGGCCGAGGCCACCGCGGTGCCGGCACCGCGCCGCGGCCGGGCCGGCAGCCGCCCGGAGACGACGTCGTCGATCAGCGTGCCGACCGTCTCCCGGGCGTCGGCACGGTTGGCGCCGATCCCCCCGGAGGGCCCGCGCTTGATCCACCCGACCACGTAGGCGTTGGACGTGCCCGTGACCCGGCCACCCTCGTGCGGGACCGCGCCGCCGGCCTCGTCGAACGGCAGGCCGGGCACCGGACGCCCGCGGTGGCCGATCGCGCGCACCACCAGCCCGGTCGGGATCGTGGTGCCGCCACCGACCCGGACCGCCCGCACCGCCCCGTCGCCGACGATCTCCTCGATCGCGGAGCCGAACCGGAGCACGATCCGCCGCCCGGGCGGCGGCGCAGCGGTGTAGTCGGGGGTCTCGCGCTTCACGGTCGCGAGCAGCCCGCCCTTGTCGGCACCGGCATCGATCGCCGCGCCGGTGTCCGGGTCGTGGTCGTCGACGACGACCTCGACGCCCGCGCGCCGGGTCAGTGCCATCATCTCGGGACGGGTGTAGGCCGCCGCGTCCGGGCCGCGGCGGCCCAGCACGACGACCTCGCGGACCGCGCTGTGGCGAAGCCGGGCCAGGGCCGCCGGCGAGATCGAGGTGCGGGCCAGGTCGTCGGGGTCGGCGGTGAGGATGCGGGCGACGTCGAGGGCGACGTTGCCGTTGCCCACCACCACGACCCGCTCGGCCGACAGGTCCAGCGCGTCGTCGGCCACGTCGGGGTGGCCGTTGTACCAGCCCACCGCGGTGGTCGCGCCGACGCTGCCGGGCAGGTCCTCGCCGGGTACGCCCAGGTCCCGCGAGGACGGCGCGCCGACCGCGTAGACGACCGCGTCGTGCTCGCGGGACAGCTGCTCGGCGGTGACGTCACGGCCGACCTCGACCCCGAGCCGCATGCGCAGCCGGTGGTGCGAGCGGTAGCGGGCGAAGGTCTCCCCGATCCGCTTCGTCGACGGGTGGTCCGGCGCGACGCCGAAGTTCACCAGGCCTCCGGCGACCGGGAGCCGGTCGATCAACGTGACCCGCGAGGAGGTGTGCAGCAGCAGGTCCTGCACCGCGTACATGCCCGCCGGCCCGCTGCCCACGACCGCGACGTCGAGCGCCGGGAAGTCCGGCGGGATCACCCGGTCGAAGCTCGGCGGGTCCCAGGCGTGGAAGATCGGCGCGGGGTCGGGGCGGTCCGCCGCGGCCGGGCGCCCGGCGTAGTAGCCGGCGTTGACCTCGCCGTAGGCCGCGAGCGGGCCGGTCAGCGACTCCACCGGGAAGATCGCGTCCACCGGGCAGGCGTCCGCGCACGCCCCGCAGTCGATGCACGAGCGCGGGTCGATGTAGAGCATCTCCGTGGTCGCGAAGTCCGCCTCCCCCGGTGTCGGGTGGATGCAGTTGACCGGGCACGCGGCCACGCAGGACGCGTCGGTGCAGCAGGTCTGGGTGACAGCGAACGCCATGGCGGTGGCTCAGACCAGGTTGGCGCGCTTGTAGAACCAGGTCGCGGCCCGGGTGAGCAGGCCGCAGGAGTCCAGGAACTCCATCAGCCCGGCGCAGCTCGAGCGCAGCATCGCCCGGTGGTGCTCGTTGCCCCTGGCCTCGCGCAGGGCGCGGCGGGAGTCCAGCCCGGCGTTGGCGTAGACCTTGTCGTTCCACATGCTGGTCACGATGAAGTAGGCGGCACCGGCCACCGCCACGGCGTCGATCTGGCGGCGGATCCGCCCGGCGCCCGTGAGCCGGTCGCGGGTCTCCTCGCGGGCGAAGCGCATGTGCCGCGACTCCTCGACCACGTGGATGTTGTTCAGGGTGCGCACGAACGGGACGACGCGCTCGTCGCGCATCCAGTCCCGCTGCATGACGTCGAGGACCTCCTCGGCGACCAGGATCGCGGCGTAGGCGGCCTCGCCGAACGCGAGAGCCTTGAACACCCGGCCGAGCTCGATCACGTGGCGCTTGGGCCGGTAGGCCGGCGCGCCCAGCTTGGCCGCCCCGCGGGCGAACATGATCGAGTGCCGGCACTCGTCGGCGATCTCGGTCAGGGCCCACTGGAAGGCCGGGTCGGTCGGGTCCTCGGCGTAGAAGTCCCGCAGGACCATCTGCTGCAGGATCATCTCGAACCAGATGCCGGTGCTGGCCACCGACGCCGCCTCCTGGCGGGTCAGCGCGCGGCGCTGGTCCTCGGTCATCTCCTCCCAGTAGGAGGTCCCGTAGAGGGTGCTCCACTCGGGGCTGGTGCCGTGGAACGAGGTGTCCAGCGGGGTGTCCCAGTCGACGTCGCGGGCCGGGTCGTAGGACAGCTCCTCGGACGAGCGCAGGAGGCGGTCGGCCATCTCGTCGCGCCCGGGGGTCGCGTCGACCCGGTCCTCGGCAATGGCGCCAGTCATGATCGCTCCAGACTGT
The DNA here is from genome assembly GCA_966211265.1 of uncultured Pseudonocardia sp. Lineage (GTDB taxonomy): Bacteria > Actinomycetota > Actinomycetes > Mycobacteriales > Pseudonocardiaceae > Pseudonocardia. The sequence goes on from CBIHNM010000202.1 coordinate 2,449, forward strand.
TCGTCGACAACGTCTCTGTTACCGCCGGTAACGTTACCAGAGGTAACAGATGAACGCAGCCCCGCCCGCCGGAGCGCCCGCGCGTGCCGGGGCGCTACCGGTCGGGATCGAAGTCCGAGGGCGAGGCCTGGTCGAGGAACCGGCGGAACTCCTCGATCTCCTTCGCCTCCTCACCCGGGCCGCCGCCGGCCGCGGGCGCGTCGGGGGTGGGGTCGTCGGCGTCGAGGACGCGGGCCTTGGCGACCCCGGCGCGGTCGAACACCTCGTCGGCGACCTCGATCCGGGCGTCGAGGTGCAGCGCCAGCGTCAGCGCGTCGCTGGCGCGGGAGTCGACCGTCGTGCCGTCGTCGAGCACCAGCTCGGCGTGGAAGACGGCCTCGCGCAGGGCGGTGATTCGGACCCCGGTCAGCCGCCGGTCGAACTGGCTGATCAGCAGCCCGATCAGCGCGTGCGTGCCCGGCCGCGGGGACCTCATCCCCTGCCGGGCCCGCTCCACCTCGGCGGCGTCGTCCTTCGCCATCCAGATCGGGAGCAGGCGGCCCGGCGGGGCCGTCTCCTCCAGCAGGACGAGGGGCTGCGACCGCTGCTGGTCGACCCCGATCGCGTGCACGCGCGTCTCGATCACGACAACCTCCCCTGGACCGCCGGGACCGGGCGCCGGTCACGGCGGCGTCAGGACTCGAGTATCCCATGGACGACGGCCCACACCGGCGACCGCGAAACGGTCCGCGGACCGGGACGGCGGTGCGCCGGAGGGCCGTCAGGCCTGCGGGCCCGCCACCACGCCGCGGTCGTGCAGCGTCGCGATCTCCCGCGCACCCAGCCCCAGCACGTCGATGAGCACCTCGTCGGTGTCGCGTCCCAGGTCCGGGGCCGACCCCGGGTCACCGTGCTCGCCGTTCCAGCGCATCGGCGACCGCGCGGTGATCGACGAGCCCGCGCCACCGGGCAGCGCCATGTCGGTCAGGACCGGGTGCCGCCCCTGCCGGTGCGCGGCCACCACGTCACCCATCCCCTGGTAGCGGCTCCACAGGACCCGGGCGGAGTCGAGCTCGCCCGACACCGTCGGGTAGTCGCGCGCGGCGAACCAGGGCCGCAGCACCGCCGCGATCGTCTCGCGCAGCCGGTAGCGGTCGGACTCGGCGGTCAGGTCGGCGTCGAGGGCGTGTTCGAGCGCCGCGAACACCTCCTCGGTCCCGGTGACCGTGCGCAGCGCCGCCCACTGGGCCGGGGTCAGCGCCACCACCATCACCCGCTGACCGTCGGCGCAGGCGAAGTCCACCCCGAAGCTGCCGTAGACGTGGTTGCCGTGCCGCGGGCGCTCGGAGCCGCGCTCGGCCACCTCGGACAGCCAGCCCAGGTTCGCCACCCCGGCCAGCGCCACGTCGGCCAGCGCGAGCTCGACGTAGGACCCGCGCCCGGTCCGGGAACGGTCGTAGAGCGCGGCCAGCACGGCGGTCGACACGCTCAGGCCGGTCACCAGGTCCCAGGCCGGGAGCACGTGGTTGACCGGGGCCCCGCCCTCCTCGGTGCCGGTCACCCCGGGGATCCCGACCTCGGCGTTGACCGTGTAGTCCACGGCCGGGCGCCCGTCGGGATAGCCCTGCACCCGGACGTGGACCAGATCCGGCCGCTGCCCGACCAGCACGTCGTTGGCCATCCACCGCCGTCCGACCACGTTGTCCACCAGGACCCCGCGGTCCGGGCCCGGCGCGGTGACCAGTGCCCGCACCAGCTCGCGGCCCTCGTCGGAGCGCATGTCCACCGCGACCGAGCGCTTGCCCTTGTTCAGCGAGGTCCAGTAGTAGGACTCCGCATCCGCCGGGCCGGCGCCGTTGCCGGCGACCGGCCAGCGGCGGTGGTCGGCTCCCCCGCCGATCGGGTCGATCCGGATCACCGAGGCGCCGAGCTGCGCCAGCGTCATGCCGCCCGTGGGCCCGGCGACGAAGCTGGCGCACTCGACGACCTGCAGGCCGCGCAGCGGCCGGTCCCCCGCGACGTCCATCGGGCTCAGCGGGAGGTCTCGGCGCGGCGCGGGAGCACCCAGCCGGGCCGCACGAAGTGGCACGTGTAGCCGTAGGGGTATTTCTGCAGGTAGTCCTGGTGGTCCTCCTCGGCCTGCCAGAAGTCCCCGGCCGGAGCGACGTCGGTGGTCACCCGCCCGGGCCACAGACCCGAGGCGTCGACGTCGGCGATCGTGTCCAGGGCGACCCGGCGCTGTTCGTCGGACAGGTGGTAGATCGCCGAACGGTAGCTGCGGCCGATGTCGTTGCCCTGGCGGTCCTTCGTCGACGGGTCGTGGATCTGGAAGAAGAACTCCAGGATCTCCCGGAACGAGATCACCTCGGGGTCGAACACGACCTCGACGGCCTCGGCGTGGTCGCCGTGGTTGCGGTAGGTCGCGTTCGGGGTGTCCCCGCCGGAGTAGCCGACCCGGGTCGAGATCACTCCGGGACGGCGGCGCAGCAGCTCCTGCGCGCCCCAGAAACAGCCGCCCGCCAGGATCGTGGTCTCGGTCGCCATCGTGTTCCTTCCCTGTGGTCCGCACGCCCCGCGCGGTCCGATCCGGAGTGTGCCGTGGGCTTGAACGCCCCGGCACGGGGTCATGTTCCTCCGGCACGGGGCGCGGACGGGGCGCGGAGGGGGTCCCGCCGCCGGGCTGCGCGACGATGGGGTCGTGACCCTCGCGCCGCGCAGCACCGATCACACCGGGCCCCCCGTCACCGACCACGTCCGCGCTCCCGGCCGCACGCCGCCGGAGCCGCCCGGCCCGACCCGGTGCCGGTGACGGGCGGGTCGACGGTCGTCGTCGGGTGGCAGCTCGGCGTCGCGCTGGTCGCGCTCGTCGCGCTCGCGGCCGCGGCGGCCGGGTTCGGGGGGCTCGGCACGGCCCGGTCGTCGGTCGTGGCCGCGGTCCGGGCCGCGCTGCAGCTGGCCGTGGTCGCCGCGGTGATCGTCGCGCTCGTGCGGTCCTGGTGGGGGACGCTCGCGTTCGTGCTGGTCATGCTCGGGGTGGCGACCTGGACCTCGGCCCGCCGGATGACCCCGGACCGCTGCGGCCTGCTCGCCGGGGCCGCGCTCGTGGCCGGTACCGGGCCGGTGCTGGCGATCGTCCTGGCCACCGGCACGGTGCCGCTGACCGGTATCGCCGTGGTCCCCGTCGCCGGGATCGTGATCGGCGGCGCGATGAGTGCCACCTCGCTGGCCGGGCGCCGGGCCCTCGACCAGCTCGCGTCCCGGCGCGGCGAGTACGAGGCCGCACTCGCCCTGGGCCTACCCGACCGGGACGCGGCGCTGCTGGTGGTCCGCGGCGCCGCGGGCGACGCGCTCGTGCCACCGCTGGACCAGACCCGCACGGTCGGCCTGGTCACGCTGCCCGGCGCGTTCGTGGGGGTGCTGCTCGGCAGCGGTGACCCGGTCCAGGCCGGGGCCGCCCAGCTGCTCGTCCTGGTCGGGCTGCTCGGCGCGGAGACGATCGCGGTGCTGGTCGCCGTCGAGCTGGTCGCCCGGGGACGGATCCGGCGCGGCGCGCCGCGGGCCGTCTGAGGGCCCCGGCGCCGTCCCGGGGCCGGATCGGTGGATCATGGTCCGGGCCGGGGTCATTGTGCCGCAGCAGGTCCGAGGCCGGCGTCGGCGTCTCGGCGCCGGCGGTACCATCGGCCACTGTGACCGATGTGAACCGACCGCGGACGGGGCGTCCGCCCCTCACCGACCGGGCGACGATGCTCGCCGCGGCCCGCCGGATCGGATTCGTCGATCTGACCGTGGGCACCGTGACCGCCGCGGTGGGGGTCAAGTACTCGACGTTCTACCGGCACTTCCCCAACTTCGAGTCACTGCTGTCCGCCCTCGTCGACCAGGTCCTCGACGAGGCGCCCTTCCCCGAGCCGGGCCCGCCCTGGCAGGAGCTGCTGGCCCAGACCTCGGCGACGATGTTCGACCTGCTGCGCCGCCACCCCGGGCTGGGGCAGGTGCTGGTCCGGCTGCCGGAGCGGCCCGACCGTCTCATCCAGATCTGGGCACGCACCACCGACGTCCTGCTGGCGGCCGGGTTCACCCCGAAGGACACCGTGCTGGGCACCACCGGCGCGATCGAGCTCGCGATCCAGCCCTGGATCGACAGCCCCGGGACCGGCGCGGGCATCCCGGTCCGGCGCGACCAGGCCCAGGCGCCGGCCCACCCGATCGACGACCGGATCCGGCAGGCGATCGCCGAGGCCGTCGACGACCCGCCCGCGGGATGGATCCGGGACAAGGTCGATCTGCTCATCCAGGGCCTCGAGGCCCGCCTGCCGGCCACCGGCTGAGCGCACCGGCGAGCGGGGCGGCGCGATTGCGACAACCCCACGCATCGTGACGGGCCGCCGCGGCGCTGCCACGATGCGCGTCGTGTGCGCCGACAGGGTGGACCGCCCGGGCGAGACCCGGGTGGTCGCGTCGTTCCTGGACGCGGCCGCGCACACCCCCGCCGGGCTGGTCCTCGACGGCGAGCCGGGCATCGGCAAGACCACGCTCTGGCGGCTCGGCCTCGACCGGGCCCGCGAGCTGGGGTTCCGGGTGCTCGCGGCCCGGCCGGCCGAGGCCGAGGCCCGGATGGCCTACGCCACGCTGGCCGACCTGCTCGGTGACCTCGACGGCGCGGTCCTGCACGCGCTGCCCCCGCCCCAGCGGCGGGCCCTCGACCACGTCCTGTTGCACACCGACCCCGGCGACACCGCCACCGACCACCGGGTGCTCGGGGCCGCGCTGCTGTCGGTGACGACGCTGCTGACCGAGCGGGGTCCGCTGCTGGTGGCGCTCGACGACCTGCAGTGGATCGACCCCTCCAGCCGCCAGGTGATCGCGTTCGCCGCGCGCAGGCTGGCCGGTGCCGCCGGGGTCCTGGCGACCGCCAGGACCGCCCCCGACGGCCGCGACGCCGCGGCCTGGCTGCAGCTCCCGGACCCGGACGCGCGCCGCTCCCTGCGGGTGGAGCCGATGAGCCTGGGCGCCCTGCACCGTGTCGTGTCCGAGCGGACCGGCCGCTCGTTGCCCCGGCCGGCGATGACCAGGATCCACGAGGTGTCGGGCGGGAACCCCTTCTACGCCCTCGAGCTGGCCCGCACGGTCGACCCGCACTCGACCGAGGTCACGCCACCGCTGCCGGCCACGCTGGCCGAGCTGGTCCGCGCACGGGTCGAGGGCGTGGGACCGGACACCGCCCGGATCCTGCTCGTGATGGCCGCGCTGCCCGACCCGACGGTCGAGATGCTGCAGCGCGCCACCGGCGCCACGGCTGCGGAGGTGACCGGGTGGCTGGAGGAGGCCGAGCGCGCCGGCGTGATCGGGATCGCCGGCAACCGGCCGCGGTTCACCCACCCGCTGCTGGCCACCGGCGTCTACTCCGGCACGTCGCCGGCACAACGCCGCCGCCTGCACCGCACGCTCGCCACGATCGTCGATCGGCCCGAGCTGCGCGCCCGGCACCTGGCCCTGGCCACGCTCC
>CBIHNM010000203.1:0-7921 GCA_966211265.1 uncultured Pseudonocardia sp.
CGGCCAGCGGCGCGGTGCCGCACACCGAGGCCCAGGCCCGCTCCACCGGCGTCCCCGCGGTCACCACGCTCGCCTGCCAGCCGGCGCGGCGCAGCCGGGCCGCGGAGTCCTCGGCCGGGGTCCGGCCCGGCCGGGACGGGTCGGCGGCGGCCCAGCCCTCGACCTCGAGCAGCACGGCGTGCCCGCCGCGCGGGTGGGCGGTGACCAGGCCGGTGACCGCGTCCGGCGACATCGCCCCGAGCACGGCCAGGACCCCGGACTCGGCCGGGGTGGAGGCGTTCCCGGCGAGCTCCCCGCCCGCGGACGGGCGCACCAGGGCGAGCGCGTCCAGCTGCCGGGCGATCTGGTCCTCGGTGCCGGAGGAACCGGTCGCCGCCGGCGACAGCACGGTGCCGTCCTCGGCGATCAGCTCCACCGACTCGTGACGACCCAGCAGGTGCACGCAGATGCTCGCGGCCAGCGACACCGCGTACTCCAGGCTCGACGCCGCGCCGTGCCCGCGGTGCGCGGCGTCGCGCCGGTCCAGCAGGACCGTGACCCCGGTCGGGTCCGGTCGCTCGTCGAGACGCACCATCAGCTCGTCACGGCGTGCGCTCGAGCGCCAGTGCACCCGGCGCATCTCGTCGCCCTGCTGGTAGGGCCGGATCAGCACGTCCGGGTGTCCCGCCCCCTGCCGGGAGCCGCCGTCCGCCGCCCGGCCCAGTGCGGTCGAGGCGACCAGCGGCCGTCCGGTCAGCGGGACGACCCTCGGCAGCACCAGCAGCCGGTCGGACGCGAGCAGGTCGTTGCTGAACTCGGCCAGGCCCAGCGGGTCGGTGGCCCGCCCGCGCAGCGGGCCGATCCGGTAGGCGCCACGGACCTGCGGACGCAGGGGGTAGGTCACCCGCGCGCCCCGGCGGCCCAGCCGGTGCACGGTGAACCGCGGCGGATACCGGTCCACGGGCCCGGCCGCGTCCGGCACGGTGTCGGCGATCCGCAACGACCCCAGCAGCGACCCGCCCGCGATCCGCAGCCCGGCCGTGGCCGTGTCCCCGGCATGGACCCGGCCCGGCGACAGGCTCCGGGAGACGGTCAGGGTCCGGCGGGCGTGCAGCGAGAACGCCAGCGCCAGCAGCGGCAGCAGGACCACGAACAGGCCGATCCGGACCAGGTCGCGCTCGTCGAGCACGATCGCCGAGACCGCCATCGCGACCCCGCCGGCCAGCAGGCAGCGCCCGCGCACGGTCAGCCCGACGCGTCGGCCCCGTGCGGGGCCGGACCCGACGGTGGTCACCGCGGCGGCGACGGCACGGCGACCCGTCCCACGCACGCGCGGACGAGGTCGGCGGCCGACCGGCGGGCGGCGACCCCCTCGGGTCCGAGCAGCAGGCGGTGCGCGAGCACCGGGACGGCGACGGCCTGCACGTCGTCGGGCACGACGTAGCCGCGCCCGGCCGTGGCCGCGTGCGCGCGGGCGGCCCGGACCAGGTGCAGGGTGGCGCGCGGGGACGCGCCGAGGCGGACCTCGGGCAGCGTCCGGGTGGCCCCGACGATCTCCACGCAGTAGCGGCGCACCTCGTGGGCCACGTGCACGTTCCGGACCGAGGTGATCATCGCCCGCAGCGTGCGGACGTCGGTGACCGAACGCATGTGGTCCAGCGGCTCGGTCGCGGCGTGCTCGTCGAGCATCGCCAGCTCGGCGGCCGGATCCGGGTAGCCGACGCTGATCCGGATCGTGAACCGGTCGCGCTGCGCCTCGGGCAGGGGATAGGTGCCGTCCATCTCCACCGGGTTCTGGGTGGCCACGACCATGAACGGGTCCCCGAGCGGGTAGGTGCCGCCGTCGACGGTCACCTGGTGCTCGGCCATGCACTCCAGCAGCGCCGACTGGGTCTTGGGGGAGGCCCGGTTGATCTCGTCGGCGATCACGACGTTGGCGAACACCGGGCCCGGGCGGAACTCGAACTCGGAGCTCTGCCGGTCGAACACCGAGGTGCCGGTGATGTCACCGGGCAGCAGGTCCGGGGTGAACTGCACCCGGCTCACCGAGCAGTCGATCGACCGGGCCAGGGCCTTGGCCAGCGAGGTCTTGCCGACCCCGGGCACGTCCTCGACCAGCAGGTGCCCCTCCGACAGCAGCGAGATCAGGGCCAGCCGGATCACCTCGGGCTTGCCGACGATGATCCGTGCCATGGCCGCGGCGATCCGGCCGGACAGCTCGGCGACGGCGGCGGGGCCCATCGGCTCGGGTTCGGGTCCGCCGACCCGGTTCGCCCCGGAGGCGGACCCGGGTGCCGCGGTTCCGGACGGGGATCCGGCGGACAGCGCGGACGACGACAACGGGCCTCCTCGAAGTGGACTCCGGGCACAGTCTGTCAAACGGCGCCCGATCGGGTGGGGGCCCGTGCGGCCGCGGTCCCTGGCGGGTGACCTCCCCGCGGCCCCCACGACCCACCACCGCGGTCCCCACGACCCACCACCACCGTCCCCACACCGTCCCCACACCGCCCCCCACCGCGCTCCCCGTCCTGCCCCGCGAACCCCGGCCCGCCCGCCTCGACCGGCGAGGACAGGCCGTCGACCTGCACGGACGTGGCTCGCGCGGCGGTGGGGGCGCTCGATGACACGGAGTGGCCCACCCGGCGTCGGCGTCCCGCGACCGGGTGGTGCGACCTGCCGCCCCCACCTTCCTCCACCGTCTCCGACCTGCGCGGACGTGCTCGAGATGCGGTGCCGGGACGTTCGCCCGGGTTGACGGTGGGTCATCGTGGGGTAGTGTGGTGATCGCTGGAGCGAAACGGTGCTCCAGGGGAGGTGGGGCAAGGTGTTCCTCGGCACCTACACCCCGAAGCTGGACGACAAGGGGCGGCTCACGCTGCCCGCGAAATTCCGCGACGAGCTGCGAGGCGGGCTGATGATCACGAAAGGGCAGGACCACTGTCTGTACGTGTTCACCCGTGAGGCCTTCACCGAGATGGCCGGAAAGATCGCCGCGGCGCCGCTGACGAACGAGTCGGCGCGGGTCTTCCAGCGCAACCTCTTCTCGGGCACCGACGAGCAGAACCCCGACGCTCAGGGTCGGATCGCGATCACTCCCGAGCTGCGCCGGTACGCCGGGCTGTCGAAGGACTGCGTGGTGATCGGCGCGTTCACGCGGGCCGAGATCTGGGACGCGCAGGCCTGGCAGTCCTACCAGGAGCAGCACGAGGACGAGTTCGCGAAGGCCCAGGAGGAGGTTCTGCCCGGCATGTTCTGACCTCGCCACCCGGCGTGGATCGGAACGACGTTGCACAGGACGACGCCTCTACGCCGCCGTCTCCATCTCAGGTGCCGTGACCGTGGGGCCCGCTCCGCGGATCCCACGGCGGCCCTGGCGCACCTTCCCCGGTGCCAGGTCCTCCGACACGGCATCTGAGATGGAGACGGCGTCGGTCACCTCGACTGGGGAGTTCGGGTGGGAGGTGAACCGCAGGCGCATCGACCCGCGCCGGCTGTGGGAGCCGGTGGGGGACGGCGCGCCGGCGGGTGGACCGGTCACCTCCGGTCCCGGGCCGCCACGGCGGACCGGGACCGGGGACGTGCCGGTGCATCGGGTCCGCGGCAGGGCCGGAGCGCAGGAACGACAGGGGGTGGCAGGTGGATCGGACGACCGACGACGACACCCCCGCCCGACACGTCCCGGTGCTGCTCGACCGCGTCTGCGCCCTGCTCGCGCCCGCGCTCACCGGGCACCCGGCGGTGCTGGTGGACGCGACGCTCGGGCTCGGCGGCCACTCGGCGGCGCTGCTGGCCGCGCACCCCGAGCTGACCGTGGTCGGCCTGGACCGTGACCCGCAGGCCCTGGAGATGGCGGGCCGGCGGCTGGCGGCGCACACCGACCGGCTGCACCTGGTGCACGCGGTCTACGACCGGATCGCCGAGTCGCTCGCCGATCTGGGCATCGAGCGGATCGACGGTGTCCTGTTCGACCTCGGCGTCTCCTCGCTGCAGCTCGACGCGGACCAGCGCGGGTTCTCCTACTCCCGCGACGCCGACCTCGACATGCGGATGGACCCGACGACCGGCCCGACCGCGGCCGACGTCCTCAACACCTACCCGGTGCCCGAGCTGCGCCGAATCCTGCGCGAGTACGGCGAGGAGCGCTTCGCCGGCCGGATCGCCTCCGCGGTCGACCGGGCCCGCGCCAAGGCGCCCCTGACCCGCAGCGCCGAGCTGGTGGAGCTGCTCTACGCGGCGGTGCCCGCGGCGTCCCGGCGCACCGGCGGGCACCCCGCCAAGCGCACGTTCCAGGCGTTGCGGATCGAGGTCAACGGAGAGCTGGACGCGCTCGGGGCGGCCCTGCCCGCCGCCCTGGACGCGCTGGCCCCGCAGGGCCGTGCCGTCGTGCTGGCCTACCACTCGCTCGAGGACCGGATGGTCAAGCGCGAGCTGGCCGAGCGGGTCCGGTCCCGGACACCGGTGGACCTGCCGGTCGAGCTTCCCGGTCACGGGCCCGAGTTCCGGTTGCTCACCCGCGGGTCGGAGCCGGCGACCGAGACCGAGATCGAGGAGAACCCCCGGGCCGCGTCGGTCCGGTTGCGCGCCGCCGAGCGGGTGGCGGCATGACCAGCACGAACGACAGCCAGGGCAGGGGTGAGATGCCATGAGTACTCCGGTCATCGAGCGGCGGGCCGGCGCGCCGGCCCGGGAGCAGGCCCCCCGGCGGTCGGGCGCGGTCGCGCCGGGCCGGATCCCGGTGCAGCGCGGCGCCAACCGCGTCGCGGCCCTGAAGAAGCAGGCCGGCACGCGCCGGGCCGGCGTCGGTGCCCAGCGGGCCCGCGACCAGCGCGACGCCCGCCTGCGCCGGATCGTCGGTGCCCGCGCGCAGGCCAGCGCCGGTCGTGCGAAGTTCGTCCTCGTCGTGATGACGCTGCTGGTCGCGGGCCTGGTCACCACGTTGTGGCTCTCCACCGCCGCGGCCGGGGACTCCTACCGGCTGCACGATGCCCGCGTCCAGGCCCAGACCCTGACCGAGCAGAGCGAGACGCTGCGCCGCCAGGTCTCGACCATGAACAGTCCCGGTTCGCTGGCCCGGCGCGCGACCGCGCTCGGAGGGGTGCCGGTGCAGGCCCGGGCCCGGCTGGTGGTGGCCCCCGACGGCCGTGTCGACGTCGTCGGCGAGCCGACCGCCGCGCAGCCGGGCGGCCCGCCGCCGCCTGCGGTGCCGGCCGCGACCGCCCCGGCCGCCGGTGCACCCGCACCGGCCGCGCCGGCCGCCACCGCCCCGGCGGACACCTCCGACTCCGACGCCGCACCCGGCGCCACCCAGGCCGGCTGATGCCCACGGCCGCCCCGCCCCGCCCGGGAGGCCAGCGCAGCACCACCCCGCCGCGCCGCCCGCGCCGCCGCCGTTCACCCGCCGACGACCCCCGGTTCCGGCTGCGCGTGGGCTGGGTGCTGCTCGCCGCGCTGCTGGTGATCTCCGGCGCCAAGCTCGTGCTGGTCCAGACCGTGCAGGCGGCCTCGCTGACCGCCGACTCGGAGAAGCAGCGCGCCAGCCGGATCACCATCCCGGCCGAGCGGGGCTCGATCACCGACTCCGAGGGCAACCTGCTGGCCTTCAGTACCGAGTCCAAGGCCCTGGTCACGAACCCGCGGCTGATCAACTCCGTGAAGGGCGCCGGGGCGCAGGCCTACAAGGCGCAGATGGCCGCCGACGTCGCGGTCGCCACCGGCGGCAACGTCGACGAGCTGCGCGCCCAGCTGGAGTCCGACCGCGGCTACGTCGTGCTCGGCACGAAGGTCGACCCCGGGCCCGCGCGCGAGCTGCGGGACAGGTACCCCGAGATCGCCGAGGAGGACCGCGAGGCGCGCCAGTACCCGGGCGGCGACCTCGCCTCGAACATCGTCGGCGCCGCGACCTGGAGTGCGGACGCGCAGAAGCTGGTCGGCCGGATCGGCCTGGAGAGCTCCGACGACGACGTGCTCGCCGGTCAGGACGGGTTCCAGATCGCCGACACCGCCGAAGGCAGCAACACCGTCATCCCGGGGAGCACGCGCTCCGAGCAGCCCGCCGTCCCCGGCTCCGACATCCAGCTCACGCTCGACTCCGACCTGCAGTTCCAGGTGCAGCGCATGCTGTCCGACTACGTCGCCAGCTCCGGGGCGAAGAGCGGGTCGGCGGTGGTGCTGGACTCCAGGACCGGCGAGGTCCGTGCGCTGGCCGACAACACCTCGTTCGACCCGGCGAACCTGCTCTCGGCGGACCCGAAGAGCCTGGGGAACCAGGCCGTCACCACGCCGTTCGAGCCGGGCTCGGTGAACAAGATCGTCACGATGGCCGCGGCCCTGGAGGCCGGCGTCGCCCGCCCGGACGACGTGCTCTCGGTGCCCGGCAGCATCAAGATCGCCGACCGCACCGTGAAGGACGCCTGGCAGCACGGGGTGGACCAGTACACGCTGACCGGTGTGCTGGCCAAGTCCTCCAACGTCGGCACCCTGATGACCGCGCAGAAGGTCGGGCCGGACCGGTTCTCGGACATGCTGGCCAAGATGGGGGTCGGGCAGCGCACCGACGTCGGCCTGCCGGGGGAGAGCGCGGGCAGCGTCCCGGCGCGGGCCACCTGGTCGGGGTCCACGTTCGGCAACCTGCCGATCGGGCAGGGGCTGTCGATGACGGTCCTGCAGATGGCCGGGATGTACCAGGCGGTGGCCAACGACGGGGTCCGGATCCCGCCGCGGATCGTCGCCGCGACCACCGGCCCGGACGGCACGCGGGTGCCGACCCCGGCCCCGGCGCCCGTCCGGGTCACCTCGCCGGAGACGGCGAGCACGCTGCGCACGATGCTGACCGCGGTGACCCAGAAGGCGAAGGGGCAGAACGGCACCGGCCCGGCCGCGGCGGTGCCCGGCTACGAGGTGGCCGGCAAGACCGGTACCGCACAGCAGGTCGACCCGGCCTGCGGGTGCTATTCGAGGTCGAAGTACTGGATCACCTTCGCCGGGATGCTCCCGGCCGACGACCCGCGGTTCGTGATCGGGATCGAGCTCGACGCCCCGCGCGTCGGCACCAGCGCCGCGGGCCTGTTCCACCAGATCGCCACCTACCTCGCCCAGCGCGACGGGATCCCGGTCCAGGTCGCCCCGCCGCCGGTGCAGACCCTCCAGCTCCCGTGACCGGCGGCCGGCACCGGTGACCGGGCGTCCGCGGCGCCGGGTGCCGGTGAGTCGTCGCGTGCGGTCGGCGGGTGGTCACCGGGTGTGGCGGTGCGGTGACCGGGAGGATCGGTGGGCACGGCGGGGGCCGGCCACCGGATCGGGGGACCGCTCACCGGGGGTCTGGCTGCGCCGGATGGCCCCGGCGGTGCGGCCGTACGGAGTCCGGCGGCGCCCACGCGGCGGACGGGTCCGTGAACGGCCGGACTCCGGCGGTGCTGCCGCCGGGCCGGATCGGACCCGCCGGTAATCTCCGCGACGTGTCCACGGCCCCGAATCCGACGAAGGCCTCCGCTCCGGCCCAGGCCCCGCAGGTGGCCCCGCCCTCGGCGGCCGGCTCGGCGCAGCCGGACCGGCCGGCGTCCGCGTTGCCCGATCGGCCTGCCGATGTGTTGCCGGATCGGCCCGCCGATGTGCGGCCCGTCGACGTCGCGGTACTCGCCCGGATCGCCGGCGCGGAGCTGAACCCGCGTGCCGCGCGTTCCGGCCCCGGCCCGCTGCTCGACGGGCCCGCCGCGGTCACCGGGGTCACCCTGCGGGCCGGCGCGGTGCGTCCCGGCGACCTGTTCGCCGCCCTGCCCGGTGCCCGCGCGCACGGCGCCGACTTCGCCGGTCAGGCCCTGGCCGGCGGCGCGGCCGCGATCCTCACCGACCCGGCCGGCCTGGACCGCCCGGACGTCGCCTCGGCGACCGTCCCGGTGCTGGTCGCCGAGGCCCCGCGGGGCGTGCTGGGCCCGGTCTCGGCCGC
>CBIHNM010000204.1:0-7836 GCA_966211265.1 uncultured Pseudonocardia sp.
TGGGGGGGGGGCCGCGCGCCCGCGGCACACCACCCGCCCCCGCCCGCCGGGGGCGGGGGCGCGGGCCCCCGGTTCCAGAGCTACTTGGCCGAGCCCGCGCGGCGCTTGCCGTAGCGCGCCTCGAACCGGGCGACGCGGCCGCCGGAGTCCAGGATCCGCTGCTTGCCCGTGTAGAACGGGTGGCAGGCGGAGCAGGTCTCGACGAACATCGATCCGCTGGTCTTGGTGCTGCGCGTGGTGAACTTGCTGCCGCAACCGCAGGTGACCTGGGTCTCGACGTACTCGGGGTGGATGCCCGAACGCATGGCGTTTCCTCTCATCGTGGCCGCCGGGTCCTGCCCGCGGGCAGGTGAACCGGAGCCGGAAGCTGACGTCTCATTCAACCACCCGGGCCCGGCGGTTGTTCCTGCCGGGCCCGGTGCGGCGAACGGCTAGTCCTCGTCCTTGCCGGGGGTCGACTTCGCGACCTCCATCATGAACTCGATGTTGGTCTTGGACTTCTTGAGCCGGTTCAGCACCAGGTCGATGGCCTGCTGGTCGTCGAGTGCGGCCAGCACCCGGCGCAGCTTGACCATCACCGCGTGCTCGTCGGCCGACATCAGCAGCTCTTCCTTGCGGGTGCCGCTGTCGCCCACGTCGATCGCCGGGAAGACGCGCTTGTCGGCGATCTTGCGGTCGAGCTTGAGCTCGGCGTTACCGGTGCCCTTGAACTCCTCGAAGATCACCGTGTCCATCGTCGAGCCGGTCTCGACCAGCGCGGTGGCGAAGATGGTCAGCGAGCCGCCGTCCTCGATGTTGCGCGCCGCACCGAGGAAGCGCTTCGGCGGGTAGAGCGCCGTGGAGTCGACACCACCGGAGAGGATCCGACCCGACGCGGGCGCGGCCAGGTTGTAGGCACGGCCCAGGCGGGTGATGTTGTCCAGCAGCACGACCACGTCGTGGCCCATCTCGACCAGGCGCTTGGCCCGCTCGATGGACAGCTCCGCGATCGTGGTGTGGTCCGACGGCGGCCGGTCGAAGGTCGAGGCGATGACCTCACCCTTCACCGACCGCTGCATGTCGGTGACCTCTTCGGGCCGCTCGTCGACCAGCACCACCATCAGGTGGCACTCCGGGTTGTTCGTGGTGATCGCGTTCGCGATGTTCTGCATGATCGTGGTCTTGCCGGCCTTGGGCGGCGAGACGATCAGCGCGCGCTGCCCCTTGCCGACCGGCATCACGAGGTCGATCACCCGGGTGGTCAGGTTCGTCGGCTCGGTCTCGAGGCGCAGCCGCTCGTTCGGGTAGAGCGGGGTCAGCTTCGTGAACTCCGGACGGGCCTTGGCGACCTCGGGGTCGCTGCCGTTGACGGAGTCGACGCGCACCAGCGGGTTGAACTTCGCCCGCTGCTGCTCGTTCTCCCGCGGCTGGCGGACCGCACCGGTGATCGCGTCACCGCGGCGCAGGCCGTTCTTGCGCACCATCGACATCGAGACGTAGACGTCGGTCGGGCCGGACAGGTAACCGGTGGTCCGGACGAACGCGTAGTTGTCCAGGATGTCGACGATCCCGGCGACCGGCAGCAGCACGTCGTCGTCGCGGATCTCGGTGTCGACGTTGCCGCCGCCACCGCCACCGCTGCGGTCGCGGTCGCGGCCCCGGCGGCGGTCCCGGAACCGGCGGCCGCGCCGACCGCGGCCCTCGCCCTCGTCGTCGTCGGAGTCGTTGCGGTTGTCGTTGCCGCCCCGGCCGTTGCCGCCGCGCGTGTCGTTGTTGCCGCGGTTGTCGTTGCGGTCGTTGCGGTTGTCGTTCCCGCCGCGCCCGTTGTCGTTGCCCCGGCCGTTGTCGGAGTTGCGACCGTTGCCGTCCCGGTTCCCGCCGGCGTTGCGGTCCCGGTTGTTCTCGCCGCGGCCGGCCTCGACACGGTCGTTGCCGCGGTTGTCGTTGCCGCGGTTGTCGTTGCCGCGGTTGTCGTTGCCGCGGTTGTCGTTCGAGCGACCGTTGTTCTCGCCCTGGTCGGTGCCGCCACGGTTGCGGTTGCGGCGCTCCTGGCGGGTGTCGCCCTCGGCGTTGCCGCCCTGCGCCGCGCCGTCGGTGCGCGGGGTCTCGGTGGCCGGGCCGGCGTTCTGGTCCTGTGCGTCGCCACCGTCGGTGTCACCGCCGCGGCGGCGGGTCCGTCCACGACGGCCCCCCTCGGGCTGCCCGCCGGAGTCGCGGGTCCCGGGGTCCGGCGCGGCCGTCTCCTTCGGCGCCCGGTCCGTCGACGGCTGCTCGGCCGGCGCGTCCTGGGCGGGAGCGGCGGAGCCCTGCCCGGCGGCCGGAGCCGCGGGAGCCCCGGCGGCCGGCGCGGGCTCGCCGGAGGGCGCGGAGCCGGTGGTCACGGCGGCGGTGGGCGTCGACTCGGCCGACGGCGCACCGGCCGGGCGGCTCGCGGCGCGGCGACGCCGTGTCGGTGCCGCGGGAGCGGCAGCGGCAGCAGCGGCGTTGTCGCCGGTCACGGCCCCGTTGGACGGGCCGGAGTCGTCGAGCGTCGGCTGCGACGCCGCGGCGGGCGCGTCGTCCGGGGCGGCTGCGGCGGCCCGGGGAGCGGGTCGCGACGCACGCTTGGCGACCGGAGCCGAGGCACCCTGGCGCTCCTTGATGGCGGCGATCAGGTCCCCCTTCCGCATGCCGGCGATGTCGGGGACGTTCAGTTCGGTGGCCAGCTCACGCAGCTCGGCCAGCACCATGCCGGAGAGCCCTCCACGGCGGCGCGGGGCCGCCTCGGTGTCCGCGGACTGGGAGCCGACGAGATCGGTCTCGCTCACGAATTTCCTTCCTGACCGACCCGGTTGTCCTGTCCAGGTCAGGGGATTTCACACGCTCATCCGGCAGGTAGACCCGTGCCGGCAGCATTAAAAGAGATGATTCCCCCACGACGACGTCACGGGAGTCAGGCCGCCCGTTCGGGAGTCCGAGTCCAGCCAGAGGGGGATCGGGCGAGCGGGCCCAGCCACAAGACTACGCGTTCGACGCGTGGATCGCCATGCGGGCCCGACACTAGACGTATCCGGCAGCGGCAGCAACAACCCCCCGCCCCCGTGCGTGTCGGGTCGTCGTCGTGGCTGGTCAGAGACCGGATCAGGCGACCTCGACGTGGACGCCGTGGGCGTCGACCGGCAGCGGTGTCGGGGTGAACCCGTTCAGCGCCAGGCCGTCGGGGACGGCACCGTCGGCGGTCAGCGCCAGCACCGTCGGCCCCGCACCGGAGATCGCCGCCGGCACGCCGTGCGCGCGCAGCGACTCGACGAGCTCGAGCGAGCTCGGGTACGCGGGACGCCGGTAGGGCTGGTGCAGCCGGTCCTCGGTGGCCGGCATCAGCAGGTCCGGGCGCGCGGTCATGGCCAGTACGGCGAGCGCGGTGCGGCTGCCGGTGAACGCCGCGTCGTGCAGCGGGACGCGCTCGGGAAGCAGACCACGGGTGGTCTTGGTCGCCGACTCGGCATCGGCGACGAACGCGACCGGGTGGATGCCGGGGTGCACGTCGAGCTTCTCGGCGTGGAACCGGCGCGCCTGCCCGGTGTAGATGCTCGTTCCCCCTGCGCTGCTCGCGGAGGCCTCCCAGGCCAGCACGAACCCGCCCATCAGGCTCGCCGCGGCGTTGTCCGCGTGTCCCTCCATCGACGCGCTGAGCTGCAGCAACGTCTCGCGCTCGGCCTCGACGTCCCGTCCGGTCAGGAGCGCGGCCGCGACCGCGCCGGCGACCGCGGCGGCGGCGGAGCTCCCCAGCCCGCGCGAGTGCGGGACGGTGTTGGTGCAGCGCAGCCGGATGCCGGCCGGGGCGTCGCCGAACAGCTCGAAGGCCTGGCGCATCGCCCGCACCACCAGGTGGCGGCCGTTGCGCGGCACGTGCGCGCAGCCCTCCCCCACGACCTCGACCCAGAGTCCGGGCTCCGGTGTCGCGCAGACCTCGAGCTCGTCGTGGAGCCCGAGCGCGAGACCGAGCGAGTCGAACCCGGGCCCGAGGTTCGCCGTCGAGCCGGGAACCCGGATCCGGACCTCCGTGGGCCGCCCCATCAGGCCAGTTCGAGGGCGGAGGCCACCGCCCCCGGGTCGATCGGGACGATCTCCGGCTCCGGCGCGGTGAGCAGCGCGGTGTCGGGGTCCTTGAGGCCGTGCCCGGTGACGGTGCACACCACCAGCGACCCGCGCGGCACCGTGCCGTCCGCGGCCGAGGCCAGCAGCCCGGCCACGCTCGCCGCCGACGCCGGCTCGACGAACACGGCCTCGGACGCGGACAGCATCCGGTAGGCGGCGAGGATCTCCTCGTCGGTGACCGCGGCGATCATGCCGTGGGATTCGTCACGGGCGGCGATCGCACCGTTCCAGGAGGCCGGCGAGCCGATCCGGATGGCGGTCGCGATCGTCTCCGGCGTCGTCACCGGTTGCCCGTGCACCAGCGGCGCCGCACCCGCGGCCTGGAAGCCGAACATCCGCGGCAGGTCCGAGATCAGGCCGTCGGCGTGGTAGCCGCGATAGCCCTTCCAGTACGCGGTGATGTTGCCGGCGTTGCCGACCGGCAGGCAGTGCACGTCCGGGGCCTGCCCGAGCTGGTCGCAGATCTCGTAGGCGGCGCTGGCCTGGCCGGCGATCCGGGTCGGGTTCACCGAGTTGACCAGCGCGGCGACCGGGTAGTCGGCGGTCGTCTTGCGGGCGAGTTCGAGGCAGTCGTCGAAGTTGCCGTCGATCTGCAGGATCCGGGCGCCGTGCGCGACGGCCTGGGCGAGCTTGCCGAGCGCGATCTTGCCCCGGGGCACGAGCACCGCACAGGTCATCCCGGCGCGGGCCGCGTAGGCCGCGGCCGAGGCCGAGGTGTTGCCGGTGGACGCGCAGAGCACGCCCTGCTTGCCCTCGGCCAGCGCCGCGGTCACGGCCATCGTCATGCCGCGGTCCTTGAACGAGCCGGTCGGGTTCGCCCCGTCGACCTTGAGATAGACCTGGCACCCGGTGCGCTCGGACAGCCGCGGCGCCGGGAGCAGCGGCGTCCCGCCCTCGGCGAGGGTGACCACGCGCCAGCCCGGCTCGACCGGCATCCGGTCCCGGTAGGCCTCGATCACGCCCGGCCAGTGCCCGGGCGGGGGCGGAGCGACCGTGCCGGGCCGCACCTCCTGGTGCGCCCCCTGGTGCTGCTCGGTCCGTGCGACGCTGCCGGTCATCGGTCGGCCTTGCCTTCCTGGAGCTGGTGTCAACGGAGCGCCGGGCGGGTCCGCGGTCATCCGGGCATGCCCAGCGCGCTGACCGCGCGGCCCAGGCCCTCCACCCGCAGCACGCTGGCCACCCCGAGCACGACGTCGAGGTCGGCGAGCGCGGCGACGGTACCGGCCAGTGCGGCGTCCGGCGCCGAGTGCGTGACGACGGTG
This sequence comes from uncultured Pseudonocardia sp., assembly GCA_966211265.1. GTDB lineage: Bacteria > Actinomycetota > Actinomycetes > Mycobacteriales > Pseudonocardiaceae > Pseudonocardia. Next base: position 5,379 of record CBIHNM010000204.1, read on the forward strand.
AGCCGCGCCTGCCCGGGGTCCCCGTCACGGTCGCCGGCCGCGCCGCCGGTCTGGCGGACGGCGGCGATGCTGACGCCCTGGCGGGCGAACTCGCCGGCGATCGCGGCCAGCACGCCCTCGCGGTCGGCCACCTCGAGGTCCACGTGGTAGCGGGTGGGGACGTCGCCCACCGGGCGGACCGGCAGGCCGGCGTAGGCGGACTCGCGAGGCCCGCGACCGCCCTCGACGTGGTTGCGCGCGACCGCGACCAGGTCACCGAGCACGGCGCTGGCCGTCGGCGCGCCGCCCGCGCCCTGGCCGTAGAACATCAGCTGCCCGGCCGCCTCGGCCTCGACGAACACGGCGTTGAACGCGCCGTCGACGCTCGCCAGCGGATGGCTGGTCGGGATCATCGCCGGGTACACCCGCGCCGAGACCGCCTCGCCGCCGTTCGACTCGACCCGCTCGCAGATCGCGATCAGCTTGATCGTGCAGCCGAGCAGCTTCGCGGCGGCGATGTCGGCGGCGCTGACCGAGCGCATGCCCTCGCGGTGCACGTCGGAGGCGGTGACCCGGGTGTGGAACGAGAGCGTGGCCAGGATCGCGGCCTTCGAGGCGGCGTCGTAGCCGTCGACGTCGGCGCTCGGGTCGGCCTCGGCGTAGCCCAGCCGGGTGGCCTCCTCGAGCGCGTCGCCGTAGGAGGCGCCGGAGCTGGCCATCGCCGAGAGGATGAAGTTCGAGGTGCCGTTCACGATCCCGGCGACCCGGGTGATCCGGTCCCCGGCCAGCGACTCGCGCAGCGGGCGCAGCAGCGGGATCGCCCCGGCCACCGACGCCTCGTAGTAGAGGTCGGCACCGGAGGCGTCGGCCGCCTCGGCCAGCGTCGGGCCGTCCTCGGCCAGCAGCGCCTTGTTCGCGGTGACCACGGACTTGCCGGCCTTGAGCGCCTCGAGCAGCAGCGTGCGCACCGGCTCGATGCCGCCGACCACCTCGACCACGACGTCGACGTCGTCGCGCGCGACCAGCGCCGCGGCGTCGGTGGTGACCAGGCCGGGATGGTTCTCGGTCAGCCACGCGTGCCGGTGCGGACGCCGCACCGCGACCCCGACCAGCTCGACCGGCGCGCCGATCCGCGCGGTCAGGTCCGCAGCCTGCCCGGTGAGCAGCCGGACCACCTCGGTCCCGACGGTGCCGCATCCCAACAACGCGACCCGGACGGCTGCACCCTCGCCCCTGCCCACCACGCCTCCTCGTGCTCGCGCACCCGATCGGGCGCCGATCATTCCTGGTCACACCCCGTCCCGGCGACGCCGGGTGGCGGACGACTCATCACCGGCCGGCGTACGCCCCGGCATCGTGCGGGTGACCGTGCGACGGCGATCCGCTCCCGGCCCCCGCCGTGCCGTCGTCGTCCGGGGGTACCTCGAAGCGGAACTGGTCCTCCAGTGTCTCCCGGCGCAACAGCACCCGTGACCGCCCCTCCCGCACGGCCACCACGGCCGGGCGCGGGAGGCGGTTGTAGGAGCTGGCCATGGCGTAGCAGTAGGCCCCGGTCGCGGCCACCGCCAGCAGGTCACCGGGGGCGAGGTCGGCGGGCAGCCAGCAGTCCCGCACGACGATGTCGCCGGACTCGCAGTGCTTGCCGACGACCCGGGACAGCAGCGGGGTGCTGCCGGGCAGCCCGCCCTCGACCCAGGCGGCGCTGTCGAGCGCCGAGGCCCGCGAGACCAGCCGGACGTCGTAGGCGGCGTCGTAGAGGGCGGTCCGGATGTTGTCGCTCATGCCGCCGTCGACGCTGACGTAGCGCCGCGCGTACCCGCCGAGCGGGACGTCCTTGGTCGTGCCGACCTCGTAGACGGTCACGGTGCCGGGTCCGGCGATCGCCCGGCCCGGTTCGACCGCGATCTGCGGCACGTCCAGCTCCGCGGCGTGGCACTCGCGCTTGACGATCCCGCGCAGCTGCTCGGCCAGGTCGGACACCGACAGCGGTGTCTCGTCCGCGCGGTAGGCGATCCCGACGCCGCCGCCCAGGTCCAGCGTGCGCAGTGCGCCGAGGTTCTGCGTGCCGTGCTCGGCGTGCAACCGGGCCAGCAACCGCACGACACGGCGCGCGGCGACCTCGAAGCCCTCGGTGTCGAAGATCTGGCTGCCGATGTGGCTGTGCAGGCCCACCAGCTCCAGGTTCGCCGACTTGATCACCCGGCGGGCGGCCTCCACCGCGTCCGAGTCGCCCTCGCCGTCGCCCTCGGCGATCGAGAACCCGAACTTCTGGTCCTCGTGGGCGGTCGCGATGAACTCGTGGGTGTGCGCCTCGACCCCGACCGTCACCCGGATCATCACCGGCGACACGACACCGCGCTCGCGCGCGATCGCCTCCAGGCGGGCGATCTCGTGGAACGAGTCCAGCACCACCCGCCCGACGCCGGCCTCCACCGCGTCGACGAGCTCCTCGGTGGACTTGTTGTTGCCGTGCAGTGCA
>CBIHNM010000205.1:0-7821 GCA_966211265.1 uncultured Pseudonocardia sp.
GCGGGCCCGCCGGCCGGAACCGGTGACGGCGGCGCGGCCGCCGGGACCACGGGCGTGGCCGGGCCCGCGGCCGGAGCCCGGCGTTCCCGCGAGGTGCCGGCCAGCCGGGCGGCCAGGCGCAGGGCCCGGCGCGGCATCTCCAGCACGTCCACCAGCGGCCGGTGGACCGGGCCCGGCACGCTCAGCGCGCGGCCGCGGTCGAGGTCGGCGAGGCAGGTGTCGACGACGTGTCCGGGCTCGACCCACAGCAACCGGCCGGCCAGGCCCCGCGGCGCGGCACCGTCGTGCCACCCGGTGCGGACGTATCCCGGACAGGCCGCGATCGCGGCGACCCCGGTGCCCCGCAGGACCGGTGCCAGCGAGTCGGTGAACGCCGCGACCCACGCCTTCGTCGGGCCGTAGGACGAGCCGGCCGCGGGCAGGTATCCGGCCACGCTGCCCAGGTTGACGATCGTCCCCCGGCCCCGCCGCAGCATCCCGGGCAGCACCGCGTGCGTGAGCCCGAGCGTCGCGGTGATGTTCAGGTCGACCTCGGCCTGCAGCCGGGTGCGCTCGGCGTCCGGGAACGCCGCCGCACCGCCGCACCCGGCGTTGTTCACCAGGACGTCGACGACGAGCCCCTCGGGCCCGCTCAGCAGCGCCTCCAGCCGGAACAGGCCGTGCCGGTCGGCGAGATCGGTAACGAAGGTGTCCACCCGCACACCGTGGCGCGCCGCGACGGCCCGGGCCGTCGCGTGCAGCCGCGGCTCCCCGCGGGCGACGAGGATCAGGTCGTGTCCGCGGGCCGCGAGCCGGTCGGCGAACGCGGCACCGATGCCGGCACTGCCGCCGGTGATGAGAGCGAGAGGCACCCGATCAGGGTATCCAGGGCGGGCCCGCCTAGCTCGATCGGGTGGTCACCGTCCGCAGCAGATGATCAACGCAGGGCGACGACCCGCAGCTCAGGGCGTGGCCGGCGGCCGCGGGACCGTGAGGCCCTCCTCCAGCGCGGTGGCGACCTCGGCGAGGTCGGCCAGCAGGTCCTGCATCCGGTCCGGGGAGATCCCCACCGGGGCCGCGGCGAGCACCCAGGCGTCCTCGGCCCAGAGCAGCTCGACGTCCTCGCCGATCGCGTCGCTGGCGTCGGCCAGACGCGGGGTGAGCAGCGGGCGGACGGCCTCGGCGTCGCTGACGAACGCGTACCGCTCGCCGACCGGCTCCAGCAGGTCCAGCCCGGCGTCGTCGGGCAGCGGGGCCGAGGGCAGGCGCAGCTCCACCGCGGCCGGCAGCGCGGTCTGCACCTGCACCGCGCACAGCACCGAGCTGACCCGCCCGGCCTGCTCGTGGTCGAACGCGTAGGACTGCCGCGGCCCGTCCGGGGTCGGCACGTCGCCGCTGACCAGGTTGCGCGCCACGCCGGGCCCGCCCTGGTGGATCGTGCCGTAGCGCCAGCGGCTGGGCAGGACCGGATCGCTGTCGAGGAACTCCCACTCCCGCGTCGCCGCCCACCGCTTGCGGTCGCGGCTGGCACCGCCACGGAACCGCTCGAACAGCAGCAGGCCGGCGCCCACGACGAGCGCGATGATGGCGATGACGAACCAGACCGACATGCGGCGGAGCCTAGCCCCGAACCCCCGCCGATCGTGGTAGCGCCACGAGGGTGGAACGCCCCCGTCCGGGGGTCATCGTCGTGGCGGGCCGTTCTCGTCCCAGCTCGCGCGTTCCGCGCGCTCCTTGCCCGACTCCTTGCCGACCTCCACGGCGAGGTCGGTGCCCTGCGCCTGGTCGACCGCGCGCAGCGTCGGGGCGACGTCCGCGTCGGCCAGGTCCTCCAATGCGCCGCGCAGGTTCGCGGCCCCGCCGACCAGCGACGCGCCCGGCTCCAGCGCGGCGGACAGCGCCGCACCGTGGTGGGCGACCGCGTTGCTCACCGCCGCCATGCCCTCGGCCAGCTCGCCGACGACCCGGCCCGCCTCGTCGAGCCTGTCGAGCAGCTTGGTGATCGTCTCGACGAAGTGCAGCGCCATCGTCGTGGCCTCCACGACCATCGACGGCACGGCCGCGGCGAGCGCCAGCCCCGCACTGATCACGCTCGCGATCAGCCATTCGGCCAGCCTGACCACCCAGGTGGCGATCGCGTCCCGGATCAGCGACCGCTCGACGCCCACCATCGACGCCGACCCCAGGACGACCTCGGCCACGCCCCGCGCGTTCGTCGCGTTCGAGCCCAGAGCCTCCTGCAGCCGGCCGGCGGCTCCCCGGTAGGCCTCGGCGGCCGCACCGGTCCACGCGTCCACCTCGGCCAGCGACGAGCCGTACCCGGTGGCCTGCGCGGACAGCGCCGCGGCCAGCGTGTGCCACGACCGCGCGATCTCCTTGATCTCGTCGGGGCTCCCGCAGAGCAGGTCGAGGGGCTCGCGGAGGAACGAGATGTGCTCGATCGCCCAGCCGACCCCGGCCTCGGCCAGGGTGCCCAGCGGGTCGGCCACCAGGCCGAGCGAGTCCAGCCCCGCGCCCACGGCGGCGGCGCCGACCCCGGCGGCGTCCTGCTCACCGGCCGCCGACTGCACGTCGTGGAAGCTGGAGAAGATCCCGGCGCCCTCGTAGAGGTCGTCCGCGGCGTCCCCGGCCTGCGGGTCGGCCGGCGCCGGGGAGGTCACCGGTCACCACCGAACATCAGCGCCACCCGCAGGTCGGCGTTCTCGTACCCGGCCGCGGAGCGCTCCAGCGAGCCGGTGGCGCCGACGAGGCCGCGCCGCAGCTCCTCGACCGCGGCGCCGCCCGTGGCCATGGCCGAGACGGCGGAAGCGGCGAAGACCTGCCCGATCGCGCCGTAGGCGTCGCCCGAGAGCGTCGCCCGGGCCGGAACCGCCGCACCGACCGCGGCCTCGACCCGCTCGACGCTGCGCGCGTGCGTGCGGATCGTCCCCGGGTCGACGGCGAACCCGCCACTCACCGGGCCGCCCTCCCGGCCGCCGTCACCGGCTCCACCACCTCCCGGACCTGCCGTGACGCGTCGGCGGCGGCCTCGCGGGACAGGCTCAGCACGAGCTCGGCCAGCCGCGCCCGGGGCATCTCCTCGGCGCGCGAGCCGAACCGGAGTTCGAGCAGCGCGCCGGACCCGTCGACCGTCACGGTGACGGCGCCGTCACGGCTGCTCGCGGTGGCGGTCAGGCCCTCGAGCTGGGCCTGGGCCCGCTCGGCCCGGCCGCGCAGGTCCTCCATCCGGCCGCGGTAGTCGGCGAGCCAGGCCCGGGTGTCGGGCCGGTCGGTCGTCGACGGCGCCGACGGGGCCGCCGGCGCCGACGGGAGGCCGGTCAGGTGGCGGGACGGTCGTGGGTCCATGTGCCGGGACGGTAGGAGCCGCCGTCCCGGCACACGGCCGTTCGGACCTACCGGTTCGCGATCGCGACCGGCTCGTCGGCACCGGACCCCTGGCCCCTGCCGACGACCAGGCCTCCGGTCCCGCCGGACGCGGCCGGGTCCAGGTCGACCCGCACGATGTCGCCCTCGCGGACGCTGCCCGAGAGCAGCGCGCGGGCGAGCTGGTCGCCGATCGAGGACTGCACCAGCCGGCGCAGCGGGCGCGCGCCGTAGACCGGGTCGAACCCGTTCATGGCCAGCCACTCCCGGGCCGGGTCGGTGACCTCCAGGGTCAGCCGCCGCCTGGCCAGCCGCCCGCGCAGCACGTCGACCTGGATGTCGACGATGTGGGTGAGCTCGTCGGTGGACAGCGCGTGGAACACGACGACGTCGTCGAGCCGGTTGAGGAACTCCGGCTTGAAGTGCGTGCGGACCACCGCCATGACGGCGTCGTGGCGGCCCTGCTCGTCCAGGCTCTGGTCGGCGATCGCGCCGCCGCCCAGGTTCGAGGTGAGCACCAGGATCGTGTTCCGGAAGTCGACCGTGCGGCCCTGGCCGTCGGTCAGGCGGCCGTCGTCGAGCACCTGCAGCAGCGTGTCGAACACGTCCGGGTGCGCCTTCTCGACCTCGTCGAGCAGCACCACGGTGTACGGGCGGCGCCGCACGGCCTCGGTGAGCTGGCCGCCCTGGTCGTAGCCGACGTAGCCGGGAGGGGCACCGACCAGGCGGGCCACCGAGTGCTTCTCGGAGTACTCGCTCATGTCGATGCGGACCATCGCCCGCTCGTCGTCGAACAGGAACCCGGCCAGCGCCTTGGCCAGCTCGGTCTTGCCGACCCCGGTCGGTCCGAGGAACAGGAACGACCCGGTCGGCCGGTTCTCGTCGGAGATTCCGGTCCGCGCGCGGCGCACGGCGTCGGACACGGCCCGCACCGCCTCGGTCTGGCCGACCACGCGCCGGCCCAGCTCCTCCTCCATCCGCAGCAGCTTCGCGGTCTCGCCCTCGAGCATCCGACCGGCCGGGATACCGGTCCACGCGGACACGACGTCGGCGACGTCGTCCGGGCCGACCTCCTCCTTGAGCATCACCGCCTCCGCGCCGTGCTCGACGGCGGCCGACTTCTCGGCGAGCTCGCGCTCCAGCGCCGGGATCCGCCCGTAGCGCAGCTCCGCGGCCCGGCCCAGGTCGCCGTCGCGCTCGGCCCGGTCGGACTCGCCGCGCAGCTGCTCGAGCTGCTCCTTGAGCTCGCGGGTGGCGTCGATGGCGTTCTTCTCGTTCTGCCAGCGGGCGGTCAGCGCGGACAGGGCCTCCCGCTTCTCGGCCAGCTCGGCGCGCAGCGCGACCAGGCGGTCCTTCGAGGCGGCGTCGGACTCGTTCTCCAGCGCCATCTCCTCGATCTCCAGCCGGCGCACGGCGCGCTCCACGGTGTCGATCTCCACCGGCCGCGAGTCGATCTCCATCCGGAGCCGGGACGCGGCCTCGTCGACCAGGTCGATGGCCTTGTCCGGCAGGAACCGGGCGGTGATGTAGCGGTCGGACAGGGTGGCCGCGGCGACCAGCGCGGCGTCGGTGATCCGGACGCCGTGGTGCACCTCGTAGCGCTCCTTGAGCCCGCGCAGGATGCCGACGGTGTCCTCCGGGGACGGCTCGCCGACCAGCACCTGCTGGAACCGGCGCTCCAGCGCCGCGTCCTTCTCGATGTAGCGGCGGTACTCGTCCAGCGTGGTGGCGCCGACCAGCCGCAGCTCGCCGCGGGCGAGCATCGGCTTGATCATGTTGCCGGCGTCCATCGAGCCGTCCCCGGTGGCACCCGCGCCGACGATCGTGTGCAGCTCGTCGATGAACGTGATGACCTCACCGGCTGAGTCGGTGATCTCGGAGAGCACCGATTTGAGCCGCTCCTCGAACTCGCCCCGGTACTTCGCCCCGGCCACCATCGAGCCCAGGTCGAGCGAGATGACCCGCTTGCCACGCAAGGACTCCGGCACGTCACCGGCGACCACGCGCTGGGCCAGGCCCTCGACGATCGCGGTCTTGCCGACGCCCGGCTCGCCGATCAGCACCGGGTTGTTCTTGGTGCGGCGCGAGAGCACCTGCACCACGCGCCGGATCTCGGTGTCGCGGCCGATCACCGGGTCCAGCTCGCCGGAGCGGGCACGCTCGGTGAGGTCGACGCCGTACTTCTCCAGCGCCTGGTAGCTGCCCTCGGGGTCCGGGCTGGTCACCCGGGCCGAGCCGCGGACCGCGGAGAAGGCGTCGCGCAGCGCGTCCGGGCCGGCACCGTGGCGGCCGAGCAGGTCGGCGACCTGGCCACCGGAGCGGGACAGCCCGACCAGCAGGTGCTCGGTGGAGACGTACTCGTCACCCATCTCGGTGGCGAGCTGCTGGGCCGCGGTGATGGCGGCGAGCGCGTCCCGCGACAGCTGCGGCGCGCTGACCGAGGAGCCCGCCGCGGAGGGCAGCCGCTGACCCAGCTGCGTCAGCTCGGACCGGACCTTGTCGGCGTCGGCGCCCACGGCGGCGAGCAGTGGCGCGGCGATCCCGTCCCCCTGGGCCAGCAAGGCGCCGAGCAGGTGGGTGGGACCGACGTCGGGGTTACCCGCCAGCGTCGCGGCCTGCACGGCCGCCGAGATCGCCTGCTGGGTCTTGGTGGTGGGGTTGAAGGAATCCATGCCCCCGCGTCCTCCTGGGTCTGTCGTGTCTGGTGGAACGGCACCCCGGACGGCGCCCTTCCCCTCAGAGCCGCCCCAGTGTGCCCGTCACCATCGACAACGTCAGGAAACTTGAGTCTGTTCCACTCAACCCGAAAGACTCGGTCCGAAGCGCCGCGACCCGCGCCCGGTCAGCGGCGGCGCAGCGCCTTGGTGGCCCCGCCGGAGATGTGGGTGGTGCTGGGGAACCGGCGCCGGGGCGGGCGCGGGACGCGCAGCGGCGTGCCCTTGGTGCCGAAGAAGTCGCCGCCCTTGCGGGCCGGGTCGTCGGTGCCCCAGTCGCGCTTGCGGGTGGTCCGCTCCATCCGCGGGATGTGCTTGCGGCAGTGGATGTAGGCCTCCTCGACGTCGACCACCACCCACCGCTCGGCCCGGCGCCCCGGGCTCTGGTCGGGCGCGTACTCGGGATACTCGACGCGGAACGCCTCGTCGTCGACGATCCGCGTGCGGCCGTTGACGTGCAGGCCGATCAGCGACTCGACGAAGTCGACCATCAGGATCCCGACGTGGCCGTTCTCGGCGAGGTTGCCGAGGCTGGCGAACACGCCGTTGCCGCGGTACTCGGGGTAGGCGAGGGTGAACTCGTCGAGCACCACCAGGAACCCCGGCGGACCGGCACGCAGCGAGTTGTCGCACTCGCCGTGGGCGTCGGAGGTCGCGACGAACGCCATCTCCATTCGCCCGATGAACTCCACCATGCGGGGCAGCAGCCGGTCGCGGACCTGGTCGTCGTAGAAGCGCCCGGCGCGGGCGACGCTGCCGAACCGCTGCTGCAACGCGTGCTCACCGGCCGACCCGGGGGCCGGGACGGACTCGGGTTCGGGGGCCGGGCGGGTACTCGGCACCACCGACGGGCGGACCGGGACGGAGACGACCGGCCGCTTGCGCGGGCCGACCACCAGTGGGGGTGTTCGCAACGGCACCCCGACACGGTGCCATCCCATCGGGGGATCACCAAACGGGCTCGGATGTGACATGCCCGGACCGGGACGTCGGCACGGTGGGGCCCGGGCGCTATTCTGTCCGCGGCGCACCCCACGCCATTGACGAGTGAAGCCGTCCCCGAACGGATGAAACCGTGGCCTCGAGTCCGATCGCCGCCGGAGCGTTCCTCCGGTCGCTGCTCGCCGTACCGGCGAACGGCGGATCTCGCGTAGCCTACCGCGCGAGCATTCGAGTGATCCGGAGCGGCCCGGGGACGGGGACGAGCACGACCGAGGAGAGTGTCGACCAGGCATGACCGCTGATCAGCTGACCGCCAGGGACGTCGCCCCGCCCAACCGGCCGGCCACCGAGGCCGAGCGGACGGTCGAGCTGATCCGGGCGAGTTTCGCCGCCGTCGAGCCGCAGGCCGAGGAGCTCGGCAAGCACTTCTACTCGACGCTGTTCTCCCGCGCGCCGGAGACCCGGGACCTGTTCCCGGTGAACATGGAGGTGCAGCGCAGCCGCCTGCTGCGCGCCCTCGTGCACGTCGTGCAGATGGTGGACCAGCCCGACGACCTGGTGCCGTTCCTGCAGCAGCTCGGCCGTGACCACCGCAAGTTCGGGGTGCTCTCCCGGCACTACGACGCGGTCGGCGAGGCGCTGATCTCGGCGATCGCCACCTACTCCGGCACGCGGTGGACCCCGGAGGTCGACCGGGCCTGGAACTACGCCTACGACACCGTCGCCCGGGCGATGCAGGAGGCCGCCGCCGCCGAGCGCGGGCCCGCGTCCTGGATGGGCCGCGTCGTCGACCACCGCCGGATCGGTTGGGACCTGGCCGTGG
>CBIHNM010000206.1:0-7784 GCA_966211265.1 uncultured Pseudonocardia sp.
CCGGCCCGGTGCGCGGGCACGGGGTGGGTGCGCGCGGGTGCGGGGGTGGGGTCAGAGGGCGTCGGTGCCGCGTTCGCCGGTGCGGACGCGGACCACGTTCTCCACCGGGACCACCCACACCTTGCCGTCGCCGATCTTGCCGGTGTGCGCGGCGTCGACCACGGCCTGCACGACCCGGTCGACGACGTCGTCGTCCACGACGACCTCGACCCGGACCTTCGGCACGAAGTCCACCGAGTACTCCGCGCCCCGGTAGACCTCGGTGTGTCCCTTCTGGCGCCCGTATCCCTGCACCTCGGACACGGTCATCCCGAGCACGCCGACCCGTTCGAGCGCCTCCTTGACATCGCCCAGCACGAACGGCTTGACGATCGCGGTCACCAGCTTCATCGGGACTCCTCCTCGCGTTCCTGGGGGCGGGCCGGGCGCGCCCCGGTGAGGCCGGACGGCGCGCCGCCGCGCCCGGAGGTCCGCATGGTCGTGAACTCGTAGGCCGTCTCGGCGTGCTCGGCCTCGTCGATGCCGGCGGACTCGTCGTCGGCGTGCGCCCGGAAGCCCACCGTCGCGCGGATCACCCAGGCCAGCACCGCACTCAGGGCGAACGCCCACGCCATCGTGACGACGACGGCCAGCGCCTGCTTGCCGAGCTGCCCGGCACCGCCACCGTAGAGCAGCCCGTCGGCGCCGTCGGCGTTGACCGACGTGGTGGCGAACACCCCCAGCGCCAGCATGCCGATCACACCGCCGATGCCGTGGATGGCGACGACGTCGAGCGAGTCGTCGTAGCCGAGCCGGTACTTCAGGCGGATCGCCAGCTGGCAGATCAGCCCGGCCGCGACGCCGATCACGAGCGCACCCCACGTGTCGACGTACCCGCAGGCCGGGGTGATGCCGACCAGGCCGGCGATCGCCGCGGACGCCCCGCCCAGGCTCGTCGGACGGCCGTCGAGGCGGTGCTCGAGGACCAGCCAGGCCATCACCGACGCCGCGGCGGCGGCCATCGTCGTGACGAACGCGTTCGCCGCGGTCGCGCCGGCGGCCAGCGCGGAGCCCGCGTTGAAGCCGAACCAGCCGAACCACAGCAGCCCGGCGCCGAGCAGCACGGCCGGGAGGTTGTGCGGTCGCGTCGGCTCCGGCCAGCCGCGGCGGCGGCCCAGCACCAGCGCCAGCGCCAGCGCCGACGCCCCGGAGTTGATCTCGACGGCGGTGCCGCCTGCGAAGTCCAGCGCGCCCAGGGTGTTGGCCAGCCAGCCGCCCTTCGGCGACACCGCGTCGTCGAAGGCGAAGATCCAGTGCGCGAGCGGGATGTAGACCACGACCGTCCAGACCGCCACGAACAGCGTCCACGGCCAGAACCGCGCACGGTCGGCGATCGCCCCGGACAGCAGCGCCCCGGTGACCACGGCGAACATCAGCTGGAACATCGCGAACGCCTGGACCGGGACGCCGCCGACCACGGCCCCGGCCTGGGTGAGCCCGACGAACTCGAAGCCGCCGATCAGGCCGGCGTGCGAGTCGCCGAAGGCGAGCGAGAAGCCGAACACGACCCAGATCAGCCCGATCACCCCGAGGCTGACCAGGCTCATCATCATCATGTTGAGCACGCTCTTGGCCTGCACCATGCCGCCGTAGAAGAACGCCAGCCCCGGCGTCATCAGCATGACCAGCCCCGCACAGCCCAGCACGTACGCGGTGTTCCCGGCGTCCATCCCGTCCCTCTCGTCGGGCGACCGCCTGCGGCCGCGCTTGCGGCATGGTGGTCCGGCAGTGTTACGCCCGCGCTACCTGATGTTTCGCCGGGATGAACCCCCCGAACGTGCCCGGGCGGGCGGCGTCAGTCCTGCCGGTCGCCCGGACCTGCCGCGCCGCCGCCGGCACCGGTCGCGGCCAGGAGATCGTTCTCGATCCGCCGCCTCGACTCCGCATCCGGTGTCCCGGCGACGCCGAACGCGTCCACCACCGAGGCCCCGAGCGTCTCCACCCGGGCCCATCGCAGGTCGACCCCGGCTCGTTCCAGGGCCCGCGTGACGCGGTGCAGCAACCCGATCCGGTCGGTCGCGCGCAGCTCCAGCACGACCGCACCGGTGGCCTCGTCGTCGAACCACAGCACCCGCGGCGGCGCGGTCCGCTCCACGACCGGGCTCGACGGCGCGTAGTCGCGTTCCTTGCGGGCCAGGGCCTCGGGCAGTGCCAGCGACCCCGACAGCACCCGCACCAGGTCCGCCCGGACCAGCGCCGGGTCGGGCAGCCCGCCGAACCGCGGGGTGACCGCGAACGTCTCGACCACGGCGCCGGCGCCGTGCGGGGCCACCACGGTGGAGAGCTCGGCGGTGTGCACCTGCAGCGAGTGCAGGGCCAGCACCCCCGCCGCGGCCGAGAGCGCGCCCCGGTCGTCGGGCAGCACGAGGGTCACGGTGGCGACGTCGCCGTCGGCGACGAAACGGACCTGGGGTCCTCCCCCGCCCGCCATCGCCGCGAGCAGCTCCGCCGACGACGGGTCCGGCGGCCCCGGCTCCACGAACGGCGCGCCGGTCAGGGCGCTGCGGCAGCGCCCTGCCAGGTTCTGGATCAGCGTCCGGCGCCACGGGCTCCACACCCCGGGCCCGGTACCCAGCGAGTCCGCCTCGGCCAGCGCGTCGAGCAGGTCCACCAGCAGTGCCGTCGACCGCCCGGACGGGGCCCCTGCCGGGACCGACGCGTCGAGGGTCTCGACCACCCGCGACACCGTGGCCGGGTCGTCGAGGTCGCGACGCGTCGCCGTGTGCGGGAACAGCAGGTGGTGGCGCACCATCGCGGCGAGGACCTCGACGTCGGCCTCGCGCAGCCCGAGCCGGGTCCCGATCCGGCGGGCCAGCGACTCGCCGACCACCGAGTGGTCCCCGCCCCGGCCCTTGCCGATGTCGTGGCACAGCGCGCCGATCAGCAGCAGGTCCGGCCGGGCGACCCGGGTGGTCAGCCGCGCCGCCTGCGCGCAGACCTCCACCAGGTGCCGGTCGACGGTCCAGACGTGCATGCGGTCGCGCGGGGGCAGGTCGCGGACCGCGCCCCACTCCGGGAACAACCGGCCCCAGAGCCCGGTGCGGTCCAGCGACTCGACCACCTCGACCATCGCCTGACCGGTGCCCAGCAGGCTCAGCAGCTCACCGAGGGCCGCCCGCGGCCACGGTGCCCGCAGCTCCGGTGCGGTGTCGGCCAGGCGGGCCAGGGTGCCGGCCGCGATCGGCAGCCCGGTGCGTGCCGCGGTCGCGGCCACCCGCAGCACCAGGGCGGGGTCCTTGGCCGCGGACGCGTCGCGGGCCAGCGTGACCTCGCCGGCGTGCTCGACGACGCCGGAGTCCAGCGGCCGGCGCACCGGCGCCCGCCGCAGCGCGGCCAGACCGCGGCGCGGCAGCGCGTTGCGGGCCTGGCGCAACCCGACCTCGGCGGCGAAGGCCACCGCCCGGGCCGCCCCGGACAGGGTGCGCGCCAGCTCGAAGCGGTCCCCGGCCTCCATCGTCGAGGCGATCTCGTCGGCGTCCTGGGCGCGCAGCACGTCCCGGGCGCGTCCGGAGAGCCGGTGCAGCTCGGTGCGGACGTCGAGCAGCAGCGTGCGGGCCGCCGCCACCTCGCCCGAGGGGCGGTCCACCAGCTGCGCCGTGGCCAGCGCCTCGATCAGCGCGACGTCGCGCAGGCCGCCGTGCCCGTTCTTCAGGTCCGGCTCGATCCGGTGGGCCACGTCCCCGTTGCGCGCCCAGCGGTCGGTCGTGAGGTCGGCGACCTCGTCGAACCGGCTCCGGATACCGGCCCGCCACGCCTGCGCGACGGCGGTGCGGACGGTGTCCGAGAGCTCGGTGTCCCCGGCGACGTGCCGGATCTCGAGCAGGCCGAACGCGGCTTTGAGGTCGGTCGTGGCGATCTGCACGGCCTGGCCGGGGGTGCGCACCGAGTGGTCGAGACCGACCCCGGCGTCCCAGAGCGGGTACCAGAGCTGCTCGGCGAGCGAGTCGACCCCGGAGCGCCCGTCGTGCAGCAGCACCAGGTCCAGGTCCGAGTACGGGCAGAGCTCGCGGCGCCCCAGCGCCCCCACCGCGACCAGCGCCGTACCGTCCCCGACCCCGATCGCCGCGCACCGCGCGGAGAGCCAGAAGTCGTGCAGCTCCACCAGCGCCGCCCGCAACGCCTCCGGGCCGTGGTGGTGGCGGCCCCCGTTCGACTCCAGCAGCACCGACCTGGCTTTCACCAGGTCCGCCGCCTCGCCCGACCCCGGCACCGTCATCGTCCGACCAGCCCTCTCCATGACTCCCGTTGCGCGCCCTGCGCCGCGCGAGCGACCGGGCCCGTCGCCCCTCGTGGGGTGTGACGGGCCCGGCCGCGACGTCGCGCGCGAAGCCTGCGGAGCCGCGCATGCCTACCGCACCGCTAGATGGCGTCGGTGCCCCGTTCGCCGGTCCGCACGCGGACCACCGTCTCGACCGGACAGACCCAGACCTTGCCGTCACCGATCTTGCCGGTACGTGCGGCCTCGACGACCGCGTCCACGACCTTGTCCAGCAGCGCGTCGTCCACGACGACCTCGACCCGGACCTTCGGGACGAAGTCGACCGAGTACTCCGCACCGCGGTAGACCTCGGTGTGGCCCTTCTGCCGGCCGTAGCCCTGCACCTCACTGATCGTCAGGCCGAGCACGCCGATCTGCTCGAGCGCGCCCTTCACGTCCTCCAGGACGAACGGCTTGACGATCGCGGTCACGAGCTTCATCTCGCTCAGCCCTCCTTGCTGCCGGTGGATGCGACCTGCGGCCGGCGATCCGTGCCGCCGGGGGTGACGGTCGGGCGGTTGCCGCCCAGGCCGCCGCCGACCCGCAGGGTGGAGAAGTCGTAGGCGCTCTCCGCGTGCTCGGACTCGTCCATGCCGCCGACCTCGTCCTCGTCGGTGGCCCGCAGCCCGAAGACGGCCTTGACCAGGTAGGCGATGACGATGCTGAGCACGAAGCTGTAGACCAGCACCGCGACGCCGCCGACCGCCTGTCGCCAGAGCTGGTCGACGCCCCCGCCGTAGAGCAGGCCGTTCACCCCGGCCGGGGCGGACTCGGTGGCGAACACCCCGACCAGCAGGGTGCCGGTCATACCGCCGACCAGGTGCACGCCCACGACGTCGAGCGAGTCGTCGAAACCGAGCCGGAACTTCAGCCCCACGGCCAGTGCACAGACGACGCCGGCGATGGCGCCGACCGCGATCGCGCCGAGCGGCGACACCGCCGAGCAGGACGGGGTGATCGCGACCAGGCCGGCCACCACACCCGAGGCCGCACCCAGCGACGTCGGCCTGCCGTCCCGGAAGCGCTCGGTCAGCAGCCACCCGAGCATGCCCGCCGAGGTCGCGACCAGGGTGTTGACGAACGTGACGCCCGCGACGCCGTCGGAGGCAAGGGCCGAGCCGGCGTTGAAGCCGAACCAGCCGAACCACAGCAGCCCGGAGCCGAGCATGACCAGGGTCAGGTTGTGCGGACGCATGGGCTCGCGCGGCCAGCCGCGGCGCCTGCCGAGCACGAGGCACAGCGCGAGTGCCGCGGCACCGGAGTTGATGTGCACGGCCGTGCCGCCCGCGAAGTCGATCGCGGCGAGCCGGTTGGCGATCCAGCCACCGGTCTCGGCGGTGACGCCGTCGAAGGCGAACACCCAGTGCGCGACCGGGAAGTAGACGACGGTGGCCCAGATACCGGCGAAGACCAGCCACGGGCCGAACCGCAGCCGGTCCGCCACCGCACCCGAGATCAGGGCGACGGTGATGATGGCGAACATCGCCTGGAACGCGGCGAACACCGTGGCCGGGATCGTGTTGACCAGCGGGACGGACACCGCCTCGCCGGCGTCGCCGGTCAGGTACCGACCGCCGAACAGCCCGGACAGGCCCAGGTGCTCGAACGGGTTGCCCAGCAGGCCCAGGCCCACGTCGGCGCCGAAGGCCATCGAGTAGCCGTAGAGCACCCAGAGCACGCCCACCAGCCCGAGCGCGGACATGCTCAACATCATCATGTTGAGGACTCTCTAGCTCCGGACCATCCCGCCGAAGAAGAACTCCAGGCCTGGGGTCATCAGCAGTACCAGCGCTGCGCTGGCGAGCATCCATGCGGTATCGCCGGTGTCCGGGACTCCCACAGCAGCTCCCTCCGGTTGGTCGCCGCGGGGTCGCGGCAGATGGGGAGAATCCTGGGAGCGCCGTATTTCCGACGATGGCGGTCTGCGTTGCGGAAGCGTGAACGGACCGCCGAGCGCGGTTACGTCGGCGTTACCCGGCCCGGAGGGTCACCCGGTCGCCCACGGCCGGTGACCGGGGCACCGGGGCGCGTTCTCAGTCGAGCAGCGCGTCGACGAACGCCTTCGGCTCGAACGGCGCGAGGTCGTCGGGCCCCTCGCCGAGGCCGACCAGCTTGACCGGCACCCCGAGCTCGCGCTGCACCCGGAACACGATGCCGCCCTTGGCGGTGCCGTCGAGCTTGGTCAGGGCGATGCCGGTGACCTCGACGACCTCGCCGAACACCCGGGCCTGGGTCAGCCCGTTCTGCCCCGTCGTGGCGTCGAGCACCAGCAGCACCTCGTCGACCTCGGCCTGCTTCTCCACCACCCGCTTGACCTTGCCGAGCTCGTCCATCAGACCGGTCTTGGTGTGCAGCCGCCCCGCGGTGTCGAGCAGCACGGCGTCCACGCCGTCGTCGGTGCCGCGCTTGACCGCGTCGAACGCGACCGCGGCCGGGTCCGAGCCCTCCGGCCCGCGGACCACGGCGGCACCGGCGCGCTCGCCCCACGTCACGAGCTGCTCGGCCGCGGCGGCACGGAACGTGTCGGCCGCCCCGAGGGTGACCGTGTGCCCGCCGCCGACCAGCACCCGGGCGAGCTTGCCGGTGGTCGTGGTCTTGCCGGTGCCGTTCACGCCGACGACGAGCACCACGGCCGGGCGGCCGTCGTGCGGCAGCACCCGGACCGAGCGGTCCTGGTCGGTGCCCAGCGCCTCGGTGAGCACGTCGTGCAGCACCGCGCGGGCGGCCTCGGAGGTGCGCACGGCGCGTGCGGCGAGCTGCTCGCGCAGCTTGTCGGTGATCTCCTGCGTCATCTCCGGGCCGAGGTCGGCCTGCAGGAGGGTGGCCTCGACGTCCTCCCACGACTCCTCGTCCATCTGCCCGGCACCGAGCAGGCCGAGCAGGCTCTGTCCGAGGCCCGAGCGCGAGCGGGACAGGCGTCCGCGCAGGCGGTTGAGCCGCCCGTCGGCCGACGGGATCTCCTCGGTCGGGGTCCCGGGCGCGGGAGCGGCGGTGTCGGGCGCGGTGGGGGCCGTGCCGGGGCGGGCCGGCGCGTCCGCGGGGGCCGTCGTGTCCGCGGGCGCGGCCGTGCCCGCGGTGGCCGCGGCCGCCGCGGTGCCGCCGGCGACCCCGGCACCGGCGGCCCCGGCGCGGGTGTCGATCCGCTGGGTCGCCGGGTCCTTGCTGGCCTCCTCGGTGTCGATCACCCGGCTGTCCCGGACGGCCGGGGTGCCGCGCGGCGGGGTCGGCGCGTCCACGATCGGGATGCCCGCGGGCGGGGTCCGGGCCTCGGTGGCGCCGTCCGGGATCGACGTGCCGCGCGGCGGGGTACGCACGTCGTCCGCGGTGTCGGCGGTGCCGGTCCCGGCCGTGCCGGTGTCCGCCCCCGGGGCGGGGGCCTCGGTCTCGCGCTCACGCTCCGGCGCGGTGGCCGCGCTCCCGGCGACGGCCGCACCGGCGCCCGCGACGCCGGCGGCGCCGGCCACGGCCGCGCCCCGGCCGGGGCCCC
>CBIHNM010000207.1:0-7775 GCA_966211265.1 uncultured Pseudonocardia sp.
GGCCGCGAGCAGGAACACCACGAGGGCCCGGGCGGGCAGGCCGCGCCCGCCCAGCACGTCACCCGAGGCCAGCACGAACCGCGTCGACCCGTCGGCGAGCACGACCGGGACCGCCGACCAGCGCAGCGGGCGGCCCCCGGTGAACGCCGTCGTGGGCGTGCCCGCGGCGAGGTCGCGCACCTGGTCACCGCGCAGCGGGAGCGGCCCACGGCCGTCGACCGGCGTCCCGGCGGTGTCGACCACCCGGATCCCCGGCCCGACCGGCTCCGCCCGACCCACCAGGGCCGCGGCCGTGACCGCCCGGTCCCGCAGCTCCGCGTCGGCCGCGCCGAACAGCGACTCCAGCATCAACCCGGCCCCGATCCGCGCCAGCGCCAGCAACGCCACCAGCGCGACCCCGCCGACGACGACCGTGATCCGGGTCCGCAGCGGTCGCGTCTCCCACCAGCGTCGCAGCCCGTGCCGCGGCCCCCTGCCCGACCGGGTCACGGCACGGCGACCGAGTAGCCGCGGCCGCGCTCGGTGCGCAGCACCGCACCGGCGCCTGCGGCGGTCAGCTTGCGCCGCACGTACCCGACGTAGACCTCCACGACGTTGCGGCTGACCGGCTCCCCCGCGCCCCAGACGAGGTCGCGCAGCTCGTCCTTGCCCACCGCCGCGCCCGGACGGCCGGCCAGCGCGTGCAGCACCCCGAACTCCCGCGGGGACAGCTCCAGGTCCCGCCCCGCCCAGGTCGCGCAGCCGGCCCCCGGGTCGACGACCAGCTCCCCGAGCGTGATCCGCGGCGCCGCCGACCCCGCGTCCCGGCGCCGCAGCAGCGCCCTGAGCTGGGCGACGAGCACGACGAACGAGAACGGTTTCACGATGTAGCCGTCCGCGCCCAGGTCCAGCCCGTCGGCCTGGTCGACCTCGCCGTCCTTGGCCGAGACCAGCAGCACCGGCGTGCCCACACCGGCCGCACGCAGCCGTTCCAGGACCCGGTACCCGGACAGCCCCGGCAGGATCACGTCCAGCACGACGGCGTCGAACCCGCCGGTCAGCGCCGCCTGCAGGGCCGAGGCCCCGTCGGCGAGGGTGACGACGTCCATGCCCTCCGCGGTGAGCCCGCGCCGCAACGCGGTCCGTACCCCGGCCTCGTCGTCGACCACCAGCACCCTCGTCACCCGACCGACGGTAGGGCCCGGCACCGACATCGCGCCCGTGTCCGGGCTGAGAACCTCTCAGCCGCGGTACGTCAGGCTGTTCCCATGGGTGACCGGGTCGGGGCACGACGCCGCTGGGGCGCGGCGGGGATCGGTGCGGCGCTGGCCGCCGCCGTGGGGATCGGGCTCGCCGTCGCACCGGGCGGGGCGTCGGCGGCACCGGAGCTGCCGCCGGTCGGCCCGGAGGAGCTCCTCTCGTCCGTGCTGACCGCCGAACCGGGCCCGTTCGCGGGCACCGTGGCGCTGGACAACCGGCTCGGGCTGCCCGTGCTGCCGGGCGTCCCGCAGGCCGCGAACGGCACCAGCACCGCCCGCGTCTGGTCCGGCGACGACGGCAGGGGCCGGGTGTCGCTGCCGACCCCGCAGGGCGAGCGGACCTTCGTCGCCGACGGCGCCACCCTGTGGTCCTACGAGTCGCAGAGCCGCACCGTCACCAGGGCCCCCGCGACGCGGGGCGACGGTCCCGGCCCGCCGGCCGCCGCCGACCCGGCCGCCACGGCCACGCGGGTGATCGGCGCGTTGCGCACCACCAGCACCGTCACCGTCGACGGCACGGCCGAGGTCGCCGGTCGCCCCGCCTACCGGCTCGTGCTCGCTCCGCTGCCCACCGAGCGCACGCTGCTGCGCGAGGTCCGGATCGCGGTCGACGCCGAGAAGCGGGTCCCGCTGCAGCTGTCCGTGCTGGCCAACGGCTCGCCCGAGCCGGCGTTGCAGGTCGGGTTCACCGACGTGACGTTCGGCCCGCAGGACCCGTCGCTGTTCACCTTCACCCCACCGCCGGGCTCCACCGTGGTCGACCGCCCGGCCCGGCCCGGGGGCGCGGCGCCGGGGGCGGGCGCTCCGCGGACCGGCCCGGACGCCGGGACCGCCGCGGACCGGCCGCGGACCGTCGGCGACGGGTGGGACACGGTCGTGCTCGCCCGGATGCCGACCACGGGCGGGGCCGGGCCCGGTGAGCCGGCGGGCCCCGGCGACGCCGCCCCGGACCTGTCCCGGCTCGGCACCCCGGTCGGCGGGCCGTGGGGCAGCGGCCGCCAGATCGGCACCGCGGTCGGTACCGCGATCGTCACCGACGACGGCCGGGTCGCCGCCGGGGCGGTCCCCGCGCAGGTCCTGACCGAGGCCCTCGCCCGGTGACGGTGCGCGCGGGGAGCGGTCACGCCACGGGCGGCGGCGCCATCGACGCCGGCCCGGGCGCGGCGCACGCCACCCGGGGGGCCGCGGCCGGGGCGGACGCGGCCCGCGCGACCGGGCTGCGCAAGGTGTTCGGCCCGACGGTGGCCGTCGAGGGCATCGACCTCGCCGTCCCGGCCGGGTCGGTGTTCGGCATGCTCGGCCCGAACGGGTCGGGCAAGACCACCCTGATCCGGATGCTGCTCGGCCTGACCCGCCCCACCGGCGGCACCGCCGAGCTGCTCGGCCGCCCGGTCCCCGACGGCCTGGCCGCGACGCTGCCCGACGTGGGCGCGCTCGTCGAGGGCCCGGGGTTCCACCCGTTCCTGTCCGGGCGGGAGAACCTGCGTCGGGTCGCGATGACCGAGCCCCGGCTCGGGCGCGCCGAGATCGCCCCGGCCGTGGAGACGGCGCTGGAACGGGTCGGGCTCGCCGGTGCGGCCGGTCGCCGCTACCGCGGCTACTCGCTGGGGATGAAGCAGCGCCTCGGTCTGGCCTCGGCGCTGCTGGTGCCGCGGCGGCTGGTCGTGCTCGACGAGCCGACCAACGGGCTCGACCCGGCCGGCACCAGGGAGGTCCGCCGGATCGTCGGCGAGCTGCGGGCCGGTGGGGCGACCGTGCTGCTGTCGTCGCACCTGCTGACCGAGGTGGAGGCGGTCTGCACGCACGTCGCCGTGCTGGCGGCCGGCTCGCTGGTCGTGTCCGGGGAGCTGTCCACTCTGCTCGAGGCGGGTGCGAGCGGCCTGCGGATCGCGGTCGCCGACACCGACGCCGCCCTCGCGGCCCTGCGCGCGGCCGGTGCGACCGCGTTCACCGAGTCGCCCGGGACGGTGGTCGCCGACGGCGGCCCGCCCGCGCCGCGCCTGCTCGCCGCGCTCGTGCACGCCGGCGTCGACGTCGACGAGGTGCACCGGCGCCGCCCGCGCCTCGAGGATCTGTTCACCCGGCTCACCGAGGGCGACGACCCGCACGGGGAGCGGCCGTGAGCGCCGGCGGGGGCGCACCGGTGGCCGCCGACCCGGCCCCGGTCCCGGTGTCGCGGCTGCTCGCCGCGGAGCTGCGCTGGGTCCTTCGACGCCCCCGCACGCTGGTCATGTTCGGCCTGTTCGCGCTGGTCCCGGTGCTGATCGCGGTCGGCGTCGTGGTCGCCGACGGCGACGGGGACGGCGGTGGCGGGCGCGGGCTGATCGGGTCGGTGGCCGGCAACGGGCTGGTGCTGCCGATCGCCGCGATGACCGTCTCGCTGGTGCTGCTGCTGCCCCTGGCCGTGGCCGTGGCGGCGGCCGACGCGATCGCCGGCGAGGTCGCGCACGGCACCCTGCGCGGGCTGCTGCTCTCCCCGGTGGGCCGGCTGCGGCTGGTCGGGATGAAGGCGTTCGGGGTGCTCGTGGTCGCCGCCGTCGCGACGTCGGTGCTCGCCGTGGTCGGCGTGCTGGCCGGGCTCGTCGTGGTCGGCGGCGCGGACGGTCAGATGGTCACCCTGTCCGGGACGACGGTCGGGCTCGGCGAGGCGCTCGGGCGGGTCGGGCTGGTGGCGCTGTGGACGGTGGGACAGCTCGCCGCGGTGGGCGCGGTGGCGCTGGCCGTGTCGTCGTTCACCGAGCACCCGCTGGTGGTGCTGGCCTCGGTGCTGGGCGGGCTGATCGTCTCCGGCGTGCTCGGCGGGATCCCGGCCCTGGACGGGCTGGCGCCCTACCTGCTCACCACCGGGTGGGACTCAGCCGCCGACGCGCTGCGCGACCCGCTGCCGCTCGACGGGCTGGGGTCAAGCTCGCTGGTCGCCCTGGTCCACCTGCTGGCCGGCGCCGCGGTCCTGACCGCCCGGATGTCGCGCCGCGACGCCTGAGCCCTGCGTCGCGCCCGGCACGGGCGCCCCGGCATGATCGGGGCGTCAGGGCGAGCGAGGAGGAGGACGTATGCGTGCGGTGCAGGTGAGCGAGACCGGTGGTCCCGAGGTGCTGACGGTCGTCGACGTCGAGGACCCCACGCCCGGTGCGGGCGAGGTGCTGGTCGAGGTGGCCGCGGCCGGGGTCAACTACATCGACACCTACCAGCGCCAGGGCATCTACCCGATGGAGCTGCCCTACATCGCGGGCATGGAGGGCGCCGGGCGCGTCACCGCCCTCGGCGAGGGCGTCGACGACGTGGCGGTGGGCGACCGGATCGCGTGGTCGGAGACCCTGGGCAGCTACGCCGAGCGGGTCTCGGTGCCGGTCGGCAAGTCCGTCCCGGTGCCCGACGGGGTCGCCGACGACGCCGCCGTCGGCGCGCTGCTGCAGGGCATGACGGCACATTTCCTGGTCACCGACACGGTCCCGCTGCGCGGTGGCGAGACCGTGCTGGTGCACGCCGCCGCCGGCGGCGTCGGCCTGCTGCTCACCCAGATGGCCACCGCCCGCGGGGCGCGGGTGATCGCGACCGTGTCCACCCCGGAGAAGGAGGAGCTCGCCCGGGGTGCCGGTGCGGCCGAGGTGATCCGCTACACCGAGGTCGACGACCTGACCGCCGCGGTCCGCGAGCTCACCGGCGGCACCGGCGTGGACGCCGCCTACGACAGCGTCGGGAGGACCACGTTCGACGCGAGCCTCGCGAGCCTGCGCACGCGCGGCATGCTGGTGCTCTACGGCGCGGCCAGCGGGCCGGTGCCCGCGGTGGACCCGCAGCGGCTCAACAGCGCCGGGTCGGTGTTCCTGACCCGCCCGAAGCTGTTCGACCACATCGTGACCACCGAGGATCTGCGCGGCCGCGCCGCGGCCGTCTACGGCGCGGTCGCCGACGGCTCGCTCGACGTCCGGATCGGTCACCGCTACGGGCTCGAGCAGGCCCGCACCGCGCACGAGGACCTGCAGGGCCGCCGCACCACCGGCAAGCTCCTGCTCACCCCCTAGCGGCGACCCCGGCCGCGACGCCGGGCCGCGGTGCTAGAAACTCCCCTGTGGCAGCCGATCCCGGGACTCCCCCGACACCGTTCCACGACCTGCAGGACTTCGTGGGCCTCGCCCGGGTGTCCGGCCTGGCCCTGTCCCCCGACGGGGCACGCCTGGTCACCCGGGTCGCCGGGCTCGACCCGGACCGCACCGGCCACGTCGGGGCGCTCTGGGAGCTCGACCCGTCCGGGCAGCGGCCCGCGCGGCGCCTGACCCGGGGCCCCGCGGGCGAGTCCGCACCGGTGTTCACCCCGGCGGGGGACCTGCTGTTCACCTCGGCCCGCCCGGACCCCGACGCCTCGCCGGACGCCGCGGACGTCCCGTCCGGGTTGTGGTCGCTGCCCGCCGCGGGCGGAGAGGCACGCCTGGTCGGCAGCCGTCCGGGGGGCATCGCCGGCGTGGTGGTCGCGCGGGATGCGGGCACCGTCGTCGCGACCTCCTCGACGCTGCCCGGGGCGGTGGACGCCGAGGACGACGAACGCCGGCGCACGGCACGCTCCGAGTCCAAGATCACCGCGATCCTGCACGAGGGCCACCCGGTGCGGCACTGGGACCACGACATCGGCCCGGACGTCCCCCGCCTGCTCGCCGCGTCGCCGACCGCCGGCGCGCCGGAGGGGAGGCTGGACTGGGCCGACCTGACCCCCGAGCCCGGGCACGCACTGCTCGAGACCGCGCACGACGTCTCCCCGGACGGCGCCACGGTGGTGACCGGCTGGTTCGCCGCGTACGGCCACGGCCGGTGGCGGCCCTCGGTGGTGGCGATCGACGTGCCGACCGGTGAGCGCCGGGTCCTGCTCGACGACCCGTCCGCGGAGTTCTCCGCGCCGCGGGTCAGCCCGGACGGTTCCCGGGTGGTGGCGGTGCGCGAGACCCTGCCGACCCCGGAGCGGGCCCCGCGGATCGACCTGGTCGTGGTGCCGCTGGACGGCGGTGAGCCGGTGCCGGTGGCCCCCGGCTGGGACCGCTGGCCCTCCGAGGTCCGCTGGACCGCGGACTCCTCGGCGCTGGTCGCCGTCGCCGACGAGGGCGGCAGGGCCCCGCTGTTCCGCATCGACCCGGCGTCCGGGGCGGTGACCCGCCTGACCGGCGACCACGGCGCCTACACCGACCCCTGCCCGTCCCCGGACGGCCGCTGGGTCTACGCGCTGCGCAGCGCCGTCGACTCCGCGCCCGCCCCGGTCCGGGTGGACGCGTACGCCCCCGACGCGGTGCCGGAGCCGCTCACCGGGCCGGTACCCGCTCACACCCTGCCGGGCCGGCTCACCGAGGTCACCGCGACCGCGCTCGACGGCAGCCCGCTGCGCGCCTGGCTCGCGCTGCCCGACGACGCCGCGACCGACCCGGCGCCGCTGCTGCTGTGGATCCACGGCGGGCCGCTGGCCAGCTGGAACGCCTGGTCCTGGCGGTGGAACCCGTGGCTGATGGTGGCCCGCGGCTACGCCGTGCTGCTGCCCGACCCGGCCCTGTCCACCGGATACGGCCAGCAGTTCGTGCAGCGTGGATGGGGTGCCTGGGGCGGGCCGCCCTACACCGACCTGATGGCGGTGACCGACGCCGCCGAAGCCCTGCCCGAGATCGACGCGGGGCGCACCGCCGCGATGGGTGGGTCGTTCGGCGGCTACATGGCGAGCTGGGTCGCCGGGCACACCGACCGTTTCCGCGCGATCGTCACCCACGCCGGGCTGTGGGCCCTCGACCAGTTCGGCCCGACCACCGACCACCCCGAGTACTGGCGCCACGAGATGAGCCCGGCGATGGCACGGGCGCACAGCCCGCACCGGCACGCGGACGCCGTCGTCACGCCGATGCTGGTGATCCACGGCGACCGGGACCACCGGGTCCCGATCGGCGAGGGCCTGCGGCTGTGGTGGGACCTGACCTCGCGCCGGGCCGACCCGGCCGCGAACCCGCACCGGTTCCTGTACTTCCCGGACGAGAACCACTGGGTGCTCGCCCCGCAGCATGCCGTGCTCTGGTACGAGACGGTGCAGGCGTTCCTGGCCACGCACGTGCTCGGCCGCGAGTGGCAGACCCCCGACCTGCTCCGGTAGGCGCGGTCCGGGCCCGTGCCGGGCGGGCGGAGCGCCGGGTCAGGCCCCGCCCCCGGCCTCGGCGGCCGGGCGCGCGGGCAGCCCGGTGCGGACGACGGTGCCCCGGGGCGCGAGCTCCTCGTGCGCGTCGGGCTCCTCGGGCGCCTCGTGCTCCTCGGGGGCCTCCCGGTGGCCGTCGAGCAACGGCGAGCGCGAGAGCAGGACGACCCCGGCCACCAGCAGTCCCGCGGACAGCCCGGCACAGGCCAGCCACCACCCGGTACGGACCTGCTCGTGCAGCAGGCCGACGCCCCAGACGGTGGCCACGAGCGGGTTGGCCAGCGTGATCCCGGGCTGCGAGGCGACCAGCCGACCGGCCTGGACGGCGTTCTGCAGCAGGAAGAACCCGGCCGCGCCCACGGCCAGCAGGGCCCACGTCT
>CBIHNM010000208.1:0-7741 GCA_966211265.1 uncultured Pseudonocardia sp.
CATGGGTCTCCTCGGGGACGGCGCGGTCACGCCGCGGCCGGGGCGTTGCGGGGAGTGGCCGGCGTCCGGGCCGGACGCAGGAACAGGGTCAGCACCACCGCCACGTAGAGGACCCAGACGATCGCCTCCACCACGGTGGTCTGCGGGGAGAAGTTCAGGACGCCCTTGAGCAGCGTCCCGTACCAGGAGTCCGGCGGGACCGCGGCGCTGACGTCGAAGGCGAGCGTGGTCAGGCCGGGCAGGATCCCGGCCTCCTGCAGGTCGTGCACGCCGTAGGCCAGGATCCCGGCGGCGACGAAGACCAGCAGGAACCCGGTGACGGTGAAGAACCTGCCCAGGTTGATCCGCATCGCGCCGCGGTAGATCAGGTAGGCGAGCACGACGGCGATCGCGATCCCGGTCAGGAAGCCGATCAGCGGCCCGGTGGTCTGGCCCGCGGCCTGCGCGGCGGCGAAGAAGAAGACAGCGGTCTCCAGGCCCTCCCGGCCGACCGCCAGCGCAGCCACCACGACCACCGCGAGCGGGCCCATCGAGATCGCGGAGTCGAGCCTGCCCTCGATCTCGCGCGACAGCGTCCGCCCGTGCGCACGCATCCAGAAGATCATCCACGTGACGAAGCCGACCGCGACGATCGACAGCGACCCGCCGAGCGTCTCCTGGGCCTCGAACGTGAGCGCCTGTTGGGCCAGGGTCAGCCCGAGCGTGACGCCGACGCTGACGAGCACCGCGAGCCCGACCCCGATCCAGACCCGGGGGAGCTCCGAGCGTCGGTCGGTCTTGACCAGGAAGGCCACCAGGATCGCCACGACGAGCGAGGCCTCGAGACCTTCACGCAGTCCGATGAGTGCGTTTCCCAGCACCGCTACCTCCTCCACGAACACCGACACCGAGGGGGCGCAGCCGAGTCATGACGGTGAGGGTGCGCTTCTCGAACGGGAGGCTAACCTCGCCGAAACGGTTGCGGAAGGCCTGCGCACCCGGCGGTGCCGCGGTGCGTCGCGCATCACGGTGAAAAGGCGTTATCGCTGGTCAGGTTCGTGCCGGTATGTCCGGTACGGCTGACTTCGGGGCCCGCGGGACCCCCGCCGTTCGGGGGTGGCGCGGCTAACCGGAGAACAGTGCGAGCCGGGCGCGGACCTCGCCGAGAGCTTCCTGGTACTCCGGGCGGGGGTCCATCGCGGAGGCCATCTTCAGCTGCGTGACCGCCGCCGAGAGCCGGCCCTGGCGCTGCAGCGTCTTGCCGAGGGCGAAGTGCGCGTAGTGGTCCGAGGGGTCGAGCGCGAGGACCTTCTCGAACGCGTCCTCGGCGCGGCGCAGCTGGGCGGACTCGAAGAACGCGCGACCGGCCAGCAGGTGCACCGAGGCGTCGTTGGGCTGGTTCTCCACGACCGCGCGCAGGGCGTCGAGGGCGTCCAGCGGGCGCCGGTCGGCGAGCAGCGTCTCGGCCCGGCGGAAGGAGGCCACCAGTTCGTCGGAGGCGGGTCTGCTGCTCATGGTCACCCCCACGTTAGGTGTGATCCACGCGAATCGCGAGGCTTGACATCTCCGTCCCGCGCGCGCCGTCTGCGCCGGATCGGGACGGCCTGCGGTTAGGCTGGCGCACCGGACCCGGACGCACACGCGTGGAACAGGAGTGACGGTGGCGGTCATCGAGCAGGTCGGGGCGCGCGAGATCCTCGATTCACGAGGAAATCCGACGGTCGAGGTGGAGGTCGCACTCGACGACGGGACGCTCGCCAGGGCGGCGGTCCCCTCGGGCGCGTCCACCGGTGAGCACGAGGCCGTGGAGCTGCGCGACGGCGACACGGGCCGCTACGGCGGCAAGGGCGTGGAGAAGGCCGTCGCGGCGGTCCTGGACGAGATCGGGCCCGAGCTGACCGGCATGGAGGCCGTCGACCAGCGCCTGGTCGACCAGCGGCTGGTCGACCTCGACGGCACCGGCGACAAGTCCCGCTTCGGTGCGAACGCCCTGCTGGGGGTGTCGCTCGCGGTGGCCAAGGCCGGCGCCGAGTCGTCCGGGCTGGAGCTGTTCCGCTACATCGGCGGCTCCAACGCGCACGTCCTGCCGGTGCCGATGATGAACATCCTCAACGGTGGTGCGCACGCCGACACCTCCGTCGACGTGCAGGAGTTCATGATCGCCCCGATCGGCGCCGAGTCGTTCCGGGAGGCGCTGCGCTGGGGCGCGGAGGTCTACCACGCGCTCAAGGCCGAGCTGAAGAGCAAGGGCCTGGCGACCGGCCTGGGCGACGAGGGCGGCTTCGCCCCGGACGTCGCCGGCGGCACCAGGGGCGCGCTGGACCTGATCGCCGGCGCGATCGGCAAGACCGGGTTCACCCTCGGCACCGACATCGTGCTGGCCCTGGACGTGGCGGCCACCGAGTTCCACTCCGGCGGCAAGTACGCCTACGAGGGCAAGAAGCTCTCCTCGGACAAGCTCGCCGAGGTCTGGGCCGAGCTGGTCGGCGCCTACCCGCTGGTGTCGATCGAGGACCCGCTCGACGAGAACGACTGGGACGGCTGGGTCGCGCTCACCGAGGCGATCGGGGACAAGGTGCAGATCGTCGGCGACGACCTGTTCGTCACCAATCCCGAGCGGCTCGAGGACGGCATCGCCCGCGGCGCCGCGAACGCCCTGCTGGTCAAGGTCAACCAGATCGGCACGTTGTCGGAGACCCTGGACGCGGTCACCCTGGCCCACTCCAGCGGCTACCGCTGCATGATGAGCCACCGCTCCGGCGAGACCGAGGACACCACGATCGCCGACCTGGCCGTCGCCACCGGCTGCGGCCAGATCAAGACCGGCGCCCCGGCCCGGTCCGAGCGGGTGGCCAAGTACAACCAGCTGCTGCGGATCGAGGAGCTGCTCGGCGACGCCGCCCGCTACAACGGTGAGCTGGCGTTCCCGCGCTACTCGGTGCCCGAGGGGAACTGAGCCACCCGTGGGGGACCAGCGGACGGCGGTGCGGGACGGTCGAGGCCGTCCCGCCGCCGGCGGCACGCGTCCGCGTGCGGCCCGTCCGCAGCACCCCACCGGCGCGCGGCCGCGGCTGACCCGCGCCCGGTCCCGCGCCGGTGAGGTGGTCGCGCGGACCACCGGCCTGCTGGGGCTGTCCTCGACCAAGCGGGCGGCGATCCTGGCGATCGTGGTCTGCGCGCTCGCCCTCACCGTCGCCGTCCCGTTGCACAACTACGTGTCCCAGCGCCAGGAGCTGGCCCGGGTCCTGGCGCAGCAGAAGGCCCTGCAGGGCGAGGTGGCCTCCCTGAGCGCGCAGCGCGACACGCTGCAGGACCCGGCCGAGGTCGCCGCGCAGGCCCGGACCCGCCTGGGCTACGTCCGGCCGGGGGAGACGCCCTACGTGGTGCAGCTCCCGACACCGCCGGCACCGCCGGTGGTGAGCGGCCAGGCGGAGCCGGGCGTGCCGTGGTTCCACACGTTGTGGACCGATGTCTCGGGAGAGGCCCGACGATGACCACCGAGCCCACGACCCCCGGCACGCACGAGGCCCCCGGGGTCTCCGACGCGGACCGGGACGCGATGGCCGCGCAGCTCGGCCGTGTCCCGCGCGGGGCACGCGAGGTCGCGCACCGGTGCCCGTGCGGGCTGCCCAGCGTCGTGCAGACCGCGCCGCGGCTGCCGGACGGGACCCCGTTCCCGACGCTGTACTACCTGACCTGCTCGCGGCTGTCGTCGCGGCTGGGCACCGTGGAGTCGCTGGGCCGGATGAAGGAGATGACCGACCGGCTCGAGTCCGATCCGGGGCTCGCCGAGCGCTACCGGGCCGCGCACGAGTCCTACCTGGCCGAGCGGGACGCGATCGAGTCGCTGGGCACCGAGGTCAGCGCGGGCGGCATGCCGGACCGGGTCAAGTGCCTGCACGTGCACGCCGCGCACGCCCTGGCCGCCGGCCCCGGGGTCAACCCGTTCGGCGACGAGGCACTCGACGAGGTCGGGGACTGGTGGGGTCCGGGCCCCTGCGCCACCCCCTGATCAGGCGTGCGGGGTCGCCCGGTCGAGCACGGTCGCGGCATGTGACCCCGGGCGGGTCCCGGCCGTGCGGAGCGGGCCGTCGTCGCCGAGGCGGGCGTCGAGGAACGTGGCGGTGACCGCGTCCGGGGCGTGCCGGATCAGCAACGACCCCTGCAGGCACAGCGCGGCGAGCTCGGCCAGACGGCGGGCACGTCGCTCGTCCGGCGCCGCCAGCTCGGCCCGCAGCGCGTCGAGGGCGCGGTCGTGGCGCGGGTCGACGCCGGCCGCGGCGTCGGCCTCGGCCAGCACCGCGTCCACGGCGCCCGGCTCCCGGGTGACGGCGCGCAGCGCGTCCAGCGCGGTGACGTTGCCCGAGCCCTCCCAGATCGAGTTCAGCGGCGCCTCCCGGTAGAGCCGCGCCAGCGGGCCGTCCTCGACGTAGCCGTTGCCGCCCAGGCATTCCAGCGCCTCGGCGACCAGGGCCGGGGTGCGCTTGCAGACCAGGTACTTCGCCACCGGCAGCGCCAGCCGCAGCTGTGCGGGCTCGCCGCGGTCGCCCGCGGCGGCCAGGCGCAGGGCGAGCATCGTGGCCGCCTCGGACTCGGCCGCGAGGTCGGCGAGCACCGACTGCATCAGCGGCGCTCCGGAGAGCCGCCTGCCGAACGCGGACCGGTGTGCGACGTGGTGCGCGGCCTCGGTGACCGCGGCGCGCCCGATCGCGGCGGAGCCGAGCACGCAGTCCAGACGGGTCATCGAGACCATCTCGATGATGGTGGCCACGCCGCGGCCCTCGTCGCCGACCCGCCACCCGAGCGCGCCGTCGTACTCCAGCTCGGAGGAGGCGTTGGAGCGGTTGCCGAGCTTGTCCTTGAGCCGCTGCAGGGCGATCGCGTTGCGCGTGCCGTCCGGCAGCACCCGCGGCAGGACCAGGCAGGTGAGCCCGCCCGGTGCCTGGGCCAGGGTCAGGAACAGGTCGTTCATCGGCGCGGAGGTGAACCACTTGTGCCCGGTCAGCCGGTAGCTGCCGTCGGCCTGCGGGGCCGCGACGGTGGTCCCGCTGCGCACGTCCGACCCGCCCTGCTTCTCGGTCATCGACATCCCGGCGAGCAGCCCCGCCTTGCCGTCGGCGAGGCCGAGCCCGGGCGCGTAGAGCCGCGCGGTCAGGCCGGGCTCGTAGGCCGCCGCCAGCTCCGGGGCGTGCCGCAGCGCCGGGACCGAGGCGTAGGTCATCGAGATCGGGCACAGGTGCCCCTGCTCGATCTGCGAGGTCAGGTAGAAGCCGGCCGCCCGCGCCAGGTGCGCGCCGCTGCCGGGTGCGGCGCGCCACGGCGCGCCGGCCAGCCCGTGCTCGACCGAGGTGCGCATGAGCTCGTGCCACGACGGGTGGAACTCGACCTCGTCGATCCGGTGCCCGTAGCGGTCGTGCGTGCGCAGGACCGGCTCGTGGGAGTTGGCCAGGCGCGCGTGCTCGCGCCACCGCTCGGTCCCGACCACGGCCTGCAGCGCGTCCAGCCCGTCCAGCGCGTCCGCCGCGCCGTCGCCGCCCTCCCGCGTCACGGCCTCGACCAGTGCCGGGTCCGCGCTCAGCAGGTCACCGTCGGTACGCGGCGGGACCTGGTTGAGCACCCGGTGCGAGCCGAGGTCGGTGTCCGGCGGGGGGCAGGGCGAGGAGGCGCGGGAATCCGGCTGCGGGCGCACCGACTGCTCCGTCATGTACTGGACAGTAACTTGCCGGTGTCGCCGAGGTCGACGCCCGAACTCCCGCCGACGGACGGGCCGGTCCGTCGGCGCCGCACCGGACGCCAGGGCCGGGAGCCCGGCCCGGGCGGCTCCGCGACCGGCCCGCGTACCGTGATCGTTGCAACGCATCCGCTCCGAGAGCCAGGAGAGTGCCCATGTCCCGGGTGGCCGCCATCGACTGCGGGACGAACTCGATCCGCCTGCTCGTCGCCGACGTCACGACCTCGTTCGACGGTGCGATCGACCTGCGCGACCTGCACCGCGAGATGCGCATCGTCCGGCTCGGCAAGGGCGTGGACTCGTCGGGCCGGCTCGACCCGGAGGCGCTCGAGCGCACCCGCGTGGCGCTCGTCGACTACGCGGTGGCCGCGCGCCGCAAGGGGGCCGAGCGGGTCCGGATGGTGGCGACCTCGGCGACCCGCGACGCGTCGAACCGGGAGGACTTCTTCGGCATGGTCCGCGACACCCTCGGCGTCGAGGCGGAGATCATCTCCGGGGAGGAGGAGGCGCGGCTGTCGTTCGTCGGCGCGGTCGGCGACCTCGACCCCGACGACGGGCCGTTCGTGGTCACCGACGTCGGCGGCGGTTCGACCGAGGTCGTGATCGGCACCCTGGACGGCGGGACCGCGACGGTCACCGCCGCCCGCTCGGTCGACGTCGGCAGCGTCCGGCTGACCGAGCGCTGCCTGCCCGACGACCCGCCCTCGCAGGCCCAGATCGCGCAGGCCCGCGAGGTCGCCTCCGGCATCCTGGACGAGGCGTTCGCCGCCGTCCCGATCGAGACCGCGCGCACCTGGGTCGGCGTCGCCGGGACCCTCACCACGCTGTCCGCGATCGGGCAGGAGCTGCCCGAGTACGACCCGGAGTCGGTGCACCTGTCGCGCCTGTCCCGTGAGGATCTGCACCGGATCGCCCAGATGCTGATCACCTCGTCGCGTCCGGAGCGGGAGAAGCACGGATCGTTGCACCCCGGGCGGGTGGACGTCATCGGCGCCGGTTCGCTGGTGGTCGAGGCGCTGGCCGACGAGCTGGCGTCGCGGGCCGGGATCGAGCAGGTCGTCGTCTCCGAGCACGACATCCTCGACGGCATCGCCCGCTCGATCGCCTGACCGTGGCCCGTCGATCCGGTGTGCGCCCGGGTACCGCCGACCCCGCCGCCGCGGCCTCCCCGACGACCGTCGCCGAGCTCGACGCGCAGGTCTCGGACTGCCGCGCCTGCCCGCGGCTGGTCGAGTGGCGGGAGAAGGTCGCGGCCGAGAAGCGTGCCGCGTTCCGTGACGAGACCTACTGGGGACGGCCGGTCC
The DNA here is from genome assembly GCA_966211265.1 of uncultured Pseudonocardia sp. Taxonomy (GTDB): domain Bacteria; phylum Actinomycetota; class Actinomycetes; order Mycobacteriales; family Pseudonocardiaceae; genus Pseudonocardia. The sequence continues at coordinate 7,015 of CBIHNM010000208.1, forward strand.
CCGGCTTCGGGCCCCCGGACGCGCGGATGCTGATCGTCGGGCTGGCACCGGCCGCGCACGGAGCGAACCGCACCGGCCGGATGTTCACCGGCGACCGCAGCGGGGACGTGCTCTACGCCGCGATGCACGCCGTCGGCCTGGCCAGCCGGCCGACGTCGACGCACATCGGCGACGGCCTGGCCCTGCGCGGGGTGCGGATCACCGCGCCGGTGCACTGCGCGCCCCCGGCGAACAAGCCCACCCCCGTCGAGCGCGACCGCTGCCGCACGTGGCTCGAACGCGAGCTCGACCTGCTTGCCCCGACCGTGCGCGCCGTGATGGTGCTCGGCGGTTTCGGCTGGCAGGCGCTGCTGCCGGTGCTGGCCGGGGCGGGGTGGGTGATCCCGCGCCCGCAGCCGCGCTTCGGACACGGCGCGCGGGTCGAGCTCGCCCCCGCCGGGGACGAGCGCGAGCCGCTACAGCTGTTCGGCTGCTACCACGTCAGCCAGCAGAACACGTTCACCGGACGGCTGACCCCGGTGATGCTCGAGCAGGTCCTCGTCGACACCGCCCGAGCCGCCGGCCTGTGACCACCGGTGCGCGCCCGGGCAGCGCCGTCCGCGTGCCTGCGGCGGGGAGCGAGGCGGTGGCTACGCTGGCGCGACGCTCCCGTAGCCCAACGGCAGAGGCAGGCCCCTTAAAAGGGTCCCAGTGTGGGTTCGAATCCCACCGGGGGCACCCCGCCACA
>CBIHNM010000209.1:0-7726 GCA_966211265.1 uncultured Pseudonocardia sp.
CGACGACATGATCGTCTCCGGGGGCGAGAACGTGCACCCCGGGCCGGTGGAGGACCTGATCGCCAACGCCGAGGGCGTGCGCGAGGCGGCCGTGCTCGGGGTCCCCGACGAGCAGTTCGGCCAGCGGCTGGCGGCCTACGTCGTGCGCGCCGACGGGTCGACGATCGACGAGGACGCGGTGCGCGACCTGGTGCGCGCGGACCTGGCGCGCTTCGCGGTACCGCGCGACGTCCACTTCCTCGACGAGCTACCCCGCAACCACACCGGCAAGGTGCTGCGCAGGGAGCTGCCCGGACAGGACTGAGGGCGAGCACCGCCACCCGGACGGTGTAATCAACCGTCCCCCGATTGAGCTGAGGCTGCCCTTGCCTAGAATGGGTCGATGACGGTAGGCGCCTGGGACGACCCCGCGGTGCGGGGTTGTGCGGCGCTGAGCCGCGCCGCCGGGGAGCCGCTGGCCGGGACGGCACCCGCGATGCGCCGGGTCGTCGCCGTCGAACACGTCGGGATATGGCCCCCGCGGGTGGCCGAGCACCCCGACGAGGCGGTCGCCGGGCTCGCCGGGCGCCTGCGCTCGGAGGGCGTGACGCTGGTGCTGATCCGCCGACCGGGACGGCGCGGCCGGGAGACCGACGACGAGCGCGCCGTGTTCGTCGCCGACCTCGAGCCCGGCCGGCCGCAGGTGGTGCGGTCGACCGTGCGCGGACCCGACGACCTGGACTCGGTCTCGTTCGACCTGACCGGCAAGGAGCCCGTCACCGACCCGCTCCTGCTGGTGTGCGCGCACGGGCGCCGCGACGTCTGCTGCGCGGTCCGCGGCCGCGCCCTGGCCGCGGCCGTCGCCGAGGCCGAGCCCTCCGGCGGGGTGTGGGAGTGCACCCACCTGGGCGGGCACCGCTTCGCCCCGACCGCGCTGGTCCTGCCGACGGGCTACGCCTACGGACGTCTGGACGCGGCCACCGCCGTCGCCGCGCGCAAGGCCGCCGGCCTGGGCGAGGTCGAGGTGACCGACTGCCGCGGGCACGTCGGCATGGGCCCGGTGGCCCAGGTCGCCGAGATCGCGGTCCGCGAGCACACCGGGATCCGGGACGTGGCCGGGCTGGTCGTGACCCCACCGTCTGCCGGCGGCGAGGACGGGCCCGGGCACGTCGAGGTGCAGGACCGGCACGGGCGGCGCTGGGCCGTCGACGTGCGGATGGACACCGGTGCCGGGCCGCGCCCGCCGTCCTGCGGCGCCGCGATCGAGCCGGTCACGCCGCTGGTCGCCGGGTCGCCGCGACGGATCGCCTGAACGCCGCCCCGCCGGTGTGCGGGGCGGTGCTCCCGGGCCGACGCCCCGCTCAGGCGGTCGCGGCCTCCGCGGCGCCCGTCTCCGAGGGCACCGGCCGGCGGGCGGCGGGAACCATCGGATGCACCTCGGCAGCGGGCTCGTCCACGGCGCCGGGGTCCTCCGCGCAGCCGGGCGGGGACACGCTCGACCAGGTCGGACGACCGGTGTCGGCCGGTGTCTCCTGCACCCAGTGCCGAGCCATCAACCCACCCCCGGTCGGCTCCGTCATCGATCTGACACGAGACTCTAGAGCGCGTGGCGGGCGGAGTCAGCCCTCACCGTCTGTCAGGACTCCGAACGGTTCCCCCGATCCCGTCGGCGGTCGGGCGGGGAAGCACCGGTCCAGCGCCTCGGCCAGGCCGTCGGCGGTGACCGGCGCGGTCACCTCGTCGGCGTCGGAGCGGACCGTGTCCGGGGCCTGCCCCATCGCGATCCCGTGCCCGGCCCAGCGCAGCATCTCCCGGTCGTTGTCGCCGTCGCCGACCGCGAGGACCTCGCCCGCGTCGATCCCGAGCCGCGCCGCCACCCGCGCCAGCCCGGAGGCCTTGGAGACCCCGGCCGCCACGACCGTCACCCACGGCACCTCGTGGTCGAGGGTGACCGTCGCGTCCGGCAGCTCCAGCCCGGCGGCGCGCTCGCGGGTCTGGGCCGGGGTGCGGCCCGGCCAGTACATGATCAGCTTCGGGGACGGCTCGGCCAGCAGCCCGGCGAGCCCGACCTCGGTCACCCGACCGGCCAGGATGCCCTCCGGGAACGGCGCGCTGACCCGCTGCCCGACCCCGACGTGCTCGCAGGCGAAGCGGGCGTCCGGGAACCGCTCGCGCAGCCGGCCCAACGCGTCGGTGACGTCGAAGCGCACCACCGTGCGCACCTCGCGGGTCGCGGTGTCGAGTTCGACGGCGCCGTTCGAGGTCAGCGTCGTGCCACGGGTCATCCCGAGCTGCTCCAGCGCCGGCGCGACGCCGACCGCGGTGCGCCCCGTGCAGAGCATGACCTCGGCGTGCCGGGCCGCCCGGTCGATCGCGGCCCGTACCCGCGGGGTGGGCGGGGAGGCACCGTGGACGACCGTGCCGTCGATGTCCAGGGCGACCAGACGGGGACGCCAGCCGATCGGTCGCACGCCTCCACCGTAGTGCCGGGGCCCGGCCGGACCGGTGTGACATCCGCCCGCCGACCCCGGCCGACCGCCCGGTCCACGACCGGAACTCCCGGAGCGCCACGAGACGGCGGGCCGGACCGCAGGCGTGGCGGTCGCCGGGCACAGGCCCGCGGGGCCGGTGTGGCGAGTCCGGTGACGAGGTGTGCCTGCGTTCGGCAGAGTGGTGCCATGACTGCCGTGACCCCCGACCCGCGCGCGCTCCCGCTGCGGCCACCGGCGAACCAGGTGGACCCGCGGGCCGTGCGCTGGTGGCAGCTGCGCGCGCTGCCCTACCTGCTGGTCCTGGTCGTCGCGCAGGTCGTGGGCGTCATCGTCATCGGCGGGGCCGCGGCGGTCTGGCTCGGGGTGACGCTGACGCTGACGCTGGTCGCCGGCGCCGCCTACGAGCTCGTCGTCCCGGGGCTGCTGTTCCGGCTGCACCGGTGGGAGGTCACCGACGAGGCCGTCTACACGCGCTCGGGCTGGCTGGTCCGGGAGTGGCGGATCGCGCCGATCTCGCGGGTGCAGACCGTCGATACCGAGCACGGGCCGCTGCAGCAGGTACTCGGGCTGGCCACCGTCACCGTCACCACGGCCTCCGCGCGGGGCCCGGTCAAGATCTCGGGCCTGGCCGCCGACGACGCCGCGGAGCTGGCCCGCACGCTCACCGAGACCACCCAGGCCCACCCCGGGGACGCGACGTGAGCGAGCCGGCGCCGGCCGTCGCGCCGCCGGCCGGGCACCCGGAGGTCGAGTGGCGCCGGCTGCCGCCGAAGATGCTGGTCGTCGCGCCGGCGACGATCCTGCTCAAGTTCCTGCCGGCGTTCGTGATCGTGCTGCTGTTCGGCGGCAGCGAGAGCCCGGTCAAGACCTGGATCACGGTCGCGATCGCGGTGTCGGCCGTCGCCGCGGGGCTGATCCGCTGGCGGACCACCCGCTACCGGATCACCCCGGAGCGGGTGGAGCTGCACAGCGGGCTGGTGAGCCGCCAGCGGCGCTCGGTGCCCCGCGACCGGATCCGGACCGTCGACCTGACCTCGACGTTCCTGCACCAGATGTTCGGGCTCAGCGTCGTCAAGGTCGGCGCGGGCACCTCGGCCGCCGGCAAGGACGGCCAGGGGCTCGACCTGGACGCGGTGTCCGGCGAGGAGGCCGAGCGCCTGCGCCGCGAGTTGCTGGCCGTGCCGGCCCCCGGCACCGCGACCACCACCACCGAGCCGGGGGCCACCGCGACCGCGCCGGAGCCGGGCGGCACGGCCGCGCCGCTCGAGCTGGACCGGCTGCGCTGGTCCTCGCTGCGCTACGCCCCGCTCACGGTGTCCTCCCTGGCCGCCGTCGGCGCCCTGGGCGCGGCCGGCTGGAACCTCGTCGACGACGCCGACATCGACCCGCGGAACCTGCCCGGGGTGAGCGCCGCGACCGGCGAGCTGTCCGCCGCACCGCTGTGGGTGTCGGTCCTGGCCGGGGCAGGCCTGCTGCTGGTGGTGCTCGTCGCGGGCGCGCTGGTGCTGTTCACCGAGCGGTGGTGGAACTTCGCGCTCACCCGGGAACCGGACGGCACGCTGCGGGTCCGGCGCGGCCTGCTGACCCAGCGGTCGCTCTCGGTCTCCGAGCAACGCCTGCGCGGGGTGACGGTGACCGAGCCGCTGCTGGTGCGGCTCGTCGGGCGCGGCGCGCAGGCCGGCGCGCTGTCGGTCGGTCTCGGCGGGTCCGACGACCGCGACGGCGGCGGCGGGGCCCTGCAGCCACCGGTGCCGGCCGCCCACGCGCACGAGGTCGCGGCCGCGGCGATGCGCTCGCCGGGACCGGTCACCGACGTGGCGCTGCGCGCGCACCCGAGGGCCGCGCGCACCCGCAGGCTGACCCGCGCCGTCGTCCCGGCGCTGGTCCTGACCGTCGCGGCGTGGGTGCTGGGCGCGGTGTGGGAGCTGCCCTGGCTCGGGCCCGCCGCGCTCGCGCTGCCCCCGGCGGGGGCGCTGCTCGGGCTCGACCGCTACCGCTCGCTCGGCCATCGCCTCGACGAGCGGTTCCTGGTCACCCGGCAGGGCTCGGTGGTCCGCGACACGGTCGCCCTGCAGCGCGACGGCGTGATCGGCTGGCGGATCCGGCAGAGCGCCTTCCAGCGCCGCGCCGGGGTCGTCACCCTGGACGCGATCACCGGGGCCGGGGTCGGGGCCTACCGGATCCTCGACGTCGACCCGGCCACGGCCGCGGAACTCGCCCGGGCCACCACTCCCACGGCACTCGCCGCGCTCGTCGGGACCGGTGGGCTCAGCGACGCCGGCGGGTGCCGAACAGGCTGCGGGTGATCTCCCGTCCGGCCGCGCTGGCGGCCGAGCGCATGAACGACTTCGCCGCGGGCGAGGAGATCATGTCGCTGAACCAGCCGGACCCGCCCTGCTCCTCGGCCGGTGCGGCCGGCGGGGCCTCGGCCGGCGGGGCCTGCTGCTGCCCGGCCTGCTGGGCGGCCATCTTCCCGGTCAGCGTCTCGTAGGCCGACTCGCGGTCGACCGTCTCGCCGTACTTCGCCCACAGCGGCGACGCCGTCGCCGCCTCGGTGACCGCGTCCGGCCCGATCGCGGCCATCAGCGACCGCGGGGCACGCAGCCGGGTCCAGGCCACCGGCGTCGGCGCTCCGGTCTCGGAGAGCACCGTCACCACCGCCTCGCCGGTGCCCAGCGAGGTCAGGACCTCCTCCAGGTCGTAGACCGTCGAGGTCGGGTAGGTCTTGACCGTCTTCGTCAACGCCTTCTGGTCGTCCGGGGTGAACGCCCGCAACGCGTGCTGCACCCGCGCGCCGAGCTGGGACAGGACGTTGTTCGGGATGTCGGTCGGCAGCTGGGTGCAGAAGAACACCCCGACGCCCTTGGACCGGATCAGCTTCACGGTCTGCTCGATGCGCTCCAGGAACGCCTTCGACGCGCCGTTGAACAGCAGGTGCGCCTCGTCGAAGAAGAACACCAGCTTCGGCTTGTCCAGGTCACCGGCCTCGGGCAGCTCCTCGAACAGCTCGGCGAGCAGCCACATCAGGAACGTGGAGAACAGCTTCGGGTTGGCCGACTGCTCGGCCAGCTCCAGCAGCGAGACCACGCCCTTCCCGTCGACCACGCGCAGGAGGTCGGCCGGGTCGAACTCCGGCTCGCCGAAGAACGCCTCGCCGCCCTGGGCCTCCAGGTTCACCAGCGCCCGCAGGATCACCCCGGCCGTCGCCGCCGACACCCCGCCGATGCCCTTGAGCTCGGCCTTGCCCTCGTCCGAGGTCAGGTGCGTGATGACCGCGCGCAGGTCCTTCGTGTCGAGCAGCGGCAGCCCGCGCTGGTCGGCCCAGTGGAAGATCAGGCCCAGGGTGGACTCCTGGGTGGCGTTGAGGTCGAGCACCTTCGACAGCAGGATCGGGCCGAACTGGGTCAGCGTCGCCCGGATCGGGACCGCCGCGCTCTTCTCCCCCAGCGAGAGGAACTCCACCGGGTACGCCGTCGGCGTCCAGTCGTCGCCGGTGTCGGCGGCGCGCCGGGTGACCTTGGGGTGGGACTCACCGGCCCGCGCCAGGCCGGACAGGTCGCCCTTGACGTCGGCCAGCAGCACCGGCACCCCGGCGTCGGAGAGCTGACCGGCCAGCGCCTGCAGGGTCTTGGTCTTGCCGGTGCCGGTCGCACCGGCGACCAGGCCGTGCCGGTTGAGCGTCGCGAACGGGATCCGCACCTTCGCCGCCGGGTCCACCGTGCCCTCGACGAGCACCGTCCCCAGCTCGAGTGCGGCGCCGTCGGTCGCGTACCCGGCGGCGATGTCCCCAGCTGCGGTGTTCTCGGCCACGGGTGGCGAGCCTAGGGCATTCCACCGTCCATGGTTGCGCGGCTCACCCCGTGTCCGGCGCCGGTCTCACCTAGGCTGCGCTGATGACCGACCGGCTGGTGTGGATCGACTGCGAGATGACCGGGCTCGATCTCGAGCACGACGCCCTGATCGAGATCGCGGCCCTGGTGACCGACGGCGAGCTCAACGTCCTCGGCGAGGGCGTGGACGTCGTCATCTCCTGCGAGGAGTCCGCGCTGGAGAACATGCCCGAGGTCGTGCGGGACATGCACGCGAGGTCCGGGCTCACCGAGGAGGTCCGCGCGGCGACCGTCACCGTCGCCGAGGCCGAGAAGATGGTGCTCGACTACCTGCGCCGGCACGTGCCGGACCCGGGCACCGCACCGCTGGCCGGGAACACGATCGCCACCGACCGGGCGTTCCTGGCCCGGGACATGCCCGAGCTCGACGCGCACCTGCACTACCGGATGGTCGACGTCAGCTCGATCAAGGAGCTCGCCCGGCGCTGGTTCCCCCGGGTCTTCTACGCGAAACCGGAGAAGGGCCTCGCGCACCGCGCCCTGGCCGACATCCGGGAGTCGATCCGCGAGCTGGCCTACTATCGCCGCGCGCTGTTCGTCGCCCCTCCCGGGCCGAGCACCGAGCAGGCCCAGGCCGCGGCCGCGGAGGTGGCCCACGTGGCGGCCCCACCTGCGGATCGACCCTGAGAGGTACCCGCTCGCACGGGCCCCCGGCGGCCGGTTAAGCTTGTCCGGCACGCCGGTCGTGAGGCCGGTAGGCATGGTGGGTGTAGCTCAGTCGGTAGAGCACCTGGTTGTGGTCCAGGGGGCCGCGGGTTCAAGTCCCGTCACTCACCCGGTCGCCACCCCGGTGATCGTCCCGAAACCGGAACATGATAATGTTCTGCGGGTCGCGATCGCAAGGGTAGATGCGACGAGAAAGACAAATACACATGATGCGCCGTTAGCTCAATGGCAGAGCAGCTGGCTCTTAACCAGCGGGTTCGGGGTTCGAGTCCCTGACGGCGCACCACACGTGAACTGCCCGCGAATGTCTTCGCGGGCAGTTTTCGTCGTGCGGTTCCGTGCATTCCCGGACGGGACCCCCGACGGTTCCGGGCGATTCCCGGGGATGCCCCGCCGGGGCGGGCCCGCCGGATCCGGGCACCGTCCCCGAGGCCCGCCGGGCCCTCCGGCGGGTGACGATGGTCGCCTCGGGTGCACCGCCGGGCACCGGAGGCGCAACGATGTCGGCCATGACGCGCGCCGACCACCTCACGTTCCTGCGCCGGGCGATCCGGCGCCCGGACCTGCTGGCCACCCCGTTCGTGACCGGTTCCCGGCTGGCCCGCGACATCGCCGCGGTCATCCCGCGGGGATCACCGAGCACGGTCGTCGAGCTCGGGGCGGGGACCGGCGCGATGTCCGACCCGATCCGGGCGCGCC
>CBIHNM010000210.1:0-7712 GCA_966211265.1 uncultured Pseudonocardia sp.
AGCGGTGCGCAACGCGACCGTCCCGACCCGGGAGCGCCAGGCCGAGCTGGAGCAGCCCGGCTGCCTGCACGCGAACATGGATCTCTACAAGTGGGCCTACAAGCTGGCCCCCGCATGCCCGTCGGAGCTGATGGCCGACTGCTTCGAGCTGGCCGTCGACGTCCGCGAGCTGGACATGCGGGCCAGCCCCTACGACCTGTCCGGGTACGGCTACCGCCCGGTGCGGATCGAGACCGCGGCCGGGCGGGCCGAGTACGTCCGGGCCCAGGCCGGCTTCGCCGAGCGCGCCGCTCCCCTGCGCCGTCGCCTGATCGCGGTCTGCGAAACCCTGGCCTAAGGCCGTGCGGGGGCACGCCCCCCCCCGGCGGGGCGGGGGCGCCGGCGCCCGCCGGCCCGGGGGGGGACGGCGGCGGCGACGTCCGCGCAGGGCCCGTCAGCCGGTGGGAGCCAGGTCGTCGAGGACGCCGCTGCGGGCGGCGGCGACCAGGTCGGCGAGCTGGTCGGTGCTCATCTGGATCCGCTGGCCGAAGTCGTCGGTGATCACGATCCGGCGCTCCGGGGCCGCGGCCTCGTCGACGTGCAGCTCCGGGCACCCGCAGTTGCAGCTCCCGCAGAACGTGGCGATGTGACGCATCGGTGGTGGCTCCTCGTGGTCGTCGGCTCGCGGGCGGTGAGCCCGTACCGACACGGTCGCACGGTGGCCGCGCCCGGTTCCCCCCGTTCCGCCGATCACCCGGCCGGGTACGGCCGCCGCGGTCGGGTCAGCGCTTCTCGACGAAGAAGTCCAGTGCCGGGTCGTCCCCGCCGCCGTAGGGCGACAGGTCGGTGATCCCGACGGCGGCCAGCGCGTCCTCGTCGATCAGGGTCCTGCCGGTGGGCCGGGACGGGTCGGTCAGCAGCGCCACCGCCGCGTCGGCCATGATCTCCGGGCTGCGCGCCTCGGACGCGGCCTTCTCCCCGCCGAGCAGGTTGACCACCGCGGCGGTGGCGATCGTGGTCTGCGGCCACAGGCAGTTCGCCCGGATCCCGTCGCCGGCGAACTCCGCGGCCCAGCCCAGCGTCAGCAGCGACATGCCGTACTTGGACAGCATGTAGGGCGGGAACTCGCCCAGCCAGCGCGGGTCCAGGTTGATCGGCGGGGACAGCGTCACGATCTGCGGGTCGGTGGAGTTCTTCAGGTGCGGCAGGCAGGCGCGGGTCAGCAGGAACGTGCCGCGCGAGTTGATCGACTGCATCAGGTCGAACCGCTTCGGGGTGACCTCGAGGGTGCCCGTGGTGTTCAGCGCGCTGGCGTTGTTGATGACGATGTCGATGCCGCCGAAGGTCTCGACGGCCGTCGCCGCGGCCCGCTCGACATCGGCCTCCACCCGCACGTCGCCGACCACGGCGACCGCCTTGCCGCCGGCCGCCTCGATCTCGGTGACGGCGGTGTGCACCGTGCCGGGCAGGCGCGGGTCCGGCTCGTCGGTCTTGGCCAGGATCACCGCGTTGGCGCCCCGGCGGGCCGCGGCCAGGAGGATGGCCAGGCCGATCCCGCGGCTGCCGCCGGACATCACGATCGTGCGGCCCTCGAGGTCGGGGCGGGTGCTCGGGTCGGTCATCGGTGGTCCTCCGGTACGTCGACGGGTCGGATGCCGGGACAGTAACAGTCAGCATTGACTGCTTTGTTGCGTGCCCGGCCGGACGTGGCCGCGATCACCGCGCGAGCTCCGTGACGCGCGCCGGGCGGAGCCGGTTCAGTGCCGCCGCCACCTCGTGCCGGCGCGGCAGCGCGTAGTCCGACAGGGCACCGTGCGCGAGACACTCCAGGCCCTCCGAGGCGATGTCGCGGTCCAGCCCGTCGAGCACCTCGGCCACCGTGCGGCGGCCGTCGAGCAGGTCGGTCCGCACCGCGTGCGCCAGGGCCAGCCCGATGCCGGTGACCTGCGAGGGGTCGGCCAGCTGGACGACCGCGGACAGGTCGATGTCGTCGGCGCCGAAGGTCAGCCGGGCCCGCCCGCGGGCGGTGACCTTGTGCCGCCCGCGCACCTCGGCGTCGACCGTCGCCGGGTCGAAGACCCGGTGCGCGAGGTCCGGGAACCCGGAGTGCCCGCAGGCGGGCGCCGGACCGGCCGCGGCCGCGACCTCGTGCGCCCGCGCGGTGATCTCGGTGGCGACGTAGCCGTCCATCAGGATCACCGTGTCGGCCTTGTCCAGATAGTCCCCGGACCCGCCCATCACCAGCACCGTGGAGACACCGTGCCGCTCGTGCAGCGGCCGGACGCGGTCCACGAACGGCACGAGCGGCTCGGACGGGATCAGCTCGCGCATCCGTGCGTCGCGGATCATCACGTTCGTCGCCGAGGTGTCCTCGTCGATCAGCAGCACGTCCGCGCCCGCCTCCAGGGCCTCGATCGTGGACGCCGCCTGCGAGGTCGACCCGGACGCGGCGGTGGTGGAGAAGTCCTCGGTCGGGGCGCCGCTGGGCAGGTGCGAGACGAACGCGGCCACGTCCACCCGCTGCACGCCGCGCTCGTCCTCGGCCCGCACGCTCACCGCGTCCGGCCGGGTCACGCAGCGCTCGCGGCCGTCGCCGGGTACGTGGTCGTAGACGCCGGTCTCCAGCGCCCGCAGCAGCGTGGACTTGCCGTGGTAACCGCCGCCCACGATCAGCGTGACGCCCTCCGGGACGCCCATGCCGGTGACCTCGCCCGCGTGCGGCGCGGTCAGCGTGGTGCGCAGCGACTCCGGGGAGGTGAACGGGACGGCGTCGCCGAGCGGGCGCTCGTCGACCCCGCTGCGGCGGGGCAGCACGGCGCCGTCGGCGACGAAGGCGACCAGGCTCCGCTCGCGCAGGGCGTCGCGCAGGGCACCGGCGTCGGTGACGGTGTGCACGAACTCGCGCACGGCGGCCCGGTCGGCCGACTCCCAGCGCAGGGCCGCGAGCACGGCCTCGGGCAGGTCGCGGGTGAGCGTGCGGGCCGCCTGCCGGCCGTCGATGCGCCGCCCGTGTCCGGGCATCGGCACGCCGAGCTCGACCCGGAGCGCGCCGTCGTCGATCCCTATCGCGCTGCGCGCGAGCACCTCCTGGCCGCCGGCGTCGACCGTGAGCGGGGTGCCGGAGAGTGCCCGGCGCAGGGCCCGCAGCAGGTACCCGCCGAGGGCGCGCCGCCGGACGTCGTCGTCGTGCAGTTCCGCCGGGAACGCGGCCGTGGCGGCGGGGACCTCGACCCGGATCCGGCTCGGCGGCGCGAACGGGTCGGCCTGGATCCGCCGGACCTCGAGGGTGAAGCCGTCCATCGCCCACCGCCCGGTCAGGCTCTTGTATCGGCCGTAGCTCGCGCCGTCCATGCGGTGCAGCGAGGAGGTGAGCGCTGTCGTGTCGCCCTGGGTTCGGGTCATGCGCGGGTGATCCCTCCGCCGGCACCCGGGCCTGGCGGCCCGGCGCCGGAGATCGTGGTCGGTCCGGCGGGCCACGCTACCGACGTCGTGGTGCCAGGGCCCGGGGTGCCGGGCGCTGCCCGGGCCCGGTGCGCGCGGAGGGGACGGCCCGAGCCGCCGTCCGCCTGCGGGGTCAGCGCGCCGCGAGCGTTCTGTCCCCCGGCCCTCGTCGGTCCTGCCCGGGACGACGTCCGGCGGCGCGAGAGGTTGCCATCGGCAACGAGTGCCGGGGCGCGGAGAACGGCCACCGGGCCGGGGGCGTGCTGTGGCACACTGGATATTCAAACTTGATGACCGAGCATGCAGGAGACGCGCCGATGGCCGCCCGGAAGACCGCACGCACGACCGCCGCACCGCCCCGCTGGCTCAAGCCGATGAACCGCGTGCTGATGGCCGTGCAACGGCTCGGACTGGGCATGAAGGAGCTCTCCGTCCTGACCGTGCCGGGCCGCCGCTCGGGCGAGCCGCGCAGCACCCCGGTGACGGTGCTGCACCTGGACGGGCAGCGCTATCTGCTGGTCGGCTACCCCGGCGCGGACTGGGGCCGCAACGCCCGCGCGGCCGGCCGCGGCACGCTCAGCGTGGGCCGGGTCGCCGAGCCGGTCCGGCTCGTCGAGCTGGACCCGCAGGCGGCACTGCCGGTGTTGCGGCAGTGGCCGGTGCGGGTCGCCCACGGCGCCGGGATGATGCGCGACGCCGGGGTCGTCGACGACGTCACCCCCGAGGCGTTCGAGAAGATCGTCGGCATCTGCCCGGTGTTCCGGCTCGACCCCGATCCCGAGCGGACCGGCCCCGGCCGGTGAGACACCGACGGGATGAGCCCGCTCAGAAGTCGTGCCCGGACTCCTCGGGCGCGCCCGAGCGCGCCGGGACCCGGCGCAGGTGGACCTGCCGGGCCAACCGGATCACCGGACGGACCAGCAGCTCGGCGCTGCCGATCACGAACAGCCAGGTCCCGGCGTAGGTGGTCGCCTCGGAGAAGAACAGCACGCTGCCGACCAGGAACCAGACTCCGACCAGGATGTCGTTGACGATGCTCAGCGCCTCGTACCGGCGTCGGATCACGAGCTCGTCGTGTCCGATGGTCAGGGTCAGCGCGGAGCTCTCGGCGTCGGGCATGCCCCGATGATCCCGCTCGGGCCGTCGCGACGACCATCGGCACCATGATCTCGAACCCGGTGTGGGTGAGTCCGAGGACCAGGACGCGGCCGGCCGGCGGGGCCTGCGTCCCGGCCCCGGACAGCAGGCCGCCGCCCCCGACGACGCGTCCGAGCACCGTCCGGTGACGGCGACGTGCCGCTGACCGTCCAGGGCTCAGTCCCCGTAGGCCTCCACCGGTGGGCAGGAGCAGACCAGGTTCCGGTCGCCGTGCGCCCCGTCGATCCGGCGCACCGGCGGCCAGACCTTGCGGTCGTGCACGCCGGGTGTCATCCCGGTCGGGTACGCGGCCAGCTCGCGCGGGTAGGGGTGGTCCCACTTGTCGACCAGGCAGGCCACGGTGTGCGGCGCGCCGCGCAACGGGTTGTCCTCGACCGGCCACTCCCCCGCCGCGACCCGGTCGATCTCGGCCCTGATGCCGATCATCGCGTCGACGAACCGGTCGATCTCCACGATGTCCTCGGACTCGGTCGGCTCCACCATCAGCGTCCCGGCCACCGGGAACGACATGGTGGGCGCGTGCAGGCCGTAGTCGGTCAGCCGCTTGGACACGTCGTCGATCGTGACGCCGGTGTCCTTGGTGATCTTGCGCAGGTCCAGGATGCACTCGTGGGCGACCGAGCCGTCGGTGCCGGAGTAGAGCACCGGGTAGTGCTCGCCGAGCCGTCGGGCGACGTAGTTCGCCGCCGCCACCGCGGTCAGCGTGGCCCGGCGCATCCCCTCGACGCCCATCATCCGGACGTAGGCCCAGGAGATCGGCAGCACCCCGGGGCTGCCGTAGCGCGCGGCCGAGACCGCGCCCACGCCGCCCTCGGCGACCGGCGTGGCACCGGGCAGGAACGGCGCCAGGTGCTGCGCCACCGCGACCGGCCCGACGCCGGGACCACCGCCGCCGTGCGGGATGCAGAACGTCTTGTGCAGGTTCAGGTGGCTGACGTCGCCGCCGAACGCGCCCGGCCGGGCCACCCCGACCAGGGCGTTGAGGTTCGCACCGTCGACGTAGACCTGCCCGCCGGCGTCGTGCACCGCGCCGCACACCTCGCGCACGCTCACCTCGTAGACCCCGTGCGTGGACGGGTAGGTGATCATCAGTGCGGCCAGCCGGTCGCCGTGCGAGGAGATCTTGTCCCGCAGGTCGTCGAGGTCGACGTTGCCGCGCGGGTCGGTGCCGACCACCACGACGCGCATCCCGGCCATGACGGCCGAGGCGGCGTTGGTGCCGTGCGCGCTGGCCGGGATCAGGCAGACGTCCCGGCCGGTGTCGCCGTTGCTGCGGTGGTATGCCGCGATGGCCAGCAGGCCGGCCAGCTCACCCTGGCTCCCGGCGTTGGGCTGCAACGAGACCGCGTGGTACCCGGTCAGCTCGGCGAGCCAGCGCTCCAGCTGCGTGATCATCTCCCGGGACCCGGCGGTGTCGGCCTCCGGGGCGAACGGGTGCAGGTTCGCGAACTCGGGCCAGGTGACCGGCTCCATCTCCGCGGCCGCGTTGAGCTTCATCGTGCACGAGCCCAGCGGGATCATCGTGCGGTCCAGCGCCATGTCCGCGTCGGCCAGCCGGCGCAGCCACCGCATCAGCGAGGTCTCGGAGCGGTGGTCGTGGAAGGTGGGGTGCGTCAGGTACTCCGAGGTCCGGCGCAGCGCCTGCGGCAGCGCGTCCGCGGTGCCCGCGTCCAGTGCCTCGACCTCCGGCGGCGCGACCCCGAACGCCGACCACACCGTGTGCAGGTGCGCGACCGTGGTGATCTCCGAGGTGGAGATGCCGACCTCGTCCTGGCCGATCGGGCGCAGCGAGATCCCCGCGTCGTGCGCGGCCGACACGACGGCCCCGGCCCGGCCGGGGACCCGCGCGACGACGGTGTCGAAGAACGTGTCGTGCACGATCTCCACCCCTGCCTCGCGCAGACCCGCGGCCAGCACGGCGGCCATCCGGTGGGTGCGCCGCGCGATCGCGGCCAGGCCCTCGGGACCGTGGTAGACGGCGTAGCAGGCCGCGACGACGGCGAGCAGCACCTGCGCGGTGCAGATGTTCGACGTCGCCTTCTCCCGGCGGATGTGCTGCTCACGGGTCTGCAGCGCCAGCCGCAGCGCCGGGTTGCCGTCGGCGTCGCGCGACATCCCGACCAGGCGGCCGGGCAGCTGCCGGGCGTGCTTCTCCCCCACCGACAGGAACGCCGCGTGCGGGCCGCCGAAGCCGAGCGGGACGCCGAAGCGCTGGGTGGTGCCGATCGCGGCGTCCGCGCCCAGCTCACCGGGCGGGGTGAGCAGGGTCAGGGCGAGCAGGTCCGCCGCGACGGCGACGAGCGCACCGCGCCCGTGCGCCTCGCTGATCAGCGAGGAGGGGTCGGCCACCCGGCCGGAGGCTCCCGGGTAGCTGACCAGCAGCCCGAACATCTCGCCGTCGGGCAGGCCCGCCGACAGGTCGGCGACCTCGAGCTCGATGCCCAGCGGGGCGGCGCGGGTGCGCAGCACCTCGATCGTCTGCGGGAGCGTGTCGGCGTCCACCACGAACCGGGGGCTGCTCGACCTCCCGGCCCGGCGCAGCAGCGTCATCGCCTCGGCCGCGGCGGTGGCCTCGTCGAGCAGCGACGCGCCGGCGACCGGCAGCCCGGTCAGGTCCGAGACCGTGGTCTGGAACGCCAGCAGCGCCTCGAGCCGTCCCTGGCTGATCTCGGGCTGGTACGGGGTGTAGGCGGTGTACCAGGCGGGGTTCTCCAGGACGTTGCGCCGGATCACCGACGGCGTGCGGGTGCCGCTGTATCCGAGCCCGATCATCGGGACGGTGATGGTGTTGCGGGCGGCCATCCCGCGCAGCTCGGTGAGCATGTCGGTCTCGCTCGCCGGCTCCGGCAGCGACGTCGGCACCGGAGTGTCGTCGCGGATCGCGTCCGGCAGCGCGGCCGAGGCCAGCTCGTCGAGCGAGGACAGCCCGAGGGTGCCCAGCATCGTGGCCAGACCGTCGGGCCGGGGGCCGACGTGCCGGTCGGCGAAGGGGACTCCCCGTTCGAGCTCGGCGAGGGAGGGCGTCGACGGGGACGGGCGGGGATCCTGCTGCGGGGTCATCGGGCCTCCGGATGGGAAGTTCGGGGCGGGCGACTACGGCCCCTCCCCTCTGTCCGTGCCCACGTCGGGGCGCC
>CBIHNM010000211.1:0-7603 GCA_966211265.1 uncultured Pseudonocardia sp.
AGCGCGGGTCGACCGCCGCTCGTGGTGATCCTCGGCGGATCAGTGGCCGGTGCGGCTCACACGTCGTAGTACAGCGCGAACTCGTACGGGTGCGGGCGCAGCCGCAGCGGGTCGATCTCGTTCTCCCGCTTGTAGGCGATCCAGGTCTCGATCAGGTCCGGGGTGAACACGCCACCGTCGAGAAGGTAGTCGTGGTCGGCCTCGAGACGGTCGATGACCGCGTCCAGGCTGCTCGGGACCTGCGCGATGTCCTTGAGCTCCTCGGGCGGCAGCTCGTAGAGGTCCTTGTCGATCGGGGCGGCCGGCTCGATCTTGTTCTTGATGCCGTCCAGCCCGGCCATCATCATCGCGGCGAACGCCAGGTACGGGTTGCCGGAGGAGTCGGGGCAGCGGAACTCGAGGCGCTTGGCCTTCGGGTTGTTGCCCGAGAGCGGGATCCGGATGCAGGCCGACCGGTTGCGCGCCGAGTACACCAGGTTGACCGGGGCCTCGAAGCCGGGGACCAGGCGGTGGAACGAGTTCACCGTCGGGTTCGTGAAGGCCAGCAGCGACGGGGCGTGGTGCAGGATGCCGCCGATGTAGAAGCGGGCCAGCTCGGAGAGCCCGCCGTAGCCGGACTCGTCGTGGAACAGCGGCGCACCGTCCTTCCACAGCGACTGGTGCGCGTGCATGCCCGAGCCGTTGTCGCCGAACAGCGGCTTCGGCATGAACGTGACGGTCTTGCCGTCGTGCCAGGCCGTGTTCTTGACGATGTACTTGAACAGCATCACGTCGTCGGCCGCGTGCAGCAGCGTGTTGAACTTGTAGTTGATCTCGGCCTGGCCGGCGGTACCCACCTCGTGGTGGCCGCGCTCGAGCTCGAACCCGCTGTTGGTCAGGTTCGTGGCCATGTCGTCGCGCAGGTCGGCGTAGTGGTCGACCGGCGGGACCGGGAAGTAGCCGCCCTTGTAGGGGACCTTGTAGCCGAGGTTGCCGCCGTCCTCGTGCCGGCCGGTGTTCCACCAGCCCTCGGCCGAGTCGATGTGGTGGTACTGCTCGTGCGGCTCGGACCCGAAGCGGACCGAGTCGAAGATGTAGAACTCGGCCTCGGCACCGAAGAAGCAGGTGTCGGCGATGCCCGACGCGGCCAGGTACTCCTCGGCCTTGCGGGCGACGTTGCGCGGGTCCCGCGAGTAGGGCTCGCCCGTGATCGGGTCGTGCACGAAGAAGTTCATGTTGAGCGTCTTGTGCTTGCGGAACGGGTCCAGGCGTGCGGTGGCCGGGTCCGGGAACAGGGCCATGTCGGACTCGTTGATGGCCTGGAAACCACGCACCGAGGAGCCGTCGAAGGCCACCCCGCTGTCGATGAAGTCCTGGTCCACGGTGCTGGCGGGGACGGTGAGGTGCTGCATGACGCCGGGCAGGTCGCAGAACCTGATGTCGACGTACTCGACCTTCTCGTCCGAGATGTACTTGAGTACCTCTTCGGCGTTGCTGAACACGCTCTTGGGCTCCTTCGCTCGACTGTAGGAGTATGGCGGCGACGCTATGGTCGTCGTGTTGCCCACCAGTCACCCGACTGTTTCACGGACGTTAACTGCCTACGGCGCGACAGGGGTCACACGGCGCCGCGCTGGTCCGATCGTGTGGCTCCTCCGCCCGCGGGTCTATCACCGGGTGTGGCGCCGGGGCGAGGTGAGGGTCGCCGTCCCGGCGGTGGCGCTGGGTCGGCGCCTACGCTAGAGGGCATGGCCCGCTGGATCGAGTCCTGGCTTCCCGGATCGCCCGCGGGGCCGGGTGTGACGCCCCCGTATCCGGGCGAGAAGTTCGGTCTGCCGGCCGACGGCGTGAACGCGACGGCGTCGTTCGGCCGTCGCCTCGCAGCGATCTTCGTCGACTGGATGATCGCCTACGTCCTCACGCTGGCCGTCGTCGGCGTGGACGCCCTCGGCGCGCCGGACACCAGCTGGACGATCCTGGGTGTCTGGTACCTGCTGACGGTCCTGCCGACCGCGGTGCTCGGCATGACGGCCGGCATGGTGGTCCTGGGTCTGCGCGTCGCCCGGACCGACATGGCCCGCTTCGTCGGGGTGCCGAGGGCGCTGCTGCGCACCGTCCTCATCGCGCTGATCATCCCACCCCTGGCCCGGGACGCCGACGGCCGAGGCTGGCACGACCGCGCCACCACCACGATCGTCATCCGCACCCGCTGAGCCGGCGGCCCGTCCTCGCGACCTGGCACTCATGCGCCTTCGGCTCCCCCAGGTGCCGCATCAGCGTCAGGAGTGCCAGCGGTGGCGCGGCGGCGGCGCGGCGCGGCTCACGGCCGTCGTGGCACTCGTGGCGCTGATGAGGCGTGTCGTCGTACTTCTGCGGCATGAGTGCGGCCACCGGCGGCTGTCCACATCATGGGTCGGGTGTCCACAGATTCGAGATCGCGGTCAGCGGTGCGGCCGTCCGGAGCCATCGTCGATTGCATGCAACGGTCCCCGGCTCTGTACCCGCAACTGGCTCGACGGTTCCCGGCGGGTGTGGCGAGGAGGTCTCAACTGCTGGCGTTGGGAATCTCGCGGGCGACGATGGCCCGCCGGTGTCGACCGGGTGGCCCGTGGCGGACGCTCCTGCTCGGGCTCGTCCAGCTCGATTCCGGACAGACGACCGGTCGGCAGCGGATCTGGGCGACACTCGTGCACGCCGGCCCGGGGGCGATGTTGACGGGTATCAGCGGCGCGCGGCTCCACGGGGTGTCGAAGGTTCCCGCCGACACCAGGGTGCATGTGCTGGTCACCGCCCGACGGCACGTCATGAGTCGCGATTTCGCACTGGTCACCCGTTCGACGAGGCTGCCGGTGGCGATGGAGATCGGCGGAGTTCCGGTGGCGCCGCTGGCGCGCTGCCTGGTCGACGCGGCGACACGACTCGACGACCTCGATGCGGTCCGGGCGATGATCGCGGACGCCGTTCAGAAGCGGTTGTGCACCGTCGACGCCCTCGTCGAGGAGCTGTCGCAGCCCCGCAGGCCCGGCACGGCGCTCGCCCGCCGGGTGCTTGCCGAGGTCGCGGACGGTGTTCGGTCCGCGGCGGAGGCCTGGGCCCGTGACCTCGTTCTGCGAGTCGGCCTGCCCGCTCCGAGGTGGAACGTCGAGCTCCGCGACGCAGACGGGCGGTCCCTCGGGGTCGTCGACGCGTACTGGGAGGAGGCCGGACTCGCCTGGGAGATCCAGTCGCGGACCTTCCACCTGAGCCCGGAGGCGTTGACGCGTGACGTGCAGAAGCTGGCCGGGCTCACTGCGGCAGGAGTGACGGTGTTCCCATCGACGGCCACCGACCTGCGGGACGACCCTCGCGGAGTGCTCGACGCACTGACCGCTGTCTACGCCCGCGCGGCGTTGAGCCCGCCACCACCGGTCGTCGCCACGCTGTGGCGCCCGGGACCGGACCGCGGTCGAGCATCCGCGTGACCGGGACCCGCGGGTCCCGGCCTGGCCCGACCCGGACGGCACTCATGCCGCAAGCGCGTTATCTGGGGGAACCAATGCCGCACGAGTGCCGTCGGGTGACCGGTCACCGGCGGCACTCATGACGCCGGTGCGACGACTGACGGAACCAAAGCCGCATGAGTGCCAGCGTGGGGCGGGGCGGGGCGGGCGAAGTGGGCGCGGGTCAGCGGCGGCGGACCGTGCGCTGGACGCTGCGCATCTTCGCGCCCTGGGGCATGGGGCCCTTGGGGAGTGCTGCGGCGCGGCTGCCCAGGGCGTTGAGCTTGGACTCCAGGGTGTCCATCTCGGCCGCGGTGATGTTGCGGGGGAGCTTCATCAGGTGCTTCTGCAGGCTCTTGAGCGGGATCTGGCCCTCGTCGTTGCCGACGGTGACGTCGTAGATCGGGGTCTTGCCGGCGACCCGGGCGGTGCGCTTCTTCTCCTGCGCGAGCAGCTGCCTGACCCGGTGCGGGGCGCCCTCCGCGACGAAGATGATCCCGGGCCGGCCGATGACCCGGTGCACCGCGTCGAGGTGCGTGGTGCCGGCGATGCCCTGGCTGACCCGCCACTGCCCGCGCAGGTTGTCCAGCGCCCAGCCGGCCGCGCCGGGCTGGCCCTCGGCCTTGCCGTAGACCGATCTCTGCACCCGGCGACCGAAGATCGCGATGGCGATCATCACGCCCAGCGTGACGCCGAGGACGACCAGCGTCCACGCGGTGATCGAGGAGAAGAACAGGAACCCGACCAGGCTCAGCACCACGATCGGGACGATCACCGCCCCGAGCATGATCGGGATGAGGAGCTTGTCCTCCCGGCGCTGCATCTGGAACGCCTGCCAGATCTGCGCACGACGTTGCTTCGACGCGGCGCGCTTCTGCGCCTTCGCCGCCTTCTTCTCTTCCGCGGTGGGCTTGCCGGCCATGGGCCCAGCCTACGTGTCTCCCGTGATCATCGGTGCCCCAGGTCAGAGGGCCCGGTGCGGGTCAGGAACGGGCGAGCAACGAGCTGGCCTCCTGCGAGGCCGGGCCGGACTCGGTCAGGTGGGCCAGCGACGGGGGCAGCTCCTCGCCGCGGTGCGCGACGGTCTGGGCGAACAGCCGTCCGGCCCGGTAGGAGGAGCGCACCAGCGGCCCGGCCATCACCCCGGCGAACCCGATCTCCTCGGCCGCGCGGGAGTGCTCGACGAACTCCTCCGGCTTGACCCAGCGCTCCACCGGGTGGTGGCGCTTGGTCGGGCGCAGGTACTGGGTGATCGTGATGATCTCGCAGCCGGCCTCGTGCAGGTCGCCCAGGGCGGAGACTACCTCGTCCGGGGTCTCGCCCATGCCCAGGATCAGGTTGGACTTGGTCACCAGGCCCTGCGCGCGGGCCTTGGTGATGACCTCGAGCGACCGCTCGTAGCGGAACGCCGGACGGATCCGCTTGAAGATCCGCGGGACGGTCTCCAGGTTGTGCGCGAGCACCTCGGGACGGGTGTCGAAGACCTCGTCGAGCTGGGAGTCGATCGAGTTGAAGTCCGGGATCAGCAGCTCGACGCCGGTGCCCGGGTTCATCTCGTGGATCTGCCGGACGGTCTCGGCGTAGAGCCAGGCGCCGCCGTCGTCGAGGTCGTCGCGGGCGACGCCGGTCACCGTGGAGTAGCGCAGGCCCATCTGGCGCACGGACTCGGCGACCCGCCGCGGCTCGTCGCGGTCCAGCTCGGCCGGGCGGCCGGTGTCGATCTGGCAGAAGTCGCAGCGCCGGGTGCACTGCTCGCCGCCGATCAGGAACGTGGCCTCCCGGTCCTCCCAGCACTCGTAGATGTTGGGACAGCCGGCCTCCTCGCACACCGTGTGCAGGCCACCGGAGCGGACCAGGCTCTTGAGCTCGGTGTACTGCGGTCCGGTGCGGGCCTTCGTACGGATCCACGGCGGCTTGCGCTCGATCGGGGTCTCCGAGTTGCGGACCTCGAGACGCAGGAGCTTGCGACCTTCGGGTGCGATAGTCACGCCCGACACGGTACGCCCGATCGCTACTCCGGATCAGGCCGGACGCCGGTGGCGTGGGCCGTCACACGCCACAGCCGGGCGGCCAGATCCGGATCTCGTGCCGCGCCGCTGCGACGGGCCGGGCCGGGCCGTCCGTGGATCTCGCCGCGGCCGCTCGGGCCGAGGTAGTCACCGCCGTGCACCGGGCCGGCGAGGGCGGCCAGCTGCGGCGCGACGCCGTCGTCGACGGGCTGGGTGAGCAGCCGCCCGGCCGGCCGGAACAGCTGCGCGGCCAGCGTGCTGCCGCGGCGCAGGCCGTTGCCCAGCAGCCGGCTCTCGGTCATGCCCGGGTGCGCGGCGACCGAGACGACCGGGTCGCCGGACAGGCGCAGCCGGCGGTCCAGCTCGGCGGCGAAGAGCAGGTTCGCCAGCTTGGACGCGCCGTAGGCGGCGTTCGGCCGGTAGCGCCGCTGCTCCCAGCTCAGGTCCCCGACGTCGAGGGCGGCGCTGCGGTGCCCGAGGCTGGAGGTCGTCACCACCCGGGACGGCCGGTCGGGGTCCCCGGCACCGCGCAGCGCCGGCATCAGCAGCCAGGTCAGCGCGGCGCCACCCAGGTGGTTGGTGCCGATCTGCAGCTCGAACCCGTCGACGGTGAGCAGGCGCGGGCCCATCGCGACTCCGGCGTTGTTCAGCAGCGCGTCGAGCCGGTCGCCGGTGCGTTCGCGGATGTCGGCGGCGGCGAAACGCAGTGCGGTCAGGTCGGCCAGGTCCAGCGTGACCAGCTCGGCGGTGCCCGGCCCGCCGGGGATGCCGGCGATCGCCGCGCGCCCCCGTCCGGGGTCGCGTACCGCCATCAGCACCCGCGCCCCGGCCCGGACCAGCGCCGTCGAGGCGGCCAGCCCCAGCCCGGAGTTCGCGCCGGTCACCAGCACGGACCGTCCGGCCAGCTGGTCCAGCTCGCGGGGGTGCCATCGGTTCACCCGCCGCACCCTAGAGCCGCGCGCCGGGCCGCCGGGAGCCGCACCCGCCGCGCGTGGGCCGTGGTGGAGCCTCCCGGCGGGTGCCCCCACCGGCGCGGGATCAGCGCAGGGACGGGTGCAGCTGCAGGTCCAGGCCCGCGGCCGCGGGGAGCTGCGGACGGGCCACCTCGTGCGGGCGCACCGGCAGGCGCCCGTCGAGCGCGTCGAGCACCGCCGTCGTGACGACGCCCTGCACCTGGTCCACGGTGACGTCGCGGCCCAGCTCGGCCGAGAGCGAGCTGACGCCGGCGTCGGTGATCCCGCAGGGCACGATCGCGCCGAAGCCGCCCAGGTCCGGGTCGCAGTTGAGCGCGAAGCCGTGCTGGGTGACCCCGCCGGAGATGCGCACGCCGATCGCGGCGACCTTGCGCTCGGGCCGGCCGCCTGCGGCCGGCAGCCAGACGCCGCTGCGCCCGTCGACCCGCCCGGCTCCCTCGATCCCGAGCCCGGTGACGACGTCGATCAGCGCCTCCTCCAGGCGCCGCACGTAGTCCACGACGTCCATCGGCTCGGTCAGCGCCACGATCGGGTACCCGACGAGCTGGCCCGGCCCGTGCCAGGTGATCCGTCCGCCACGGTCGACGTCGATCACCGGGGTGCCGTCGGTGGGCCGGTCCTCGGGCCGGGTGCGCCGCCCGGCGGTGTAGACCGGCGGGTGCTCGAGCAGCATCAGGACATCCGGCCCGGATCCGTCGCGACGGGCCGCGGCGTTCGCCCGCTGGGTGTCCCAGGCCTGCTGGTACTCGACCCGGCCGAGCAGGTCCACCCGGACCGGTTCGGAGCTGCGGCGACACGGGGACTGTGCATCGGGCATGGCGTCCAACCTACCCCGTGAGCGGCGGTGGTCGTCGTGGCGACCATCGCCACCCTCGGGTCATCGACCGTGGGCGGAGAGCACGGCCCGGGCGGCGCGCCGGCCGCTGACCAGGGCGCCCTGCGTGGACGGGGTGTCGCGGTGGTCGCCGGCGACGAACAGCCCGTCACCGAGCTCGACGTCGCGGCGGACCGGGTGACGTTCGGCGACCGCGAGGCGCGGCTCATCCTCGCGAACGACGTGACCGACCGCGTGCGGTCGGAGGCGGCGCTGCGCGAGGCGCACGGCGCGATGGAGACGCTGGTCAACGCGGCGCCGATCGCGATCGTCACGCTCGACGTCGAC
>CBIHNM010000212.1:0-7570 GCA_966211265.1 uncultured Pseudonocardia sp.
CCCACCTCCGAGACCCGCAACGCCCCGTCCAGGGCCGCGACGCCCACGGCCACGACGTGCGGGCGCGGCGCGGCGCCCGTCGTGAGCAGATAGGCGAACGCGAAACCCGCCATGGTCTCGGCGATCGAGCCGGTCTCCACCCTGATGCTCATCCCGCCAACCTAGGCGCGCCGGCCCGGATGCCACGACGACCCGGTGCGCGCCGTGGGGCGTCACGTGTAACGGACGGGCGCCGCGGGCCGAGTCCCCTCCGTGGTGGACCGCAGCCGGCCGACGCCCCCGGTGCACCTGTCGGAGCTGCTGGGGATGCTCTCGCTCTCGGCCGACATCGGGCTCGGCCAGCCGATGGAGCACGTCGCGCGCTCCTGCCTGCTGGCGGTCCGGCTCGCGCAGCGGCTCGGCTGCGACGCCGACACGGTGGGCACGGTCTACGACGTCGCCCTGCTGGCCTGGGTCGGGTGCACCGCGGACTCGCACGAGACCGCCGCACTGTTCGGAGACGACGTCGCGCTGCGGGCCGGGGTCTACGACGTCGAGATGGGTTCACCGGCGATGCTGCGCTACCTGGTCGGGCGCGCGGGAGCGGGCGGGTCGACGGCGCACCGGGTGCGGGTCGCGGGCGGGCTGGTCGCCGACGGCGGCCGCACCGTGCGGCAGGCGCTGGCCGCGCACTGCCAGGTGACCGGTCGCCTCGCCGTCCGGCTCGGGCTCGGCGCTCGGGTCGCGGACTGCCTGGCCCGGACGTTCACCCGCTGGGACGGGCGCGGCGTGCCCCGGGGCACCGGCGGCACGGACGTCGACGTGGTGACCCGGCTGGTCCAGCTCGTCGACGTCGCCGAGGTGCACCACCGCCGCGGTGGGGCCGAGGGGGCACTCGCCGCGCTGCGCCGGCGCCGGGGGTCCGTGCTCGACCCGGACCTGGTCGACGAGTTCGCCCGCTGCGGACCGGCCGTGCTCGACGCCCTGCCCGCCGAGTCGAGCTGGGACGAGCTGGTCGCCGCCGACCCGTCCCCGCGACCGCTGCACGACGACGACCTCGACGCCGCCCTGGAGGCGGTCGCGGACTTCGCCGATCTCAAGTCGCCGTGGTTCGCCGGGCACTCCCGCGGCGTGGCCGACCTCGCCGCGGCGGCGGGCCGACGGGCGGGTCTGCCCGCCGACGAGGTGCGGACCCTGCGTCGTGCCGGGCTGGTCCACGACCTGGGCCGCTCGGGGGTCCCGAACACGATCTGGGACAAGCCGGGCCCGCTCACCTCCGCCGAGCGGGACCGGATGGAGCTGCACGCCTACTACACCGACCGGATCCTGCGGCGGGTCCCGGCGCTGGCCGCGGCACGCGAGGTCGCACTGCCGGTGCACGAGCGGCTCGACGGGGCGGGCTACCACCGCGGGCTGGGGGCGGGCGCGATCGGTCCGGGCGCGCGGCTGCTCGCCGCGGCCGACTGCTTCCACGCCATGCTCGAGACGCGCCCGCACCGGGCGGCGCGCACCCCGGTCGCCGCCGCGGCGGGGCTGCGGGCGGAGGTCCGCGCCGGGCACCTGGACGCCGACGCCGTCGAGGCGGTCCTCGGTGCGGCCGGGCAGCCGTCGCGCCGGGCGGCCGGGCGGCCGGGCGGTGGGCCCGCCGGGCTCACCCCGCGCGAGACCGAGGTGCTGGTGCTGCTGGCCCGGGCCGCGAGCACCCGCCGGATCGCCCGCGAGCTGGGCATCACCCCGAAGACGGCGGGCAACCACATCGAACGGATCTATCTCAAGATCGGCGCCAACACCCGGGCCGCGGCGGCGCTGTTCGCGATGCAGCACGGCCTGCTCCGCACCCTCGACGCCGTCGGTCCATGAGGAGAACTCCTCACGACCCCGGCGCCGCGCGTTCCTAGCGTCGTTGCTGCTCCCGAGGTCGGGAGCCGAGGAGCGGAGGACGCGATGAGCAACCGGGCAGTGGTCAACCTGGCGACCGGGCTGGAGGACACGGAGCGGGTGACGGTCGCGTTCCTGACCGCCGTCGCCGCGGCCGAGCAGGGCCGTCCGACGATGATGTTCCTGAGCAAGGAGGCCGTGCGCCTGGCCGTACCCGGGGTCGCCGTCGCGACCGCCTGCGACGGGTGCCCGCCGTTGCCCGAGCTGCTCGACCGCTACCAGGCCGCGGGCGGGCGCTACCTCGTGTGCCCGATCTGCGTCCAGGCCAAGAAGCTCGACGCCGGGACCATGATCGCCGGCGCGGAGGTCGGCGGCACCGTGCCGCTGTGGAACTGGATCGGCGACGAGGCCGCGACGACGTTCAGCTTCTGACCCGGTCGCCGGGACCGGCGACCGGGTCAGCGCCGGACGCTGACGTGCACGTGGTCGAAGTGGCCGCCGGTGGCGTCGGTCGGGTCGTAGACCCCGCCGCCGTCGTAGGGGCGGCCCCAGCCCCCGCGGTCACCGGTGCCGCGGTACCAGATCCGGCCCTGCCAGATCACGTACCGCACGCCGAGGTCGGAGGCGTTGTCCCGGAGCCAGTTCGCCACCGCCCAGCCGCTCGCGAGCTCGTCGCCCGCGGGGAATTCCCCGGAGCGGGTCGGGAAGAAGTCGCAGGCCCGCCCGGCCGGGTGGTCGCTGCCGGGGTTCCAGGCGTGCTCGGACCAGCAGCTGACCGCCCGCACCGGGGCGTCCGGGCCGGGCGCGCCGAAGCGCGCCAGCGTGCGGTCGTACACGCCGCGCGCGGTCGGGGTCAGGCAGCCCGACGTCGTCGGGTCGTCGACGGTGCACGCCTCGGGAGGCCGCGGGTTCAGCGCGTCGGAGACGGAGAACCCGCGGGCCTGCGCGAGCACGGCGACGGCACCGGCGAGCAGGGCGCACGCGAGCAGCACGCCCAGCACGGGTAGGGCTCGGGTGCGCACCGGTAGGGGTCCGTTTCGCCGGGATCGGGACCCGATCAACGTACGGCCGGGGCCGGGCGGTCCCGGCCCCGGCCGTACGTCGCGCCCGGGCGGGGTCCGGGCCCTCGCCCGCCGGGTGCGTCAGTAGGTGATCAGCGGCTTCACCACGCCGTCGGACTTGGAGCTCATCATCGCGAACGCGGCCTCGGCGTCGCCGATGCCGAACCGGTGGGTCGTCATCGGTGTCGGGTCGACCTTGTTGTTGTCCAGCAGTCGCATCAGCCGGGTCATCCGCTCGCGGCCGCCCGGGCACAGGTCGGTGGCGATCTTCTTCCCGGCCATGCCGAGCCCGAACGCGTCCAGCGGGATGGTCAGGGTCGGGCCCGCCTCGCCGTGGTAGCCGAGGTTGGAGATCGTGCCGCCGGCCTTGGTCGACCGCAGGCAGCCCTCCCAGGTGTCCGGGTGCACGAGCGCCTCGATCGCCGAGTCGACCCCGCCGCCGGTGATCTCCATGATCTGCTCGGCGACGTTGCCCGAGGAGGGGTCGATGACCACGTCCGCGCCGAACTGCTTGGCCAGCGCGGCCCGTCCCGGGATGCCCTCCACGGCGATGATCAGGCCCGCGCCGAGCAGCTTCGCGCCCATCGTGGCCGAGAGCCCGACCGCCCCCTGGGCGAACACGGCGACCGTGCCGCCGAGCGGGATGTTCGCGTTCTCCGCCCCGACGAAGCCGGTGGAGAGCATGTCGCAGGCGTAGACCGCGACCTCGTCGGCCAGCCCCTCCGGGATCGGTGCGAGGTTGTAGTCGGCGTCGTTGACGTGGAAGTACTCGGCCAGGTTGCCGTCCTTCTGCACGGTGAAGCGGTAGCCGCCCAGCGGCCCGCCGCACTGCGAGGTGTAGCCCTGCTGGCAGGCGTCGCAGGTGCCGTCCGGGGTGACGGCGTTGACCGCGACCCGGTCGCCGACCGCGCAGGTCGTGACGCCCTCGCCCACCTCGTGCACCACCCCGACGCTCTCGTGGCCGAGCAGGCGACCCTCGGGCACCGGCAGCACCCCGGCCACGGTGTGCACGTCGGAGGTGCAGATCAGCGACGCGGTCGAGCGGACCACCGCTTCGCCGGGCCCGGCCCGCGGGATGTCGCGGTCCACGAGGCCGACCTCCCCGGTCCGGAGGAAGGCGAGGGCGCGCATGGTGTCGGGCATGGGTCACTCCTGATCGGGTGCGCGGCGCGGCGCGGTCGCCGGCGCCGTCGGCGGCGGTTGTGACCGGGAACACGATGCCCGGGCGCGACCCGCCCGGGCTTGTACGGCCGTGCTGCCGGATAGGACGTTCTTGCCGCTCCGTCGGGAACGCGCAGGTCGGGACGGCGGGCAGGGGTGAATCATCGCCGGACACTTATGTGAGCACGGTCACCCGACCTACCCTGGGCGGACCGAACGGACGGGGAGGTGCGCGGTGCGGGAGCAGGACGCACTGCCCGCGCTCCTCCCGTCGGAGGACCCCACCGGCGACTACGACGTCGTGGCCCACCTGCGCGGCCGCACGTCGTTGCGCTGCCGGATCGGCGGGCGGTGGCGGGAGGAGACCGTCGGGCCCGGTGACGTGTCGCTGCTGGCCCCCGACGCGCAGCCGCGCTGGGCGCGGCCCGCCGACGTCGAGGTCGTGCGCGTCCCGCTGCGCCGGGCCGCCCTGGACCGGGTCGCCCGGGAAATGGTCGGGGACGAGGTCGCCGAGGTCGAGCTGCGCGAGGTGATCCGTACCGAGGACCCGGCGATCCACCGCACCGCGGCGCTGATCGGGGGTGAGTCGGCGCAGGGCACGACCGGGAGCCGGCTGATGGTGGAGGCGTTGTCGTCGCAGATCGCGGTGCACGTGGTGCGCCGGCACGTCCGGGTGCGGCCGGAGCGCTCACGTTCGCCCAGGAACGCCGGGTGCGCGACCACGTCCACCGGCATCTCGACGCCTCGCTGACCCTCGACGAGCTCGCCGCGGTGGCCGGGATGAGCCGGTTCCGCTTCGCCCGCCGCTTCCGGTCGAGCACCGGCACCACGCCGCACGAGTACGTCCTGCGCGCGCGGGTCGGACGGGCGTGCGTGCTGCTGGAGCGCACCCGCACACCGCTGTTCGAGGTCGCCGTGCGGTGCGGGTTCGCCGACCAGAGCCACCTCACGCGGGAGTTCCGCAAGCGCACCGGCACGACGCCGGGCCGGTACCGGGCGGGTGGCCGGTAGCGGGGGGCGGGGCGGACGCGCCGGGCTCTCCGCAGCGACGGGCCGGGTACTTGGGCACGATGGGCCCGGAACGAGCTCGACGATCGGGGAGGCGACATGGTGACAGCGCGCGGGGCCGTGGCCGGGACGACGACCGGCCGGCACCTGCTCGTCCTGGGGGACGCCCTGCTGGGCGACGACGACACCGCCGCCCGGACCGCGGTCGCGGAGCTGACCGGGACGCAGGACGTGAGCAGCACCCGCGACGTCGCGACCTCGCGGGCCGGGGCGGGCGCCGGGCCGACGCTGTTCTCCCGGCTGGGCGTGGCGGTGGCCGAGCTGACCTCCGAGCAGCTGCGGGTCGCACGGGCCGACCGGCGGCTCCTGGGCATCGAGCCGGAACGGGTGGTGCGTGCGATCGCCCGCCCGCTGTCCGAGGAGTACCTGCGCGGGTTCGCCGACGCCGCCGGGTTCCTGCACGAGCAGGCGTCGCGGGCCGGGGCCGGCGCGGGCCCGGTGCCCCCGGCACGGTTCGTCGACACCGACGCGCTGACCTGGGGACTGCAGGCCACCGGTGTCGACCGGACCCCGGAGACCGGCAAGGGGGTCATGGTCGCGGTGCTCGACACCGGTCTCGACCTCGCCCACCCCGACTTCGCCGGGCGGCAGATCGAGTCCCGCTCGTTCGTCGACGGGCAGCCGGTCCAGGACGTGCAGGG
Source organism: uncultured Pseudonocardia sp. (assembly GCA_966211265.1). Taxonomy (GTDB): domain Bacteria; phylum Actinomycetota; class Actinomycetes; order Mycobacteriales; family Pseudonocardiaceae; genus Pseudonocardia. The sequence continues at coordinate 5,789 of CBIHNM010000212.1, forward strand.
GCACGGCACGCACACCGCCGGCACCACGGCCGGCCCGGCTGCGCCCGGCGCCGGCCGCCGCTACGGCGTCGCGCACGAGGCGACGCTGCTGATCGGCAAGGTCCTCGGCGACGACGGCTCGGGCACCGACGCCGGCATCCTCGAGGGCATCGAGTGGGCGATCACCCGCGGCGCGGCGGTCATCTCCATGTCGCTGGGGTCCGACGTCGAGGAGGTCTCGGCGGCCTACGAGAACGTCGGACGGCGTGCGCTCGACGCCGGCTCGCTGATCGTCGCCGCGGCGGGCAACAACGCCGAGCGAGGCCGGGGCGACCTCGGCTTCGTCGGGATCCCGGCCAACAGCCCGTCGGTGATGGCGGTCGCCGCGGTCGACAGCGCGCTGGGGATCGCCGACTTCTCGGCCGCGAGCTCGGCCGTCCCGGGTGGGCAGATCGACATCGCCGGCCCGGGCGTGGACGTCTACTCGAGCTGGCCGATGCCACGGGCGACGAACACGATCTCCGGCACCAGCATGGCGACGCCGCACGTCGCGGGCGTCGCCGCGCTGTGGTCGCAGCGCACCGGCGCGACCGGCCGGCAGCTCTGGACCCAGCTCGTGCAGGCCGCGCAGCGGCTGCCGCTGCCCTCCGGCGACGTCGGGTCCGGACTCGTCCGGGCACCCGGCGCCTGAGCGGGGCGGGACCGTGACGCAGAAGGTCGTGATCTCGGTGGCCGACGGCCACCTCGACCGGATCGACGAGGTCGTGGCCCGGCTGCGGGAGGCGGGCGTGCAGGTCGAGAAGGTGCTGCGGACCGTCGGGGTGATCACCGGCTCGGTCGGGGAGACCGGCGTCCACTCCCTCGGCGTGCTCGACGGCGTCGGTTCCGTCGAGCAGGACCGCACCGTGCGGCTCCCGCCGCCCGACGCGGACGTGCAGTAGCCCTCAGCCGCCCGCGCAGAACGGCGCGGTCGGCTCGATGGTGCAGATCGTGGGCCGGTCACCCGCGTCCGGCGACGACGACGAGCCGGTCAGCGAGCCGAACGGCGAGCTCGACAGGGTGTCGCGCAGCTGGACGGCCTTGATCCCCAGGTAGACCACGAGGGCGAGGAACACCAGGCTCGCGAGCGAGGCGAGCAGGTAGGTGATGACCCGCAGCGCGGTCATCGCCCTCGAGTCGCGGGACACCACGGTGGGCGCGGACACGGCGTCGCGGCCCCGCTCCGGGTGGGGTTCCACGACGTCCCGGACGTGGGTCGCGCGCGGGCGCCCCTGCCTCTGGCGGACCGGAGCGCCCGCCGGGTGGGGCTGCGCGGTCTCCCGTGACGACGCGGACGCGTCGGGGTCTCGTGGCCGCGGGAACGGGGACGGGACCCGCGCCGCCGCCGGCCCGTCCGCGGGTTGACCGTGCCGGGGGGTCGGGGTGTCCGCGGCGGGGACCTCGGGTCCGGGCGAGCCGGGCACCACGTCCGTCGCGCCGGACTCCCGCCTGCGCTGCACGGTCGTCGTCCAGGGTTGCGGTTCGGTCATCGGTCGGCCTCCGATCGTCTCGCGTGCGGGCGTCTCTGCCATGAGACCGGTGGTCGGGCCCGAGGTGTTAGCCCGTGCGGCCGGACTCCACCCGTCGTGATGAACCTGCTTCCGGTCCCGGCCGGGGACGTGTACGCGCCCCGGCGGGTGTGGCCGGCTCCCGGAGTTCCGGTTCGCGACCGGGGCGGAGCCGGTCCGGCTAGCCTGTGGGCCGTTCGTCCCCACCCGGAGGATCTTGTGCGTGCTCGTCGTCGGACGGTGCTGGTCGGTCTGC
>CBIHNM010000213.1:0-7512 GCA_966211265.1 uncultured Pseudonocardia sp.
ACATCTGCCGGTGCGGCACCTATCAGCGGATCCGCGAGGCGATCACCGCCGGCGCCGAGAACATGTGAGGCCGAGCAGCGCGTGAACCGTCCGACCCGCGGTTCCTCCCCGACCCGCGGGTGGGCCAGTGGTGAGCGGTCCGTCGGTACTCGGGAGCCGGGCCCTCGCCATCGGGCGCGCCGGTTCCGGGGATGTCCTCCCGGAACCGGCGCGTCACCGGCCCTGACCGGCCGGTGCTGTTCGTCGGTGGACCCGACACACGCTCCCCGAACCAGAGGCGGTTCCGATGGGCAAGCCAGCGACACCCGCAGACCCCGACGACCGGCGCTCCGCGCTCCGTGCCGCGCTGAGGGTGATCCAGGTCGAGTCCGGCCTGCCGATCGCGTTCGGAGCGTTCGTCGAGGACGGCCGGTCGGCCGTGCTCAGCGAGTTCCTCGGCACCCGGACCGAGCAACTGCACCGGCTGGAGCTCCGGGCGGGGTCGGGTCTGGGCGGGCGGGTGATGGTCGAGGCCCGTCCGGCGGCGGTCAACGACTACTGCACGGCCGCGACGATCACCCACGAGTACGACCGGTGGGTGCGGGCCGAAGGACTCGCCGCCGTCGCCGCCGCGCCGGTCATGGTGCGTGGCCGTCCGACCGCGCTGATCTACGGCGCGACCCGCGACCGGGCCACCCTGGCCGACCGCACGAAGACGGCGCTGCTGTCCTGCGGGCGCCGGCTGAGCATGGAGCTCACCATCCGGGACGAGGTCGGGCGGCGGCTGCGCGAGGCGGAGCTCGTGACCTCGGCTCCGCGCGCCGACCAGCGCGACGTCGCCGACCTGGAGGAGATCCGCGCACTGCACGCCGAGCTCCGCGCCGTCGCCCAGCTCATCCCGGACACGGCCCTGTCCGCGCGGGTCTCGCAGGTGTCGCGACGCCTGGCCGACGTGAGCGTCAGGACCCCGGGGCCCGACCGCGCCGACCACGGGGTCACCCTGTCCCCCCGGGAGATCGACGTCCTCTCCCAGGTCGCGCTCGGCTGCACGAACCTCGAGACCGCGACCAGGCTGGGCATCAAGCCCGAGACCACGAAGGCCTACCTCCGCAGCGCGATGAGCAAGCTCGGGGCGCACACCCGGTTCGAGGCGGTGGTCCGCTCCCGGCGCCTCGGCATCATCCCGTAGGTGCCGCCGCGGGCACCGGGTGAGCAGGACCACCGCGGGGCACCGGGGACGACGGCCGGGTCCGGCGCCACTCACAGCGTCGCGGCGGGGTCGTGAGCGGTCCGTTACGCCGACGTCACGACGGTTCGCGTCGATGTAATGCCCGGTTCCTACCGTCTGCGGGGTGAGCAGACGAGTCGTCGTGGTGGGCAACGGGATGGTCGGGCACCGGCTGGTGTCCGCCCTGCGTGACCGGGACACCGAGGGGATGTGGCAGGTCACCGTCCTGGGCGAGGAGAACCGCCGCGCCTACGACCGCGTCGCCCTGTCCTCGTACGTGGACGGCAGGTCCGAGGAGGAGCTGCGGCTGCCCGACGAGGACCTGCGTGCCGACCCGATGGTCGCGACCCACCTGGGCGACGCCGTCACCGCCCTCGACCGGGACGCCCGCAGGGTGCGGACCGCCTCCGGTGCGGAGTTCGGCTACGACGCCCTGGTGCTCGCCACCGGCTCGACGCCGTTCGTCCCGCCGGTGCCGGGCAACGACCTCCCCGGCTGCTTCGTCTACCGCACCCTCGACGACCTGGACGCGATCAAGGAGGCGGCCGCGGACGCCGTGGCGCGCACCGCGCCGGGGCGGCGCTCGGCCGTCGTCGTCGGGGGCGGGCTGCTCGGCCTGGAGGCCGCGCGTGCGATGCGCCTGCTCGGGCTCTCGCCGCAGGTCGTGGAGATCGCGCCGCGACTGATGCCGGTGCAGGTCGACGACGGCGGAGGCGCGTTGCTGCGCTCGCTGGTCGAGGCCCAGGGACTCCGGGTCCGCACCGGCGTCTCGGTGGACGAGATCTCCTCCGACCGCGACCGGCTGCTCGCCCGCCTGTCCGACGGCGTCGAGCTCGACGGCGACCTGGTCGTGTTCTCCGCCGGCATCCGCGCCGCGGACGGCCTGGCCCGCGTGCACGGGCTCGCGGTCGGCGAGCGCGGCGGCGTGCTCGTCGACGACCGCTGCCGGACCGGCGACGAGCACGTGTGGGCGATCGGGGAGTGCGCCGCGCTGGCCGGTCGCACCTACGGCCTCGTCGCGCCCGGCTACGCGATGGCCGAGGTGGTCGCGGACCGGCTGCTCGGCGGGGACGCCCGGATGACCCCGGAGGAGCTGGACATGTCCACCCGGCTCAAGCTGCTCGGGGTCGAGGTGGCCAGCTTCGGGGACGCGCACGCCGCGACCGAGGGGGCGCGGGAGATCGTCGTCGACGACCCGGTCGCCGGCACCTACGCCAAGCTCGTCGTCGCCACCGGGCGCGACGCGGGCACCGACACCGGCGCGTGCACGCTGCTCGGCGGTGTGCTGGTCGGAGACGCGTCGCGCTACGGGTCGCTGCGCCCGCTCGTCGGGTCCGCACTGCCCGAGGACCCGGTCACGCTGATCTCGAAGGGCGGAGCGGAGCCGGACGCCGGGGCGCTGCCGGACTCCGCGCAGATCTGCTCGTGCAACGCGGTCACCAAGGGCGCGCTGTGCGCGGCGATCGACGACGGCGCGCACGACGTGGGAGCGCTCAAGGCCCGCACCCGGGCCGGGACGACCTGCGGGTCCTGCGTCCCGGCGCTGGCCAGGATCCTCACCCGGCAGGGCGTCGAGGTCCCGACGGCATTGTGCGAGCACTTCGCCCACTCCCGCGCCGAGCTGTTCGAGATCGTCGCCGGAGCCGGGATCACCTCGTTCGCCGCGCTCGTCGCGGACCACGGGCGAGGGGCCGGCTGCGAGATCTGCAAGCCGGTCGTCGCCTCGATCCTGGCCACGCTCTACAACGAGCACGTCCTCGACGGCGAGCGGGCCTCGTTGCAGGACACCAACGACCACGTTCTGGCCAACCTCCAGCGCAACGGCACGTACTCGGTGGTGCCGCGGGTCGCCGGCGGCGAGGTCACGCCCGAGGGGCTGATCGTGATCGGCGAGGTGGCGCGCGACTTCGGGCTCTACACCAAGATCACCGGAGGGCAGCGGATCGACATGTTCGGGGCCCGGGTGGAGCAGCTGCCCGACATCTGGCGCCGGTTGGTCGAGGCCGGGTTCGAGTCCGGGCACGCCTACGGCAAGTCGCTGCGCACCGTGAAGTCCTGTGTGGGCACCACCTGGTGCCGCTTCGGCGTCGGGGACGCGGTGGGCATGGCGGTGGAGCTGGAGCTGCGCTACCGCGGGCTGCGCAGCCCGCACAAGCTCAAGGCGGGGGTGTCGGGCTGTGCCCGGGAGTGCGCCGAGGCCCGCTCCAAGGACTTCGGGGTGATCGCCACCGAGACCGGCTGGAACCTCTACGTCGGCGGCAACGGCGGGTTCACCCCGCGCCACGCCGAGCTGCTCGTGTCCGATGTGGACTCAGAGACGCTGGTCCGCACGATCGACCGGTTCCTGATGTTCTACGTGCGCACCGCCGAGCGGCTGCAGCGCACCGCGGCGTGGATCGAGGCGATGGAGGGCGGGCTCGCGCACCTGCACGCCGTGCTCGTCGAGGACTCGCTGGGGATCGGCGCCGACCTCGACGCGGCCATGGCCCGCCACGTCGAGTCCTATGCCGACGAGTGGCGCGGGGTCCTCGACGACCCGGAGAAGCTGTCCCGCTTCGTCTCCTTCGTCAACGCCCCGGACACGCCGGACCCCTCGATCAGCTTCGTCGCCGAGCGGGGCCAGAACGTGCCCGCGCCCCGCGACACCGAACCCGTCCTGATCGGACTACCGGAGGTGCGCTCGTGACAGTCGCCCGAATCCCCGGGAGCCCCGCGGCTCCCGTCGTCGTGGCTCCCGGGCCGCGCCGCCCGCCGGCCCGGGCAGGGACCGAGGTCACCGGCTGGCTGCACATCTGCCCGCTGGACCGGCTGCAGCCCGGCCGCGGGGTCGCCGCGCTGGTCGGCGACACCCAGGTCGCGATCTTCCGCACCGGCGGCGACGTCGTGCACGCCGTGGGCAACCTCGACCCCTACTCCGGCGCCGCGGTGATCTCGCGCGGCATCGTCGGCGACCGGGCCGGCGTGCCGACCGTGAGCTCGCCGGTGCACAAGCAGGCCTTCGGCCTGCGGGACGGACGGGCCCTCGACGACCCGGCCGTGGCGATCGGGTCCTACCGGGTCCGGGTGCACGACGGCGACCTGCAGATCGGGCTAGGGTGACGGCCCGGACCCGGGCGACGACGCGCCGCACCCGGCCCGTTCCCGCGCCGTCCCCGGCCGGAGGAACGGAGGCCCGGTGACGGAACCGGACGAGGACCCGACACCCGGTACGGGTGTCCCCGGCGAGCCCGTGCCCGCGCTGGCCGGATTCACGGTCGGGATCACCGCGGCCCGCCGTGCCGAGGAGCTCGCCACCATGCTCGAGCGCCGCGGGGCGGTGATCCAGCAGGGCGCCGCGCTGCGGATCGTCGCGCTCGCCGACGACACCGACCTGGAGTCCACGACCCGCGCGCTGATCGCCGAGCCGCCCGACATCACCGTGGCGACCACCGGCATCGGGTACCGCGGCTGGATGGAGGCGGCCGACGGCTGGGGCATCGGGGAGGACCTGCTCGCCGCGCTCGGACGCGGCGAGATGCTCGCCCGCGGGCCCAAGGCGCGCGGCGCGATCCGCGCCTCCGGGCTCGTCGACGCGTGGTCGCCGGAGTCGGAGTCCACGGCCGAGGTGCTCGAGCACCTGCTGGCGCGCGGTGTCGAGGGCGCCCGGATCGCGGTGCAGCTGCACGGCGAGCCGCTGCGCGACGTCGTCGAGGCGCTCGAGCTGGCCGGGGCACAGGTCGTCACGATCCCGGTGTACCGCTGGGCCCCGCCGCTCGACCTCGCGCCGCTGGACCGTCTGATCACCGGCACGCTCTCCGGCGGCATCGACATGCTCGCGTTCACCAGCGCGCCCGCCGTGGCCGGGCTGCTCGCCCGGGCCGGGGAGCTCGGCGTGCACGATGAGGTGGTCGCCGCGCTGCGCGGGCCGGTGCTCGCGCTGTGCGTCGGGCCGGTGACCGCGGCCCCGCTGGAGGCGCTGGAGGTCCCGACGTTGCAGCCGCAGCGTTCCCGCCTCGGCGCCATGGTGCGCACCCTGGAGTCCGCGGCGCCGACCCGGGCCCGCCGGCTCCCGGTCGCCGCGCACCGGCTCGAGCTGCGCGGGCACGCGGTGCTGGTCGACGGCGTCCTGCGGCCGGTCCCGCCGACGCCGATGGCGCTGCTGCGCGCGCTGGCGCGCCGTCCGGGGCGGGTGGTGCCGCGGGGCGAGCTGCTGGCCGCGCAGCCCGGCGGGGCGGCCGACGAGCACGCCGTGGAGAACGCGATCGCACGCCTGCGCCAGGCGCTCGGCGAGCCCGGGCTGGTGCAGACCGTGGTCCGCCGCGGCTACCGGCTCGCCCTGGAGCCCGGCACCGGGTCGACCGGTCCCGGCGGGTCGTGCGCGGGCGAGACCCGGGCCGAGGGGGACGGGGTGCGGTGAGGCCGCCCACCGCGCAGGTCCCGCTGCTGCTGGTCGCGCACGGCAGCCGCAGCGCCGGCGCGGACACCGTGGTGCGCGGGCTGGCCGCGGCGGCCGCCGTCGCCGAACCGGGGCTGGACGTGCGGGTCTGCTACGTCGACGTCCGGGGACCGACCGTGGGGGAAGCCGTCGCCGGACTGAGGGCGCAGGGCCGTCCCGGAGCCGTCGTGTGCCCGGCGTTCCTGGCCGCGGGCTACCACGTTCGGTCCGACCTGCCCGCGCAGCTGCGCGCGGCGGGCGCGGACCCGGACCGGTTCCCGATCACCCCGGCCCTGGGGCCCGGCCCGGGGCCGGTCGCGGCGGCCCTCGACCGGCTCCGCCTGGCCGGGCACCGTCGTGGCGACGCCGTCGTGCTCGCCGCCGCGGGGTCGTCCGAGCCGGGAGCGGTCGCCCAGGTCCGGCAGGCCGCGCGGATGCTCGCGGCACCGGTCGGGCGCACGGTCCGGGTCGGCTTCGTCGCGACCGGGCGGCCCGGGGTCGTCGCGCTGGTCGAGTCGTTGCGCCGGGCCGGGGCGGACCGGGTCGCGGTGGCCTCCTGGCTGCTCGCACCCGGGGTGTTCCAGGATCGGCTGCGCGGGTGCGGCGCGGACGTGGTGGCCGGACCGCTGGGGGTGCACCCGGCCGTCGTCGGCACGGTGCTCGACCGCTACCGGCAGGCGAGGGTGCATGCCGTGCGCGCGGCCTGACCCGGCCACCCCGCCGGGCTCGAAGATTCCACGGGTTCCTGACGGTGTTCCCGGCTAAGGTCGTCGCGGGGCGCCGCCGATCGGGCGGCGTGGGTGGAGGGGCCGATGAACTCCGGGACGGTCAGCCGGGTCCGTGTACATCCCGACGCGACGGTCCGGGTCACCGTCGATCCGTACACGAGCGTGCTGGCGCTCGCCTGTGCCGCGGCCGCGGCACAGGTGCGCGGCGGCCGTCCGACGGTCGGGGAACGGTGGACCGGCGCGCAGCTGCACGCGGTGTCCCGGCTCGTGGTCCCGGGGAGCTCGCTGGCGCCGGAGGCGTTGACGCCGGCCGCCCCGGACCGCGACACCACGGTCGCCGAGGAGCTGGAGCGCCTGCGGTCGATGTCGGCGGCCGACTTGCACGCCGACCTCGACCTCACCTACGCCGGGGACCCGCCGCCGCACTGGTCGGAGGTCGCCGGGGCCGCGCGGCGGTGGCTGTCCGACACCGCCGCGGCGCTGGAGACGGTGTGGCACCTGGTCGAGCCGGTCTGGCAGGGCCAGGACCGCCGCCGCGGGCGGGAGATCGAACGGGTCGGGACGGCCGCCGCGCGCGGAGCGCTGGACATCGTGCTGGCCCGGGCGCACCCGCGCGGGCGGATCGTCGACGGGGTGCTGGAGTTCCCGGACCCCGAGGGCACCGAGCTCGACGCGAGCCGGCACACGGTGGTGCTCGCCCCGCTGCTGTCCGGTGTGGACGTCTCGATCAGCAATCTGGACCGGCCCGGCATGGTGTGGCTCGGGTACCCCGCCCCGGTCCCCGCCACCGAGGACGAGGGCGGTCTCGCCGCGCTCCTGACGCCGGTCCGGGCGACGCTGCTGCGCCTGCTCGGGACGCCGTGGACGATGTCGCGGCTCGCCTCGGCGGTCGGGCTCGCACCGGCCACGGCCACCCACCAGATCTCCGCGCTGGTTGCCGACGGGCTGGTCTCCCGGCGCCGGGAGGGCCGGCACACGGTGGTCGAGCGGACCGATCGCGGCGCCGGCCTGCTGGAGCTCTACGGAGTGCCCGACCTGCCGTCGGGCTCCCCGGTCGTCCCGTCGCGACGGCCGGTGGCCCGCCCGCGCGGCGGCGCGTGGACCTGAGCGGGGGCCGCGCGCGCCCGGCCGCGATGATGGGCCGATGAGCGCGGACCCCCAGG
>CBIHNM010000214.1:0-7484 GCA_966211265.1 uncultured Pseudonocardia sp.
CCTCCCACTCGCCGGCGTCGGCCTCGTCGCCGGAGCCGAAGGCCTCCGCGCCGCGCACGGCGAAGGCCATCCACTGCTCCTCGGTGTCGGCGACGTGCTTGAGCAGCGACGCGATCGTCAGCGTGCTGACCGTGCTCGCCGTGCGGGCCTGCTCCTCGGTCAGGGCCTCGGCGGTCTGCAGCAGGAACGCGCGGTGCCGCTCGAGCATGGTGAGCAGCTCGGCGCGCTCGCCGGTGAGGCCGGTCGCGGGGGAGGTGGCGGGAGCGTTCATGGGATCTGCCTCTCTGGTGGAGCCCGGAACCGGGGGACTCGGTCCGACGAGGAGAACGTTACGAACCCATGCGGACAGGTCCGGTCCGCATGGGAACGGCGGTCTCAGCGGATGTCCTCCCGGCGGTCGAGCTCGGCGACCGCCTCGTCCGCACGCGCGCGGCGCTCGCCCGGCGGCAGGTCCCACCACGGCTCGCCGCGCTCGCCGAGCCCGCGCTTGGCGAGCCCGACGCGGTCCCGGGCGGCGGCCACCGCGTCGTCGTCACCGGCCGCGCGCCCGGAGCGGACGGCCGCCCGGGCGACGCCGAGATGGTGCTGCAACCGCGCCCGCACGCCGTCGGCGAGCTCCGGGTCCGCCGCCCGCCACCGGCGGCCCCCGACGACGACGTAGCGGCCGTCGGGGGTGCGCTCGGGTGGGTTCGGGATGGGTCAGCCGCTCACGGGCACGACGTCGGGCGCGCCCAGGCGGGCGGCGTCGGCGGTCGCGTCGTCGGGCATCTTCTGGCTCTCCCGCTCGGCCAGCACCCGCTTGCGGTAGTGGTCGACCTCGCGGGCGATCTGCTCCTCGTCCCAGCCCAGCACCGGCGCGACCAGCCGCGCGACCTCCTCGGCGGCCCCCTCGCCGCGGTCGAAGGTCTCGATCGAGATCCGGGTCCGCCGGGCGAGGATGTCCTCCAGGTGCCGGGCGCCCTCGTGGGAGGCGCCGTAGACGGCCTCGGCGCGCAGGTAGTCCTCGGCCCCGGCCAGCGGCTCGGCCAGCGTCGGGTCCTCGACCAGGAGCGCGAGCACCTCGTCGATCAGCGATCCGTACCGGCCGAGCAGGTGCGAGATCCGGACCGGGCGCAGCCCGCTGCGCTGTGCGAGCAGCAGCGTCGAGTTGCGCAGGGCGGCGAAGCCCTCCGCGCCGAGCAGCGGCACGTCCTCGGTGCAGGACTTCGGCACCTTGGCGTCGAGCGAGTGCACGGCCGCGTCGACGGCATCGCGGGCCATCACGCGGTAGGTCGTGTACTTGCCGCCGGCCACGACGACCAGGCCGGGCACCGGCGTCGCGACGGCGTGCTCGCGGGAGAGCTTCGAGGTCGCCTCGGACTCCCCGGAGAGCAGCGGCCGCAGCCCGGCGTAGACGCCCTCGACGTCGTCGTGCGTCAGCGGCTGCTCCAGCACCTCGTTGACGTGGGCCAGCAGGTAGTCGATGTCGGCCGCGCTGGCCGCAGGGTGGGCCTTGTCCAGGTCCCAGTCGGTGTCGGTGGTGCCGATGATCCAGTGCCGGCCCCACGGGATCACGAACAGCACCGAGGACTCGGTGCGCAGGATCAGCCCGGCGTCGCCGCGGATCCGGTCGCGCGGGACGACCAGGTGGATGCCCTTCGACGCCCGCACCTTGAACTGCCCGCGTTCCCCGGCCAGGCCCTGGGTCTCGTCGGTCCACACCCCGGTGGCGTTGATGACCTGCTTGGCGCGCACGTCGATCCGCTCGCCGGACTCCAGGTCCTGCACGGTCGCGCCGACCACCCGCCCGGAGTCCTTGAGCAGCCCCACCACCCGCGCCCGGGTCGCCACGTGCGCCCCGTAGGCGGCCGCGGTGCGGGCGATCATCATCGTGTGCCGGGCGTCGTCGACCTGCGCGTCGTAGTACTCCAGGGCCCCGACCAGGGCGTCGCGGCGCAGCGACGGCACCACCCGGCGCGCCCCGCGCCGGGTGAGGTGACGGTGGCGGGGCAGCCCGCGCGAGCGTCCCGACAGCAGCCCGAGCGTGTCGTAGAGCGCGACGCCGGCGCCGGCGTAGAAGCGCTCCCACATGCGGTGCTTGAGCGGGTAGACGAACGGCACCGGGCGCACCAGGTGCGGGGCGAGGTGCTGGATCAGCAGCCCGCGCTCCTGCAGGGCCTCGGCCACCAGCCGGAAGTCCAGCATCTCCAGGTAGCGCAGGCCGCCGTGGATGAGCTTGGAGGACCGGCTCGAGGTGCCGGACGCGAAGTCGCGCGCGTCCACCAGCCCGACCGACAGCCCCCGGGTGGCCGCGTCCAGCGCGGCACCGGAGCCGACGACCCCGCCACCGACGACGAGGACGTCCAGCTCACCGGACCCCATGGCCCGCAGCGCCCCGGTTCGGGCCTGCGGGGAGAGCTCGACCGACTTCATGATCAGACCTTCCCGACTGCTGATCCCGGGCGGGCCGGTCACGGCCCGGCCGGGGATGGTCGCCGTGACCGGCGGGACCCGCCGGTCACGGCGTCGTTCTCGTGGTGCGCGCGGAGCGGGCCGTGGGTACAGACTCCGGGATACCCCTCGCCGGACCCGTCCACCCGCCCCGGAACTGTCTTCTAGCCCACGTCCACCCAGTCGAGCGTCCGCTCGACCGCCTTGCGCCACTTCCCGTACCCCTCCTGGCGCTGATCCTCGCTCCAGGTCGGCTCCCAGCGGCGGGCCTCGTTCCAGTTCTCGCGCAGCTCGTCGGTCGAGGACCAGAACCCGACGGCCAGCCCGGCCGCGTAGGCCGCGCCCAGCGCCGTGGTCTCGGCCACGACCGGACGCGAGACCGGGACGCCCAGCACGTCGGCCTGGATCTGCATGCACAGCTCGTTGGCCGTGACGCCGCCGTCGACCCGCAGCGTCTCCAGCGCGACCCCGGAGTCGGCCGACATCGCGTCGGCGACGTCGCGGCTCTGGTAGCAGATCGCCTCCAGCGTGGCCCGGGCCAGGTGGGCGTTGGTGTTGAACCGGGACAGCCCGACGATCGCGCCGCGGGCGTCGCTGCGCCAGTACGGGGCGAAGAGCCCGGAGAACGCGGGGACGAAGTAGACCCCGCCGTTGTCGTCGACCTGACGGGCCAGCGACTCGCTCTGCGACGCGCCGGAGATGATCCCGAGCTGGTCGCGCAGCCACTGCACGGCCGACCCGGTGACCGCGATCGAGCCCTCCAGCGCGTAGACGACCGGCTCGTCGCCGAACTTGTAGCAGACCGTGGACAGCAGCCCGTTCTCCGACCGGACCAGCTCGTTGCCCGTGTTGAGCAGCATGAAGTTGCCCGTGCCGTAGGTGTTCTTGGCCTCGCCCGGGGCGAAGCACACCTGCCCGACCGTCGCCGCCTGCTGGTCGCCGAGGTCTCCGGTGATCAGCACCTCGCCGCCCAGCGACCCGGCGCGGGTGCTGCCGTAGCCCGCGGTCAGCGAGCTGGGCTTGATCTCGGGGAGCATCGAGCGCGGGACGCCGAAGAAGCCGAGCAGCTCGTCGTCCCAGTCCAGGGTCTCGAGGTTCATCAGCATCGTGCGGCTGGCGTTGGTCACGTCGGTGACGTGCACGCCGCCGTCCACGCCGCCGGTGAGGTTCCAGATCACCCAGGTGTCGGTGTTGCCGAACAGGGCGTCGCCGCGTTCGGCCGCGGCCCGCGCGCCGTCGACGTTCTCCAGGATCCACTGGATCTTCCCGCCGGAGAAGTAGGTCGCCGGGGGCAGGCCGGCCTTGCGGCGGATCACCTCGCCCTTGCCCTCGCGCTCCAGCGCGGTGGCGATCCGGTCGGTGCGGGTGTCCTGCCAGACGATCGCGTTGTAGAGCGGGCGACCGGTCCGGCGGTCCCAGACCACGGTGGTCTCGCGCTGGTTGGTGATGCCCAGGCCGACCAGGTCGCTCGCGGCGAGCTTCGTGGAGTTCAGCGCGGACTGGCAGACCGCGTTGGTCCGCTCGATGATCTCGACGGGATTGTGCTCGACCCAGCCTGCCTGCGGCAGGATCTGCTCGTGCTCGAGCTGGTGGCGGCCGACCTCGTTGCCGCCGTGATCGAAGATCATGAATCGGGTGCTGGTGGTGCCCTGGTCGATGGCTCCGACGAACTCGGCCATTGAGCTCTCCCTAGCTGTGTCGGGGGTGTGCGGACTTCGGTGCGGTGGGCCTCACTCGCGGCCGACGGGCTGTGGGGCCTCCTCGGCCGGGATGTAGCGCTCGATGAGCACCGTGAACATCAGCCCGCCCAGCAGACCACCGATGATCGGCGCCACGATCGGGAGCCACCAGTACGGCGTCCCGTTCTGGTCGACCCACGCGGTGCCGTACCCGGTGACGAACGATGCCAGCCGCGGCCCGAAGTCACGGGCCGGGTTGATCGCGTAGCCGGCGTTCGCGCCCCAGGCCATCCCGATCCCGACCACCAGCAGGCCGATCGCGACCGGCGTCAGGTTGGCCAGCGGCGGGTTGTTCCGGGCGTTGGTCAGCGCGAAGATCACGAACACCAGGATCGCCGTGCCCACGACCTGGTCGGTGAACGCGATCGGGATGCTGACCGGAGCGGTCCCGTTGCCCGGCAGCGTCGCGAAGATGGTCTGGGTCTTCGAGGTCAGTCCGGGATCGGCCGCCCGGATCAGGTCGGAGTAGGTGACCCGCACGATCAGCGCGCCCACGAAGGCGCCGACCGTCTGGGCGAGCACGAACGGCCCGACCCGGCGCCACGGGAATCCCTGGAACGCGGCCAGCGCGATCGTGACGGCCGGGTTGATGTGCGCGCCGGAGATGCGGCCGGCGACGTAGACCCCCAACGTCACGCCCAGGCCCCAGGCCCACGCGATCGAGTCGTGATCTCCGAGACTGCCGTCGGAGCTGGTGGCGACCTGGGCCACCACGCCGGCGCCGAACAGGATGAGGATCATCGTGCCGGCGAATTCGGCACTGAGTTGTCCCAGAAGGCTGGGCTCCCTGGAGTTCGTCATCGAACTTGCCTCTCGGTCCCCCTCGCGGAGCCGGTCGACCCCGTCGGATGCGGACGCTATGGACGGCCGGTCCCCTCGACAACGTGCGATGTTCGGCAATGCCGAACGACAGGCGTCCGATCGCCCGGCCCGCCAGCCCGTGGAGATCGCTCCCGCGGGTGCCGCCACCGGGACGTCGAGATCGTCACTACGCTCGGGCGGGTGGCCAAGCCGATCCAGTCCATCGAGCGGGCCGCGGCGGTGCTGCGCCTGCTCGGCGGGGCCGGGCGGCCACTGGGGCTGGGGGAGCTGGCGGCCGCACTGGACCTGCCCCGGCCGACCGCGCACGGCATCGTCCGCACGCTCTGCGACGAGGACCTCGTCGGCCAGGATCCCCTCACCGGGCGCTACCGCCTCGGGGACGGCCTGACCCGTCTCGGCTCCGCCTGGGACCGGCACGACCTGCGCTCGCGCGCGATGAACTGGGCCGACGCCCTGGCCGCGACGACCGGTTGCGCGGTGTTCGTGGGTGTCCCGGAGGGTCACGGGGTGGGGGTCGTGCACCACGTGTTCCGTCCCGACGGCACCCCGCAGCGACTGCGCACCAACACCGTGCAGCCCCTGCACGCGACCGCCTGGGGGCTGTGCCTGCTCGCGTTCGCGCCGGTCGCGGCCCGCCCACCGGCCGAGCTCGAGCGCTACACGCGGCGCACCGTCACCACCGCCGCGGGCCTGGCCGGGGTGCTGTCGGAGACACGTCGACGCGGCTGGGCGGCGGACGAGGGCGGCTACGAGCCGGGGATCGGCGGGGTGGCGGTGCCGGTGCGCAGCGGCGGCGGCCTGACGGTGGCCGCGCTCGGTCTCGGCGCGCCACTGGAGGAGCTGTTCTCCGCCGACGGCCGGGCGCGCCCGGACCCGCTGGTCGCGCTCACCTCGGCGGCCGCTGAGATCGCGGCGAGCCTGGAGGCGGAGCGGTGACGGCGGGCCGGCGGGTGCCCGGGACCGGGGCGGGCGGGTGAGCGGCGGGGACCCGGCGGGGGAGCGCGTCGTCGCGGCCATCGACCAGGGCACGACCTCGACGCGGTGCCTGCTGTTCACCCGCTCCGGACGGATGGTCGCGGTCGCCCAGCGTGAGCACCGCCAGCACTACCCGCGTCCCGGACTGGTCGAGCACGACGCGCTCGAGATCTGGCGCAACGTCACCCGCGTCGTTCCCGCCGCCCTGCGCCGGGCCGGGCTGCAACCGTCCAACGTGGCCGCGCTGGGGATCGCCAACCAGCGCGAGACCACACTGGTCTGGAACCGGCACACCGGCATCCCGCTGGCGCGGGCGATCACCTGGCAGGACACCCGTACCGACACGATCGTCGAACGCCTGGTGTCCGACGGCCAGGCCGGGCTCTACACCGGCATCAGCGGTATCGGGCCGGCCACCTACTTCGCCGGTCCACGCCTGCAGTGGCTGCTCGACCACGTGCCGGGAGCGCGCGAGGGCGCCGAGTCCGGGGACGTGCTGTTCGGCACGATCGAGACCTGGCTGATCTGGCGGCTCACCGGTGGCCCCGACGGCGGCCGTCACGTCACCGACGTGACCAACGCCAGCCGCACGATGCTGATGGACCTGCGCACGCTGCAGTGGTCGGGCGAGCTGCTCGAGGCGCTGCGGGTGCCGCGCGCGATGCTGCCCGAGATCCGGTCCAACTCCGAGGTCTACGGGCACTGCACCGGCGTCCTCGACGGGGTCCCGGTCGCCGGGGCGCTGGGCGACCAGCAGGCCGCGCTGGTCGGGCAGACCTGCTTCGCCCCCGGTGAGGCCAAGTGCACCTACGGCACCGGCGGGTTCCTGCTCAAGAACACCGGCTCCCGGATCGCCGGATCCGCCGACGGGCTGATCCCGACCGTCGGTTACCTGTTCGGCGACGACCCCGTCTACGCGCTGGAGGGCTCGATCGCGATGACCGGGTCGCTGGTGCAGTGGTTCCGCGACGCCCTCGGGATGATCTCCACCGCGGCCCAGATCGAGACCCTGGCGATGAGCGTGCCGGACAACGGCGGCTGCTACGTCGTGCCGGCGTTCTCGGGTCTCTACGCCCCGCGCTGGCACCCGGACGCGCGCGGGGTGATCGTCGGGCTGACGTCCTACATCCACCGCGGGCACCTCGCCCGGGCCGTGCTGGAGGCCACCGGCTGGCAGACCCGGGAGGTGCTCGACGCGATGAACCGCGACTCCGGCCTGCCGGTGACCCGGCTCAAGGTCGACGGCGGGATGACGGCGAACCACCTGCTGATGGGGTTCATCGCGGACGTGACGGGCGTGCCGGTGGAGCGGCCGCTGGGGTCCGAGGCGGTCTCGCTGGGCGCGGCGTACGCGGCCGGGCTCGCCGTCGGCTACTGGTCGGACCTGGAGGTGCTGCGCGGCAACTGGCACCGGGCCGCGGCCTGGGAGCCCGACATGGACCCGGATCTGCGCCGCCGCGAGCACGAGAACTGGGGCCGGGCGGTGGACCGCAGCTTCGGGTGGGCCCGGCCCGGTCC
>CBIHNM010000215.1:0-7469 GCA_966211265.1 uncultured Pseudonocardia sp.
CGTTCTGCAAGCGCGACGAGGTGCTCACCGAGGCCGTCGGGCGCCTGGCCGGCCTGCGCGACCGGGCCTGACCGATCCGTTCACGACCCCGCGGCGCTCCGGCGGCCAGGATGGGGGCCATGAGCCGCGAGTCCCGCCACGTCAGCACCGTGATCGCCGCCGAGCCCGCCGCCGTCTACGCGTTCGCGTCCGATCCGGCGAACCTGCCCCGCTGGGCGGCCGGGCTCAGCGGCAGCGTGGCCCACGTCGGGGGCCGGTGGCGGGCCGAGTCGCCGATGGGCACCGTCACCGTCACCTTCGCCCCGGCCAACGAGTGGGGCGTGCTCGACCACGACGTCGAGCTGCCCTCGGGCGAGGTGACGCACAACCCGCTGCGCGTGACCGCCCACCCCGACGGTGCCGAGATCGTGTTCAGCCTGCGCCGGGCCCACGGGGTCGACGACGAGGAGTTCGAGCGCGACGCGGCGATGGTCACCGCCGACCTCGCCCGGCTCCGGCAGCTGCTCGAGCACTGACCGGGCACGCCGTGCGCCCGGGGCGCGCTCACTCGTTCGGCCTAGGATCTGTGGACATGACGGAACACGACGGCCAGATCCCCGGCCGTTCGGTCCTCGGATGGCAGGTGCGGCTGCTGCTGGGCCTCGTCGTCGTCATGGCCAACGTCGGTGGCGTGGCCGTGGTCCTGGTGCTGGTCGCGTTCGTGCTCCCGCGCGACGACGTCGCCGACCAGATCCCGGTCCGGATCCACAACCTGGGCGTGCTCGGGATCTTCCTGCTGATCGCGCTCCCGCTGGGGCTCTACTGGGGGCGCAGGCGGTTCACCGTCGCCCGGCGCGCGAAGGACCCGGACCGGCGGGCACGGATGATCGTGCTGCACGGCCCGTCCCGGATCGTGCAGATGCTGGCCGTCCTCTGGCTGTCGGCGGTGCTGCTGTTCGGCGGGCTCAACCTGCAGTACTCGGGGCGCCTGGCGTTCTCGGTGTCGGCGACGACGGCGATCGGCGGTATCACCACGTGCTCGTTGTGCTACCTGCTCGTCGAGCGGATCCTGCGCCGGTCCGCGGCCCGCGTGCTCTCCGGCTCCCCGCCGCGGCGGCGCCGGTTCGTGACCGGGGTGATGCTGCGCTCGGTCGGGTTCTGGGCGCTCGGCACGGCCGTCCCGATGATCGGGCTGATGCTGGCCGGCCTGGTCTCGCTGATCTACGGCGACTCCACGCCCACCCAGCTCGCGGTCACCATGCTGGCGATCGGGGGCACGGCGGTCGGCGCCGGGCTGCTGACCACGGTCGGGGCGGCCCGGGCCATGTCGGACCCGATCGTCGCGGTGCGGCGGGCGCTGGCCCGGCTCCAGGAGGGCGACCTCGACGTCCGGGTGCCGGTCTATGACAACACCGAGCTCGGGCAGCTGCAGGCCGGGTTCAACACGATGGTCGAGGGCCTGCGCGAGCGGGAACGGATCCGCGACCTGTTCGGCCGGCACGTCGGGCGCGACGTCGCCGAGGCGGCCGCGAAGCGCTCCGAGGAGATCCAGCTCGGGGGCGAGCTGCGCGCGATCGCAGTGCTGTTCGTGGACCTGACCGGGTCCACCGCGATGGCCACCCGCCGCCCGCCGGAAGAGGTCGTCGGTGTGCTCAACCGCTTCTTCGGGATCGTCGTGGAGTGCGTGGAGAACGCCGGCGGGTGGATCAACAAATTCGAGGGCGACGCCGCGCTGGCCGTGTTCGGTGCCCCGCTCGACCTGCCCGACCCGCCCACCGCGGCGCTGTCCGCCGCCCGCAGGCTGGCCGAGCGCCTGACCGCGGAGATGCCCGAGATCTCGGCCGGGATCGGCGTCTCGGCCGGTGACGCGGTGGCCGGCAACGTCGGTGACCCGCGCCGTTTCGAGTACACCGTGATCGGTGACCCGGTGAACGAGGCGGCCCGGCTGACCGACCTGGCCAAGACCGTGCCGAGCGGGGTGGTCGCCGCGCAGCGGGCGGTCGACGCCGCGGCGGAGTCCGAGACCCGGCACTGGGAGCCCGGCGAGCCGGTCGTCCTGCGCGGGCGCGACGAGCCGACCGGCACCGCGTCCCCGACCCCGGCCGCCGCGCACCCGGGGGGCTCGGACCGCCGGAGCTCCACGACCCCGGGATGAGCGCGGCAGCAGGCGTTGCCGGGACGCCGGGCTAGTAGCGGTCGCGCAGGCCGGCCAGCACGTCGTCGAGCTCCTTGCCCGCCGCGGCGTCCGCGTCCGCGCGGCGGACCGCCCGGAACGCGCCGAGCAGCTCCTCGCCCAGCACCGCGCCGATCCGCCCCGCGGCGCAGAGCGCGGCCTCCTGCTCGTCGGGTGTGCGCGGCAGCGCCGAGACCCCCCGGGACGCGCGCTCGTCCCCGCTCCAGGTGCCCGGATCGGTGTCGAAGGCCGGGGGCGGGGTCAGGCCCTCGACGACCCCGGCCGCACCGCAGGCCAGGACGACGGCCAGGGCCAGGTACGGGTTCGCCGAGGCGTCCGAGGTCTTGAGCTCGAGGTTCGCCCGGTCCTGCCCGAGGAAGTCGGTGCCGGGCACGTAGCGCAGCGGTGCCTCCCGGTTCTCCACTCCCCAGAACGCGTAGGCGCCGGCGAAGAACCCGGGCCGCAGCCGGGCCAGCGAGCCCAGGCTCGGCGCGGTGACCGCCGCGACGGCCGGCAGGTCGCGCAGCAGCCCGGCGACGTAGGCCAGGCCCTCGGGGCCGGGCCCGTCCGGCCCGCCGGCGAGCAGGTTCTCCTCGCCGCGCCAGAGCGAGGTGTGCAGGTGCCAGCCGTTGCCGGCGTGCGCGGTCGAGGGCAGCGGCGCGAAGCTGAGCGTCAGGCCGTGCGCACGGGCCGCCGCGCGCAGGGTCTGGCGGGCCAGGAGCTGCTGGTCGGCGGCGGTCACCGGGTCGGTCGCGGAGAGCGAGAGCTCCATCTGCGCCGGGCCGTACTCGGCGTGCAGCTGGTTGATCGGCAGCCCGTTGGCGGCGAAGTCGCGCAGCACCGCGGCCACGAACTCGTCGATCTCGCACAGCGCGGCCGGCCCGTAGGCCGGGCCCCGGTGGGCGGGTTCGCCGTCGGCCCGGTGCAGCGTGAACTCCAGCTCCCACCCGGCCAGCGCCGTGAGGCCCTGCTCGGCCAGCGCGGCGACCTGGCGCTGCAGCACGCCGCGCTGGTCGTAGGGCCACGGCGTGCCGTCGGCGGAGACGAGGTTGCCCGGCGCCCAGGCGAGCGCGGGCTGCCCGGCGAGCTGGACCATCCGGCCGGTGTCCGGGACGAGCCGGATGTCGCCGGAGGGGGTGGACAGGCCGGGGTGGGAGTAGGTGATCGCGTCCGAGCTGTCGAACACCGCGAACAGCGACGTCACGCCGATGCCGGTCGCGGCGACCGAGTCGAGCGCGGAGATCGGGACCGTGCGCGAGCGCGGGATGCCGTTGTTGTCGGCCCAGGACACGGTCAGGCCGGCGACACCGGCGTCGGTGAGCTCGCGGAGTCGGGCGTCGGTACTCACGGGGGGCTCCTCGGACGGCGGGGCCGGACCCTCACCGTCGGGTCCGGTGTGCAGATCCTGCCGTGCCTGTCCAGTCCGCAGGCCACGGGCCACCGCCGACGGTCGCTCGACCGGCCCGGACGCGACGTGATCACCCCGGGGCGCCCGGCCCGGGTGGGCTGAGGCACCCTGGACGGGTGGGGCTGCCGTGGATCTGGGGTGCGCGACCGGACGAGGTCGACGCCCACTTCCCGTGCGGCGACCACGTCCCGGGCCGCGCCCGGCGGTTGGTCCGCGCCGTCGACGTCGCGGCCGAGCCGGATGCGGTGTTCCGGTGGCTGTGCCAGCTGCGTGTGGCCCCCTACAGCTACGACCTGGTGGACAACCTCGGACGCCGCAGCCCGCGCACGCTCACCCCGGGAGTGGAGCGCCTGGCCACCGGGCAGCGGTTCCTGCTCATGTTCCGGATCAGCGGGTACGTGCCGGACCGCGAGATCACCGCGGTCGCCGGCAACCGGGTGCTCGGCCCGGTCGCCTGCACCTACCGCGTGCTCGAGGCCGGGCCCGGCCGCAGCCGCCTGGTGGCCCGGCTCGACGTCTCCGCGGACAACCACGTCCGCCGGGTCGCCGCCGTCGCGATCGCGTGGGGCGACCTGCTGATGATGCGTCGCCAGCTGCGGACCCTCGCGTCGCTGGCCGAGCGGTAAGGCTCGAACCCCGACGGCGGTTCGGGCATGATCCGGCCATGCCCGACGACGTGTTCTCCTCCTTCACCCGCGAGACGGACGCCGCGATCGCCAGTGCACGGCAGCACTCGCTCGGCGACCTGCTGCACCGCACGGCCCGCCGCTACCCGGACAAGCTCGCGATCGTCGCCGGCGACCGCCGGGTCACCTTCGCCGAGTTCGACGCCGCGGTGAACCGGTGCGCGCGGTCCCTCGCCGGCCAGGGCCTGACCCGGGGGCAGCGGCTGGCACTGCTGTCGCACAACAGCTGGCAGTTCGCGGTGCTGACGTTCGCGACGGCGCGCCTGGGCGTGGTCCTGGTTCCGGTGAACTTCATGCTCGGCCCCGCCGAGATCGCCTACATCCTCGAACACTCCGGATCGACGGCGATGGTCACCGAGGACGCGCTGGGCGCCACCGCGCAGGAGGCGCTCGAGATCGCCGGTGTGGACGCCCCGGTCCGCGGCTGGATCCCGCTGGCCGGCATCCCGGTGGCCGACGGCTGGACCGACGTCGACACCTGGATCGACGGCGAGGGCGACCCGGGCGCGCCGGACGTCGCCGTCGGCGACGACGACCCGCTGCGGCTGATGTACACCTCCGGCACCGAGTCCCGGCCCAAGGGCGTGATGCTGCCGTCCCGGTCGCTGATCGCGCAGTACGTGTCCTGCATCGTCGACGGCGGCATGGAGCGCGACGACGTCGAGATCCACTCGCTGCCGATGTACCACTGCGCGCAGATGGACTGCTTCTTCTCCGTCGACGTCTACCTGGGCGCGACCAGCATCATCCTGCCCGGCCCGGACCCGGCGACGCTGCTCGCGACGATCGAGCGCGAGAAGGCGACGAAGCTGTTCTGCCCGCCGACGGTGTGGATCTCGCTGCTGCGCCACCCGGACTTCGACTCGACCGACCTGTCCAGCCTGCGCAAGGGCTACTACGGCGCGGCCGCGATGCCGGTCGAGGTCCTGCAGGAGCTCTCCCGCCGGCTGCCGGACGTGGCGTTCTGGAACTTCTACGGCCAGACCGAACTGTCCCCGCTGGCCACGATCCTGCGCCCGCACGAGCAGCTCTCGCACGCCGGATCGGCCGGTCGGGCGTCGCTGAACGTGGAGACGCGCGTCGTCGACGACGCGGGCGAGACGGTCCCGGCCGGGGAGGTCGGCGAGATCGTGCACCGCAGCCCGCACACCGCCCTGGGCTACTACCGCGACGAGGAGAAGACCGCGGCGGCGTTCGCCGGGGGCTGGTTCCACTCCGGTGACCTGGGGGTGATGACCGCCGAGGGGCACCTCTCGGTCGTCGACCGCAAGAAGGACATGATCAAGACCGGTGGCGAGAACGTGGCCAGCCGGGAGGTCGAGGAGGCGCTCTACCTGCTCGACGGCGTCGCCGAGGTCGCCGTGTTCGGGGTCAGCCACCCGCACTGGATCGAAGCCGTGACGGCGGTGGTGGTGCCGCGCGAGGGCGTCGCCCTGACCGTCGACGAGGTGAACGCCCACGCCAGGCAGCGTCTGGCCGGGTACAAGCGGCCCAAGTACGTGGTGTTCGCCGACGCCCTGCCGAAGAACCCCAGCGGCAAGATCCTCAAGCGGGAGCTGCGGGCCGAGCACGCCGACCTCGCCGCGGCGGAGTGACGCGGGCCGTCCTCCCGACGGCCGGGGTCGCCCTGTTCTGGGCCCTCAGCCTCACCGCCGGCGCGGTCGTGCCGGGCTACTCGCTCCGCCAGGACTACGTCTCCAGCCTGGCCGGGCGCGGGTCGTCGGTGGCGGTACTCGGGATCACCGCGATCGCGGTACTGGGCCTGGCGCACCTCGCGGCGGCGTGGTCGGTGCGGGGCGGTCCGGCGGGGCCGCTGGCGGCGGCGGGTCTGGCCGGGCTGATGATCGCGGCGTTCCGGGTCGGGTGCCCGCTCGACGCCGCCGGCTGCTCGTTCACGCCGGGGAACCGGATCGGCGACCTGCAGTCGTCGGTGCACGGATACGCGGTGACCGCCTACGAGGTGGCGCTGGTTCTCGCGATGCTCGCGGTGGCCGTTTCTCGCCGCTCTGCCGATAAGGTAGTCGCGCTGCTCAGCGTCGTTGCCGCGCCCGTGTCGGTGGTGCTGCTGCTGAGCACCGGAGGTGAGGCGAACGGGCTCTGGCAGCGTGCCTGGCTGGTGCTGAACACCGTCTGGCTCGTGACCGTGGCCCGGCGTCGCCCGCACCGGTGAGCTGATCTCCGGGTGCGCTCGGTCCGGGCCCCGAGGACGTGCGCGCACCGGTGCCGGTGCTGTGCGGTCGGGAACGGACCGGGCCGGATCGGGCGTGCACCGCCGCCCGTCCGTTCACTCTGGTCGCCGTGGTGGCATCGGGCGGCTTCTCCGTGTCGATCGGCGACGTCACCGCCACCGCCTCCGCGTTCGGCCGGGTGCACGAGGGCGTGGCCCGGTCCCGGGGCGCCGCTTCGGGTGCGCTCGCCCGCACCGCCGCCATGGCCGGTGACGACGGCGTCCTCGCCGCCTGGCGGAACCGCTACGACGCCGTGGCACGGGCGGCGTGGGCCGCCGGCGGCGCGGTCTCGGCCACCACCCACGACATCGCGACGCGGCTGACCGCGACCGGCGACGGCTATCTGGCCGCCGACCACACCGCGACGCCGGACGCCCGCGGGTCGCCCGAACGGCTGCCGCAGCCACGGCCCCGCTCCGCCGACCCGGCAGGCCCGCCCGGTGCCACCGGGCACACCGGTGGCGAGGCACCGGGGGTGCGGGCCGAGTACTGGCCCGGCGGCGATCCGGCGATCCTGCGCCGGGCCGCGACCGCGTGGAACGCGCTCGCCGAGTCCCTCGACGACGCGGCCTACTCCGCCGACTCCGCGTTCCGCACGCTGACCGCGCACAACACCGGCGAGACGTTCTCGGCCATGCGGACGTACTGGGCGTCCCGGTTCACCCCGTGCGCCGCGGATCCACTGTTCAACGCAGCCCCCGCCGGTGCCCGCGCTCTCGGACAGTCCTGCACCGCACTGGCGGACCTGATCGACGGGACCCGGGCGACGATCGAGCACGCGGCCGAGGATGCGGCCCGCGACGTCGCCCCGCTGGAGGTGATGGGCGCGATACCGCACCCGGCCGGCCGGGCCGCGGCGCTGATCGCCCGGCTGTCCGAACCGATGATGGCGCACGCGTTCCTGCTGATGGCGCGGCGTGACTACCTGGCAGAGCTGGAAGAGCTGACGGCCGGGCTGTCACCGGAGCTGGAGCAACGGCTCGACCGGGCGGCGC
>CBIHNM010000216.1:0-7459 GCA_966211265.1 uncultured Pseudonocardia sp.
TGGGCCGCGCGGCTATCTTCGACATGGTGTGCCCCGCCGACCGACCCGGGGGGGCCCCCGCGGGGCGCCGGCCCGCCCCCCGGGGGCGCCGCCCGGGGTCCGGGGCCGGGCTCCGACGCGGATCACATCGGTCGGCCTGACCGGAAGGCCGGGGATCAGTGCCCGGCGAGCGGGCCCTCACCCTCCTCCGCGGCGTCCTTCGCGCGCTGCCAGGACACCTGGATCTCCTTCTCGGCGTCGGCGCGGCCGACCCAGGTGGCGCCCTCGACGCTCTTGCCCGGCTCGAGCGTCTTGTAGATCTCGAAGAAGTGCTGGATCTCCGCGCGGTCGAACTCCGCCAGGTGGTGGATGTCGCGCAGGTGCTCCTGGCGGGGGTCGTCGGTCGGGACGCAGAGGACCTTGTCGTCGCCGCCCTTCTCGTCCTTCATCCGGAACATGCCGATCGCCCGGGCGCGGATCAGGCAGCCCGGGAACGTGGGCTCCTGCACCAGGACCATGCAGTCCAGCGGGTCGCCGTCCTCACCGAGGGTCTCCTCGATGAACCCGTAGTCGGCGGGGTACTGAGTGGCCGTGAACAGGGTGCGATCCAGCTTGATCCGGCCGGTCGCATGATCGAGTTCGTACTTGTTGCGGCCACCCTTGGGAATCTCGATGGTGACGTCGAAGTCCACGATTCGTTGCTCCTGTCGGGAGGTCGGTTTCGCGCCTCACCCGACCGGTGACGATCGGGTGGGCGGATTCGGTGCTTCCCCTAGTGTGATGGACCGTGGACGCGCCGGTGCAGACCGGTCGCACTGTGCGCTGCGTCGCATTGGCGCCGACGAGGTGCCCGGGCGTGCGTCGGGTCCCTGACGACAGGAGGCGGAGCAGGTGGGACGCAGGCATCGCCGACCGAACGGACCGATCGGTGGCTGGCGCGAGCGGAGTACCCGCCGGGCTGCCGTGATCGCCGTCGTGGTGGCGGTGCTCGCGGGCCTCTTCGGTGCGGTCGCGCTGGCCGGCCCGGCCACCCGGGCACATCTGGGACTCGGCGCACCGGCCGCCTCGGCCTATCCGCCGGTACCGATCCCCGCGCTGAGCCCGCTCGCCCCGACCGCGCCGGTGCCGACCCAGGGCGGCCTGTCCAAGGTCCTCTCCGGCCCGGCGTCGGCGCCGGAGCTGGGCGACCTCTCGGGCGTGGTGCTGGACTCCTCGGCCCCGCGCGGCACCCCGCCGCTGTGGGAGCGCGGCTCCACCGAGGGCATGGTCCCCGGATCGGTCACGAAGCTGCTGACCGCCGCCGCGACGCTGCTGAGCCTGAACCCGACCGACCGGCTGGCGACCAAGGTCGTGGCCGGCCCGACCCCGGACTCGGTCGTCCTGGTCGGCGGCGGCGCCCCGTCGCTGACGGCGCTGCCGGAGGGCAAGGACTCCGTCTACCCGGAGCCGGCCCGGATCGACGACCTCGCCGAGCAGGTCAAGAAGTCCGTGGGTCGCCCCATCTCCACCGTCTACACCGACGCCGGCCTGTGGACCGGCCCGGAGCTGGCGCCCAGCTGGGACCCCGCCGACGTCGGCAGCGGCGACGTCGCCCCGATCAGCGCGCTGATGCTCGACGGCGGCCGCACCGATCCGACGATCCAGGACGGCCCGCGCAGCGACGACCCGGCCGCCGCGGCCGGGAAGGCGCTGGCCGACGCGCTCGGGGCGGAGAACGTCGAGACCGGACGGGCCGTGCCGAACTCCCCGGCGCTGGGCAGCGTCGCGTCCCCGCCGATCGCCAGCCTGGTCGAGTACATGCTCACCGCGTCGGACAACGTCACCGCGGAGGCGATGGCCCGCCAGGTGGCGATCTCGCGCAAGGGCGACCCCTCGTTCGCCGGGGCGGCCAAGGAGGTCTCCGCGGCGCTGTCGCAGGCCGGCTACTCCACCGCGGGACTGGTGCTCAACGACGGCAGCGGCCTGTCCCCGGACAACCGGATCAGCACCGCGCTGCTCGGGTCCGTGCTGGCCTCGGCGTCGGCGGTCTCGCAGAGCCCGAACGACGTGCAGTACCTGCGGCCGATCCTGACCGGGCTGCCGGTGGCCGGTGGCGGCGGGACGCTGGCCGACCGGTTCACCGACGGCCGCGCGGTCGCCGGCCGCGGGGTGGTCCGGGCCAAGACGGGCACCCTGAGCGGTGCGTCCAGCCTGGCCGGGGTCGTCAGCGACGTGGACGGGCGGCTGCTGGTGTTCGCGTTCATCTCCAACGGAACGTCCCCGGCCGACGCGCGCCCGAAGCTCGACGCCATCGCCGCAGCGCTGAGCCGCTGCGGGTGCCGTAGCTGACGACCCGGCCCGGCGGGGCGCCGTCCGGGGCCCGTCGGCGGCACCGGGGCGCGGGTAGCGTTGGGCCGATGGACAACGCGACGAGCCCGGCCGCGGCGACCCGATCCGGCATCGTCGGTACGGGCGGTGCCGGCGCGGTCGACCACGGGTTACCGGTGAACTGGTCGCTGGCCAAGGGCGCGGCGACCCGCCTGATGGCGGCCGGACCGCAGGTCGACCCGTCGGTGGCCGCCGAGCTCGTCGCGCGGCTGCGCACCGACTCGGCCACCGCCGAGGGCCACGTCCGGGAGACCACCGGTCTCGGTGACGGGCTGCCGCTGCTGCCCGCCGACGTGCTGGACCGCCCGGCCTGGGCGCACGCCGCCCTGGACGGCATGGCCGCGCTCACCGCGGACGCCAGGCTGCCGCACACGCCCCGGCTCGCCCGCGCCGTGACCGGGACGACGGCCGGCGCACAGGTCGGCGCCCTGCTGGCCTACCTCGGTGCGCGGGTGCTCGGCCAGTACGACCCGTTCGGCGGCGCGGACGGCGCCGGCCGGCTGATCCTGGTCGCGCCGAACATCTACGCCGCCCAGCAGGCACTCGGGGTCGACAGCGAGGACTTCGCGCTGTGGGTCTGCCTGCACGAGGCCACCCACCGTCTCCAGTTCACCGCCGTGCCCTGGCTGCGCGACTACTTCTCCGACCAGGTCGGGCAGTTGCTCTCGATCCGGGAGCCGGACGCGGCGAAGCTGGCCCGGCTGCCGGAGGCGATCCGATCCCTGCGCGGGACCGGAGGCGACCCGCTGGCACTGGTCGAGCTCCTGCAGGGCCCCGAGCAGAAGGCCGTCCTGGACCGCCTGCTGGCGCTGACCACGCTGCTGGAGGGCCACGCCGACCACGTGATGGACGCCGTCGGGCCGCGGGTGGTGCCCAGCGTGGACGTCATCCGGGAGCGCTTCACCGCCCGCCGCCGCGGCGGCGGGATCATCGACCGCCTCCTGCGCACCCTGCTCGGGGTGGAGGCCAAGATGCGCCAGTACGCCGTCGGTGCCGCGTTCGTCCGGCACGTCGAGGGCGAGATCGGGATGGCCGGGTTCAACCGGATCTGGGAGTCCCCGCAGACCCTGCCCACCCGCGCCGAGCTGGACAGCCCGCAGGAGTGGCTGCGACGGGTCGCCTGACCGCCGGGGCGCCGCGATGAGCTCCCGGGAGATCCGCACCGCGGTGCGCGCGGCCCTGGACCGCCTGCCCGCACCGGTCCGCGACGCCCCGACGGTCGTCGCGTGCAGCGGCGGCGCGGACTCCACGGCCCTGCTCGAGGCCGTCGCGGCGCTGGCGCCGGACCGCGCCCGGGTGCACGCGGTGGTCGTCGACCACGGGCTGCAGGACGGGTCCGCGCAGCGTTCGGCCACGCTGGCGCGCGAGCTCTCGGCGACCGGGGTCACCGCGCGGGTGTGCACCGTGGGAGTCGGACGCGCCGGCGGCCCGGAGGCCGCGGCCCGTGAGGCCCGCTACGCCGCGCTGCAGGCGGCCCGGCCGGACCCGGCCTCGCCGGTACTGCTCGGGCACACCCTCGACGACCAGGCCGAGACGGTGCTGCTGGGGCTCGGCCGCGGCTCCGGCGCCCGCTCGCTGGCCGGCATGCGGGAGTGGTCGGCACCCTGGCTGCGCCCGCTGCTGGGGGTCCGCCGCGCCGTCACCGAGGCCGCCTGCGCCGAGGCCGGCCGGGTGCCGTGGCAGGACCCGCACAACGCCGAGGCGCGCTTCACCCGCGTCCGGATCCGCCGCGAGGCGCTCCCGCTGCTCGACGACGTGCTCGCCGGCGGCGTCGCCCCGGCACTGGCCCGGACCGCGGCCCAGCTCCGCGAGGACGACGACGCGCTGACCGTCTGGGCCGACCGGGTCCGCGCCGAGGCGACCGACGGTGACCGCGCGGGCGCGCCCGCGTCACCAGACGGACCTGCCACGGCTGATCCGTCCGGTGATTCCGGTGACACCGCCGACCGGAATCCGGGGGCCCGGGGCGGCCGCGCGGACCTCGACGGCCCCGCGCTGCGGGTCGACCCGCTGACCGGTGTCCCGGCCGCCGTCCGACGCCGGGTGCTGCGGGAATGGTTGCGCGAGCACGGTGTCCGGGCCCTGACCGACGAGCACCTGCGGGCCGCCGACGACCTCGTCGGACGGTGGCGGGGCCAGGGTGGACCGGCGCTGGGCGGTGGCTTGGACCTGGTCCGCGCGCGTGGCAGGCTCGTGCTGCGACGCCACGTCCGGGGCGGAGCGGGGCACTGACATCGGCGGATGATCCCGCCGGCGGGGCCACCGTGGACCGGGCACCGACGAGGGGACGACGGTTGTACGACGAGGACATCTCCTCGGTCCTGGTCACCGAGGAGCAGGTCCGGGAGAAGATCTCCGAGATCGCCGAGCAGGTGGCCGCGGACTACTCCGACCGGTGCGGACCGGTGGGCGGGCGGGAGACCGACCTGGTCCTGATCGGCGTGCTCAAGGGCGCGGTCATGTTCATGACCGACTTCGCCCGCGCGCTGCCGGTGCCGGTGCAGCTGGAGTTCATGGCGGTCAGCTCGTACGGCTCGTCCACGTCCTCGTCGGGCGTGGTGCGGATCCTCAAGGACCTCGACCGCGACATCGCGGGCCGGCACGTCCTGATCGTCGAGGACATCATCGACTCCGGGCTGACGCTGAACTGGCTGATGAACAACCTGCAGGCCCGCTCGCCCGCCTCGCTGGAGGTGGTGACGCTGCTGCGCAAGCCGGACGCGATCAAGGTCGACGTCCCGGTGCGCTACGTCGGCTTCGACATCCCGAACGAGTTCGTCGTCGGCTACGGGCTGGACTACGGCGAGCGCTACCGCGACCTGCCCTACATCGGGACGCTGTCCCCGACCGTCTACGCCTGAGCCGGTCCGGCCGGGGCCGGCTCAGGGGCCGGCGGCGACCGGCGGCCCGGCCGGAGCAGCCAGGTCGGCCGGGGGCACGCCCGGCGGCGCCGGGGTGAACGGCTCGGTCCCGGTGGCCAGCGCGAGGTCCGCCGGCCCCCCGTTGCGGCGGGCGTAGTCCACGGCCCGGGAGAGGTCGGCGTACTCGATGCTCTCCCGCCCACCGCCGACGTTCAGGCTCGACAGCAGGCCCACCGCGCGGCCGGACCCGTCGACCAGCGGAGCCCCGGACTCGCCCGGCACGCCCCGGGCCGAGGTGTAGACGGTGTGCCCCCAGCCGCCGCCGACGTCCTCGCCGCCGGTCCCGGCGCGCGGGCGCAGCACCCGGGAGCCGTCGGGCCCCTGCGGGTTGGCCAGGCCGTACACGGCCGCACCGGGGTCCAGGCCGCTGTCGTGCACGCCCACGGGGCCGCCGAAGAACGGGAGCGTCGGGTTGGTGCGCGCCGCGGCCTCCGGAGGCAGCTCGACCAGCGCGAGGTCGTTGTAGGCGCAGGTGTCCGGGTCCCGCTCGCCGCGCTGCTGCATGGTCACCCACGAGCTGTAGGTCATCGTCGCGACGACCGGCTCGCCGGCTCCCCGCACGGTGACCGGGCTGCCGACCGGGACGGTGGACGAGGTGCAGCCGTCGGTCTCGGTGTCGGCTCCGGTGCCGCCGCAGTGTGCGGCCTGCCCGAGCAGTAGCCGGTCCCCGCTGGTGAACACGAAGTTCGCCGTGCACAGCCCGGCCCCCGCGGTCTCGGTCACCGCGCCCGGGCGGATCGCGGCCGCCCCGGCGGGGACGGCGACCGGGGCCACCAGGCCCAGCGGGTCGAACGGGGAGCGGTGGCCGGTGAAGGTCGTCACGCGGTCGTCGGTCGCGGCGGAGACGCCGGCGGACAGGGTGGGGGCCGCGGAGAGGGTCGGCACCTCGTAGAGCGTGGCCGAGGTGCCGCTCAGGAGGAGCCCCGTGGCCAGCAGCGAGGCCGTGCGCAGGCGCCGCGCCGAGGCCAGTGCCATGCCGCCCCCGTCCACGCTCCGGTCGCGGTACGTGGCCCCGCGATCACCCGTACGGGAGAAGCTCTCACATCGGCCGCCGCGGGTGTGCGGCGGGACACCCTCGCCGTCCCCGCCGCGCGCCCCGATCCGGGAACGCGGTGGCCGGGCGGGGCGTTGTGCGGGGGAACCGGTCGTACGGGCCGGGAACCGACGGGGTCCGCCCGCCGCACTCATCGATGCGGGCAGCTATCCTGGCGGGTCAGTGCCGGTCGGTGTGTCGTGCGCCGGTAGCCATCGGCTGGTGAACCACTCTCGGGAAGGTGAAGGCCACCCAGGCCGACGTTGCATGGACCGCAAGCGCCTGCTCCGCAATCCTCTGATCTGGATCCTTCTCGCGCTCCTGATCTACTTCGGTTTCAGCACCCTGTTCGACGACACCCGCGGCTTCACACAGGTCCCGACGTCGACGGCGCTGGCCCAGATTTCCGACGGCAACGTCACCGACGCCGTGGTGGAGGACAAGGAGCAGCGGCTGCGGCTGACGCTCCGGACCCCGGTGAACGGCGAGACCCAGATCATCACCCAGTACCCGGCGCAGTCCGCGGGACAGATCTTCAGCTCGCTGCAGCAGGCGCAGGGCGGCCCGGAGTACAACACCGTCGTCCGGCAGGACTCGTTCCTGACCACGCTGCTGATCACGATGATCCCGCTCGCCCTGCTGCTCCTGGTGCTGTTCTGGTTCATGAACAACTCCCAGGGCGGCGGGAACCGGGTGATGAGCTTCGGCAAGTCCAAGGCCAAGCAGCTCAACAAGGACATGCCCAAGACCAGCTTCGGCGACGTCGCCGGCGCCCAGGAAGCGGTCGAGGAGCTCTACGAGATCAAGGACTTCCTGCAGAACCCGGGCCGCTACCAGGCCCTCGGCGCCAAGATCCCGAAGGGCGTGCTGCTCTACGGCCCGCCCGGGACCGGTAAGACGCTGCTGGCCCGTGCCGTGGCCGGCGAGGCGGGCGTGCCGTTCTACACGATCTCCGGTTCGGACTTCGTCGAGATGTTCGTCGGTGTCGGTGCCTCGCGCGTGCGGGACCTGTTCGAGCAGGCCAAGCAGAACTCGCCCTGCATCATCTTCGTCGACGAGATCGACGCGGTCGGCCGCCAGCGCGGCGCCGGCCTCGGCGGCGGCCACGACGAGCGCGAGCAGACGCTGAACCAGCTGCTCGTCGAGATGGACGGCTTCG
>CBIHNM010000217.1:0-7444 GCA_966211265.1 uncultured Pseudonocardia sp.
TACGTCAGCTGCTGCGCGCGCCCGCCCGCGCCGTAGCGCGCGCGCATGGCCACCGCCCAGATCCGCCGGGCGACCCGGCCGATCACGGTGTACTCGGCGTCCATGCCGTTGGAGAAGAAGAACGACAGGTTCGGCGCGAACTCGTCGATGTCCATCCCGCGCGCCAGGTAGCTCTCGACGAAGGTGAACCCGTTGGCCAGGGTGAAGGCCAGCTGGCTGATCGG
This sequence comes from uncultured Pseudonocardia sp., assembly GCA_966211265.1. Classification (GTDB taxonomy): domain Bacteria; phylum Actinomycetota; class Actinomycetes; order Mycobacteriales; family Pseudonocardiaceae; genus Pseudonocardia. The sequence continues at coordinate 225 of CBIHNM010000217.1, forward strand.
GTTCGCCCCGGCCTCGGCGATGTGGTAGCCCGAGATCGAGACGGAGTAGAAGTTGCGCACCTTGTGCGCGATGAACCACTCCTGGATGTCGGCCATCATCCGCAGCGAGAACTCGGTGGAGAAGATGCAGGTGTTCTGCCCCTGGTCCTCCTTGAGGATGTCGGCCTGCACCGTGCCCCGGACGTTGGCCAGCGCGTAGGCGGTCAGCTCCTCGTGCTCGGCGGCGTCGGGCTCGCGGTCGTGCTCCTCGCGGAACTGCTCGACCTGCTGGTCGATGGCCGTGTTGAGGAAGTAGGCCAGGATCGTCGGGGCCGGGCCGTTGATCGTCATCGACACCGACGTGGTCGGCGAGCAGAGGTCGAAGCCGTCGTAGAGGGCCTTGAGGTCGTCCAGCGTCGCGATCGAGACGCCCGAGGTGCCGACCTTGCCGTAGATGTCGGGCCGGGTGTCCGGGTCGTGCCCGTAGAGGGTCACCGAGTCGAACGCGGTCGAGAGGCGCTTGGCCTCGGAGTCGGCCGAGAGCAGCTTGAACCGGCGGTTGGTGCGGAACGGGTCGCCCTCACCGGCGAACATCCGGGCCGGGTCCTCGCCCTCACGCTTGAACGGGAACACCCCGGCCGTGAACGGGAAGTACCCGGGCAGGTTGTCCTTGCGCAGGAACCGGACCAGCTCGGCGTCGTCGGTGTACTTGGGCAGCGACACCCGCCGCACCGGGTTGCCGGACAGCGTGTCCTTGGTCAGCTTCGTGCGGATCTCCTTGTCCCGCACGGTGAAGACCAGTTCGTCGCCGGAGTACTCCTCGACCGTCGCCGGCCACTGCTCGAGCAGCTCGGCGGTCTCGCCCGGCAGGGCCTTCTCGGCCTCGGCCAGGGCGTCCTCGACTCCGCTGACGGCCGACCCGGCGACCAGCTCGCGCGCGGTGCGCAGGTGCTGGCGGGTTCGTGCGGCGCCGGCCGCGGACTCGGTGTCGGAGTGGTAGGAGCGCACCGTCTCGGCGATGTCGGCCAGGTAGCGCGCCCGCTCCGGCGGGATCACCGCCGCGTACTCGGTGGAGGTCTTGCGCTCGGTGCGGGCCAGCCGGCCCTCCCCGGTGACCAGGCCGTTGTCGGCCAGGACGTCGCGCAGGTGGTGGTAGAGCGCGGTCACGCCGTCGTCGTTGAACGTCGCCGCCGAGGTGCCGTAGACCGGCATGTCCTCCCAGCTCGCGCCGAACTCCTCGCGGTTGCGCACGAGCTGGCGTCCGACGTCGCGGCGCGCGTCCTCGGCGCCGCGGCGCTCGAACTTGTTGATCGCCACGACGTCGGCGAAGTCCAGCATGTCGATCTTCTCGAGCTGCGAGGCGGCACCGAACTCGGGCGTCATCACATACAGCGAGTTGTCGACGAAGGGCACGATGCCGGCGTCGCCCTGACCGATGCCGGGGGTCTCCACGACCACCAGGTCGAACGCGGCCGCCTTGAGCACCGAGATCGCGTCGCCGAGACGCTCGGGCAGGCTGCCCTCGGTGCCGCGGGTGGCCAGGCTGCGGAAGAACACCCGGTCGCCGGAGAGCGCGTTCATCCGGATCCGGTCGCCGAGCAGCGCGCCGCCGCCCTTGCGCCGGGTCGGGTCCACGGCCAGCACGGCGATCCGGAGCTTGTCCTCCTGGTCGAGACGGAAGCGGCGGACCAGCTCGTCGGTCAGCGAGGACTTGCCGGAGCCGCCGGTGCCGGTGATCCCCAGCACCGGGACCGCCCGCTCGGAGCCCGCGATCCGCTCGCGCACGTCCGCGGGGAGCGCGCCGGACTCGGCCAGGGTCAGCGCCCGGGCCAGCGTCGCGGTCTCGCCGGAGAACACCCCGTCGTAGGACGAGGGCGGCTGCGCGGACAGGTCCTCGTCACAGTCCCGGATCATCAGGTTGATCATTCCGGGCAGGCCCAGGTGCTGGCCGTCGGCGGGGGAGAAGATCCGGGCGACCCCGCGCGAGTGCAGCAGGTCGATCTCCTGCTGCACGATCACGCCGCCACCGCCGCCGTAGACCTTGACGTGTCCGGCGCCGCGTTCGCGCAGCAGCTCGACCAGGTAGGAGAAGTACTCGACGTGCCCGCCCTGGTAGGAGCTGATGGCGATGCCCTGCACGTCCTCCTGGATCGCGGCGGTCACCACCTCGTCGACCGAGCGGTTGTGCCCGAGGTGGATGACCTCGGCGCCCTGCTTCTGCAGGATCCGCCGCATGATGTTGATGGCCGCGTCGTGCCCGTCGAACAGGCTGGCCGCGGTCACGAACCGGATCGGGTTCGTCGGGACGTGGAGTGCCCGACCCCGTGTGCTGACAGCGTTCGAGTCCACCATGACCCGCTCCTCCCGCCGGGCGAAGAGGGGACACCCGACGGATTTAGTTTGACATCCTAGTATCGGACATACAAGCAATCGCTGAGCGCGTCACACCGGGCGGCAGTGGCCTCGTCGTCCCTCAGGCCGCCCGGGCGTCGGGGTCCTGGTCGGCGGCGGGCCCGTGCGTGGTCCCGGCCGTCGCCGGGGTCCCTCCGGAGGCCGCGTCGCGCCACGGCGCGACGGCGACGGTGCGGGGGGCCGCCCCGACCGTGCGGCCGGCCCGGCGGAGCCTGCGGGCGCGCCACCGCCTGCTCACCGCCCCGCCCACGAGCCCGACCAGCACCAGCAGCACTCCCGAGCCGGCCATCGCCGGCACCGCGACCGCGGGAAACGCCGCCACGAGGAGGAAAGCGGTGAACGGCCACCACAGCAGGGCACGCCCCACCCCGTGTCGCGTCCAGTCGCGATGGGGTGGCATGGGTCATGATTACCCGAGCGGCAAGATCGACATGCGGAGACGCGCGGATTCGCCCGAAGACGTTAGATTTCGTTCATGTCCGCGCCCGGTTCCGCCGCCGTGTCCCTGACCGCCGAGAACGACAGGCTCGCGTCCGCCGTGGCCGCCGCCGATCCGTCCACACCGGTCCCCACGTGCCCCGGCTGGGACGTGCGCTCGGTGCTCAAGCACGTCGGGCGCGGGGACCGCTGGGCCGCCCAGATGGTCGCCGGGCGCGCCACCGAGGTGCTCCCGCCGCGGGAGGTCGTCGGTGGGCGGCCGCCGGAGGGCGGGGCCGAGGCGGAGTCGCAGTGGTTGCGCGAGGGGGTGCGGGAGCTGCTCGAGGCCGTGGAGTCGGTCGGCCCGGACACCCCGATCTGGACCTTCACCGGGCCCCGGCCCGCCGCGTGGTGGATCCGCCGCCGGTTGCACGAGTGCACGGTGCACCGGGCGGACGTGACGCTGGCGCTCGGGCGGACCTTCGACATCGCGCCGGACCTGGGCGCGGACGGCGTGTCCGAGTGGCTCGACCTCGTCGCCGCCCGCCCCGCCGGGGACGGCCCGCTCGCGGCCGGCGCGACCCTGCACCTGCACGCGACCGACGACGAGCTGGGCGCGGCCGGGGAGTGGCTGCTGCGCGGCGAGGCGGCCGAGGGCGGCGTCACGCTGGTGTGGGAGCACGGGCACGGCAAGGGCGACGCCGCCGTCCGCGGCGCGGCGGGTGACCTCCTGCTCGGCGTGACCCGCCGGATCGCCGCCGACGACGCGCGCCTGCAGCTGCACGGCGACGCCGAGGTGTGGACGCGCTGGTTGGAGCGCACCGGGTTCTGAGCGTCCGCGCACCACCGGTGGCGTCCCGCCGGGCCGACGACGTCCGGATCGCCGCCCCTGGCGCGCGGGGGCGCGCCGACGCATGCTGGGGGAATGGTTCGCGATGCGAAGGAGCGCCCGTTGAGTCGTCCCGGCTCGCCCGATGTCGTCGTGGTCGGTGCCGGGTTCGCCGGTCTCTACCAGCTGCACCGCCTGCGCGGACTGGGTCTGAGCGCCCGGGTGTTCGAGGCCGGGGGTGGGATCGGCGGCACCTGGTACTGGAACCGGTACCCGGGCGCCCGCTGCGACGTGGAGAGCCTCGAGTACTCCTACTCGTTCTCCCCCGAGCTCGAGCAGGACTGGGAGTGGACCGAGCGCTACCCGGGCCAGCCCGAGATCCTGCGCTACGCCGAGCACGTCGCGGACCGGTTCGACCTGCGCCGCGACGTCGAGCTCGACACGCGCGTCACCGCCGCGGTCTGGCAGGAGAGCCTCGCGCGCTGGGAGGTCACCACCGCGCGCGGTGAGACGGTGACGGCCCGCTACTGCGTGTTCGCGACCGGCTGCCTGTCCAAGCCCAAGGACCTGGAGATCCCCGGCCTGGACTCGTTCTCCGGGCCGGTCCACTCGACCGCGCGCTGGCCGCACGCCGGGGTCGACTTCACCGGCCGGCGGGTCGCGGTGATCGGCACCGGGTCCTCCGGCATCCAGGCGGTGCCGGTGATCGCCGGGCAGGCCGCGGAGCTGACCGTCTACCAGCGCACGGCGAACTACAGCCTCCCCGCGCACAACCGCCCGCTCGATGCCGAGACCCAGCGCGAGCGCAAGGCGGACTACGCGGCCTACCGGGAGCAGGCGCGGCACTCGCCGGCCGGGCTGGTCGGTCCGCTGCCCACCGAGAACGCCCTGGACGTCACCGCGGCGCAGCGGCGGCGGGCGTTCGACCGGGCGTGGGCCGCGGGCAGCCTCGGGGCCATGCGGCGCACCTACGCCGACCTCGGCCTCGACATCCGGGCCAACGACATGGCGGCGCAGTTCATCCGGGACCGGATCCGGGACACGGTCACCGACCCGGCCACCGCGGAGGCGCTGGCGCCCTCCGACCACCCCTTCGGCACCAAGCGGCCCTGCCTGGACACCGGCTACTACGAGACGTTCAACTCCCCGCACGTGCACCTGGTCGACCTGAAGAAGACCCCGATCGAGCGGATCACCGAACGCGGGGTGCGCACCACCGCCGGGGAGGTCGAGGTCGACGACGTCGTGCTCGCCACCGGCTTCGACGCGATGACCGGTGCGCTCCTGTCGATCGACATCCGCGGCCGGGACGGGGTGGCGCTGTCCGAGGCGTGGGCCGACGGCCCCGTCACCTACCTGGGGCTGGGCGTCGCCGGGTTCCCGAACCTGTTCACGATCACCGGGCCGGGCAGCCCGTCGGTGCTGTCGAACATGCTCGTCTCGATCGAGCAGCACGTCGACTGGATCTCCGGGTGCCTGGCCCGGCTCGAGCGGGACGGGATGACGACCATCGAGCCGACCGCACAGGCGCAGAAGGACTGGGTCGCCCACGTCGCCGAGGTCGGCGAGGCGACGCTCTACCCGCGGGCGCGCTCCTGGTACCTGGGCGCGAACGTCCCGGGCAAGCCGCGCGTGTTCATGCCCTACATCGGTGGTGTCGGTGCCTATCGCGCGATCTGCGACGAGGTCGCCGCCGACGACTACCGCGGCTTCACCCTGGCCCCCGCCCCCTGACACCCCGGGCCGGGCGGGTCCCGCGGGTCGGCGCGGGGCCGGAGGTGCGGGGGGTCAGCGGCCGGTGGTGACCGTGCCCTCGACCGGCGGGGCCTGCGCGGTGAGGGCGACGTCGGCCACGCCGTCCAGGGTGGCCGCCGAGCGGGGACGCTCGAACCGCACGCGCCCGGAACGACCCTGCAGCTCCAGGGTCGCGATCAGGTTGCCGAACAGCGGCCCGGCGCACTTCTCCCACGCCACCCCGGCGCGCTCGGCACCGGTGTCGCGGGTCCACCGGGTGCTGGCCCGGGCCAACACCCGCGACCAGGTGATGCTGAACAGGACCCGCATGAACCCCGGGACGACGTTGTGCACCGGCGAGCAGGTGAGCTGGTAGACGCCGGTGGCGCCGGGCTCGTGTCCGTGCACGAACGCGCGGGCGGCGTAGCTGTGGTGCACGTCGCCGGAGAGCACGGTCGCCGTCGCCGGCGCGACCCGGCCGGAGTGTGCGCGGCCGATCTCGCGCAGCAGGTCGGCGAGGCGGTGGAACGAGTGTCCGAAGGCGGGCCAGTGCTCCATGTCCGCGGTCTGCCGCAGCCATTCGGCCGCACGCTCGAGCCGCCCGCCGGCGTTGCCGGCCTTCTCGGTGCCCGCCTGCAGGTCGGAGATCACCTGCGGGAGCAGCCACGGGATCGAGGTGCCGATCATGACGTGGTCGATGTCGCCCGGGGTCAGCGCGCGCTCGGTGATCCAGTCGAACTCGGCGTCGGAGACCAGCTTGCGCGGCAGGGACTCCACGATCCGCCCGTTCCGCGAGTCGATCACGATCAGCCGGCTGCGGCCGAGCTCCCAGCAGAAGCTGAACCGGACCTCCTTGTGCGCGTCGGGCCCGGTGCCGACCTCCGCGTCGGCGCGGTCGGCCATGTCCACCAGCAGGGGCCACACGTCGCCCTCGGCCGCCTGCACGCGCTGCCAGGTGGTGTCGGCGGCCAGCTCGGCGGGGGAGAGGTTGCCCAGGTGCTGGTGCACCCAGTACGCCGCCAGCCCGGCCCGGATCCGGTCGCGCCACCACGGCGTCTCCGCCATCTCGCGGCGCCACCGCCCGGAGGTGTTCCAGTCGTCGCGCACGTCGTGGTCGTCGAAGATCATCGCCGTGGGCACGGTGGAGAGCATCCACCGCACCTCGGGGTCCGACCAGGTGTCGCGGTAGAGCCCGGAGTACTCGTCGAAGCCGACGATCTCGTCGGCGGGCCAGGAGTCCGGCCGCTGCGCCCGACGGGCGATCCGACGCCGGCTCTGCGGGGTCAGCTCGTCGGCGTAGACCTGGTCGCCGAGCAGCAGCAGGGTGGTCGGCCACATCGCCGGGTCCAGCGTGGTCATCCGGGTGGCGTAGGCGTCGAGCGCGTCGAGGCCGTACCGGCGGGCCGCCTTCGGGTCGGCGAGCTTGACGTAGCGGCACGACCCGAACACCACGCGCTGGTGGGCCGCGGTGGTCGGCCCCCGGGTGGCGATGACGCTGCCCGGGAACGGCGAGTTCGGCAGCGGCCAGACCCGCTCGCCGTCGACGTGCACCTCGTAGGGGGTGCGGGTGTCCGGTGCGAGGCCGGTGACCTCGACGATCGCGTAGTGCAGCCCGCTGACCTCGAACGTGTCCGCCGTGCACCCCAGGACCTCGACCCGCGCCCTGCGGTCCACCTGTACCCAGACCAGGGCGGAGGTCTCGTCGACGTGGCGCAGCAGGGGGCCGAGCAGGAGTGTCATCGGCCGCACTCTATGGCGTCCCAGCCCCGCCCCGCCCTGCCCCGTCCGGCCCACCCGCCCAGCCCCGCCACTCATGCCGCGGATGTCGCACGGCACGGAACGGAAGCTG
>CBIHNM010000218.1:0-7418 GCA_966211265.1 uncultured Pseudonocardia sp.
GGCACGCCGACGAGGACGACGGTGCCGGCCAGGTCGCGGGCGTAGAACGCCTGCTTGTAGGTCTCCGGGCGACCCACCGCCTCGACGACGACGTCGGCGCCGTTGCCGCCGGTGGCCGCACGGATCGCCTCGACCGTGTCCTGCTCCTTGGGGTTGACGGTGTGCGTCGCGCCGAAGTCCTGCGCCCAGGCCAGCTTCTTCGGGTCGGTGTCCACCGCGATGATCGTGGTGGCACCGGCCAGCTTCGCCCCGGCGATGGCCGCGTCACCGACCCCGCCGCAGCCGATCACGGCGATCGAGTCGCCGCGCCCGATCTGGCCGGTGTTCACCGCGGCGCCCAGCCCGGCCATCACGCCGCAGCCGAGCAGCCCGGCGACCTTGGCCGGAGCCTCCGGGTTGACCTTGGTGCACTGGCCGGCCGCGACCAGGGTCTTCTCGACGAACGCGCCGATGCCCAGTGCGGGCGAGAGCTCGGTGCCGTCCTCGAGCGTCATCGGCTGCGTGGCGTTGTGGGTGTCGAAACAGTACTGGGGCTTGCCCTTCTTGCAGGCCCGGCAGACGCCGCAGACCGCCCGCCAGTTGAGCACGACGTAGTCGCCCGGCTCCAGGTCGGTGACGCCCTCGCCGACCGACTCGACGTGTCCGGCCGCCTCGTGGCCGAGCAGGAACGGGAACTCGTCGTTGATCCCCCCTTCCCGGTAGGACAGGTCGGTGTGACAGACCCCGCAGGCCTGGATCTTCACCACGGCCTCGCCGGGTCCGGGGTCCGGGATCACGATCGTCTCGACCGTGACCGGTGCGCCCTTGGACTTCGCGACGACGCCGCGTACGTGCTGTGCCATGTCGACTTGCTCCGCTCGTCGGTGACCGGGATGTCTGCGCCTATGGCGACTGTGGCATGTGTTGCCCACGGTGTCAGGCCGAGCACGGTCCGACAGCGACGATCGTCGCAAGATGAGTCGCCGACCGGTAGTCCTCACCTACCACTACGGTGAGCTGCATGATCCATCGCGAGGACCACGACGACGTGGCGGTACTGCGCATCGAGCACGGCCCGGTCGGGGCGATGGACCTCGAGCTGTGCACCGAGCTCGGGCAGGTGTTGCGCGCGCTCGCCGCGGACCCCGCGCGGGCCGTCGTGCTGACCGGGACCGGCCGGTCCTTCTCCGCCGGTGTGGACCTGCGCCGGGTCCTCGACGGCGGCGGCGACTACGTGCAGCAGTTCCTGCCCGCCCTGTGCGAGATGTTCGAGGCGGCCTTCGCGCTCGGGAAGCCGGTCGTCGCGGCCGTCAACGGGCACGCGATCGCCGGCGGGTGCGTGCTCGCCGCCGCCGCGGACGTCGTGCTGATGGCGGAGGGGAAGGCCGGGATCGGGCTGCCCGAGCTCAAGGTCGGCGTGCCGTTCCCGCGGATCGCGCTGGAGATCATGACGCACCGGATGGGTGAGGTCGCCGCACGGCGGCTGGTCCTCGGCGCGCAGACCCTGTCCGCGCAGGACGCGGTCGCGGCCGGGCTGGTGGACCACGTCGTGGCCGCGGACGACCTGGATGCCCGCGCGGTGACCGCGGCGTCCGACCTGGCCGCGCTGACCCCGTCGGACACGTTCGCGGCGACGAAGTCGGCGATGCGGCGCGAGGCGCACGAGCGCGCCGAGCGCTACGCCGACGACGACGCCACCGCGACACTGCTGTGGGTCCGGCACGCCACCGACGGCACGATGGGCGCGTTCGTCGAGGCGATGGCCCGCCGCTGAGGCGACGGCCCGTCACACGGTCGAGGTCGTCCTGCGGTGGCGGCCGGGTCGGTACGGTGCGACCCATGACGACGCCGCCGCAACCGTTGCCCCCGATGGGTGTCGCGCTCGGCGTGGTCGCCGGCGCGGGGCGACCCGGGCACTCCCGGATCGCCGCGCCGCTGGGGGCCGGGGACACGTTGCTCGACGTCGGCTCGCTGGCCGCGGCGCAGCGCGGGCCGCACCCGGAGCTGCTCACCGCCCCGAACCTGGACGCCCTGCTCGGCGCCGGACGCTCGGCCTGGCGCGAGGTGTGGGAGTGGCTGGCCGGATGGCTGGCCGACCCGGAACGGCTCGGCCCCTACCGGCTGCCGGGTGAGGGGCTGACGTCGGTGCTGCCGTTCTCGGTGGCCGACTACGTCGACTTCTTCGCCTGCGAGCAGCACGCGCGCAACGCCGGGCTGATCTTCCGGCCGGACGCCGAACCGCTCGCCCCGAACTGGAAGCACCTGCCGGTCGGCTACCACGGCCGGGCCGGGACGGTGCGGGTCAGCGGCACCCCGGTCGTCCGTCCGTCGGGGCAGCGCGGCCGCGGCGACCACGGCCCGACCCGCACCCTGGACGTCGAGGCCGAGCTCGGCTTCGTCCTGGGCGACTCCGCGCCGGGGCCGGTCGGCATGGACACCGCCCTGGACCACGTGTTCGGGGTGGTACTGCTCAACGACTGGTCGGCCCGCGACATCCAGGGCTGGGAGACCCGCCCGCTCGGCCCGCACCTGGGCAAGTCGTTCGCCACCTCGATCTCGGCCTGGGTGACCCCGATCGACGAGCTCGGCGCGGCCTGGACCGAGCCGCCGGCCCGGGACCCGCAGCCGCTGCCGTACCTGACCGGCGCGGCCGACCTCGGCCTGGACGTGGAGCTGGGTGTGCACCTGGAGGGCGACCGCGTCTCCAGCCCGCCCGCCCGCGACCTGTACTGGACCGCGGCCCAGCTCGTCACGCACCTGACGTCGAACGGCGCCGGCCTGCGCGCCGGGGACCTGCTCGGCTCCGGCACGGTCTCCGGTGCGCGGCGGGACCGGTTCGGCTCGCTGCTGGAGCTGTCCTGGGGCGGGTCGGAGCCGGTCGTGCTCTCCGGCGGCGCCACCCGTACCTACCTCTGCGACGGCGACTAGGTCGTCCTCACCGCGACCGCCCCGCGCGCCGACGGGACCCGCTTCTCCCTCGGCGAGGTGCGGGGACGGGTACAGCCCGCCGCCGGACGGTGACCGGCCGGAAGGTCGGTCGGCCCCCGCCCGGGTGAGCGCTCAGCCCCGGTCGGGCAGCAGCGGCCTCGGCTCGCCCAGCGCGTTCGCGATGATCGGCGGGATCTCCTGCTTGCCGGACCCGTCGACGGCGATCACGACGTAGACGGTGCGCGCGTCGCAGGTGACCTCGCGGCCGTCCTCCCCGGCGACCAGGACCTGGAAGTCCAGCGCGAAGCTGGTGCGCCCGATCCGCGCCGTGGACACCGCGACGACCGTGTCGTCGCCCCAGCCGACACCGCGCCGCCAGTCGAGCTCGGAGTGCACGAGCTGCACGTCGTAGCCGGCGTCGAGCATCGCCGCGTAGGACAGCTCACGGTGTTCGAGGAACTCGGTCATCGCCTCGTCGAACCAGGCCAGGTACCAGGCGTTGAACACGACGCCCTGGGCGTCGACCTCGTGGTAGCGCACGCGCACCGGGAACTCGAACGTGCCGTCGGCGAAGGGCTGGGCCATCGGCCGAGGATAGGACCGTCACCGCCGCGGTACCGGACGGACGCGCGGTCAGGAGGGCGTGTCGCCGCTGCGGGCCACCCGGTCGCGGATGCTGCGGTTGACCGCCCGTCCGAACGCGGTGACCACGCCGTGCACGGTCACCGGCTTGAGCCGGGCCATCACGGCGGCGATCTTCTGGCGCTCGTGCGCCGGCCGGCCCCGGTCGCGGTAGGGCTGCAGGATCTCGTCCTGGAACAGCGTCATCAGGTCCTGCGCCAGCGCCGTGGTGTGCCGCTCGATGATGTCGTGGGCCCGCCGCCACACCTCGGGCGACAGCCCGGAGTCGAGCGTGTCCAGCCCGCTGGCCAGCGCCGTCGGGCCGTGCAGCCGGTACCGGTCGCCGTCGAGTGCGGTCAGGGCGCCGAGCGCCTCCAGCGCGCGGACACCGTCGTCGTCGAGGGTGCGGCCGGCCCGGCGGTTCAGCCCGTCACGGTCGACGTCGTCGGGTTCCTCGGGGGCCCACGGGGTGAGCAGGGCGAGCTGCAGGGACAGCTCCTCCGGGCCCGCCTCGTGCGGGACCCGCTCGAGCTGCCGTTCGATCGCGGCCAGGGTGAAGCCCAGCGCGGAGAGCTCGCCGATCAGTTCCAGCCGGGCGCGGTGGGTGGTGTCGTAGAGGCCGGTCCGTCCGCGCATCCGGGGCGCCGGGATCAGGCCCTTGCCGGCGTAGAACCGGATGGTGCGGACCGAGACGCCGGTGCGCGCGGCGAGCTGGTCGACCGTCAGCAGATCCTGGTCGGGGGTGGTCGGCGCAGCCATGGCCGGAAGGCTACGTCATGCGGCAGCCCATATGACAGTGTCGCTGTAATATGGACCGCGGTCCCGGCCGGTCGCAGGTGCGCGCTCCGCCCGGCCCCGCCGGCAACCCCGACGGGTGTGCGACGGGTCACCGAGGACCGGACTCCTTGACCTATGTGACAGTGCTGCTGTAACAAAGGTGCGAAGAACATGGGCGCACTGCCGATGTCGGCTCCGGCTGCCGCCGGGCCCGGTACGCAACCGACGAGAGGTTCGGATGAGCGAGATCCCCGAGGCGTACATCTACGACGCGATCCGCACGCCGCGCGGCCGGGGCAAGGCCTCCGGTTCGCTGCACGAGGTCAAGCCGGTCTCCCTGGTGATCGGGCTGATCGACGAGATGCGGAAGCGTTTCCCCGAGCTCGACCCGGCCACGATCGACGACGTGGTGCTCGGCGTCGTGTCCCCGATCGGCGACCAGGGCGGTGACATCGCCAAGACCGCGGCCATCGCGGCCGGCCTGCCCGACACCGTCGCGGGCGTGCAGCTCAACCGCTTCTGCGCCTCCGGCCTGGAAGCCGTGAACACCGCGGCGCAGAAGGTGCGCTCCGGGATGGAGGAGATGGTCCTGGCCGGCGGCGTCGAGGCGATGTCGCGGGTGCCGATGGGCTCCGACGGCGGCGCCTGGGCGATGGACCCGGACACCTCCTACCAGACCGGCTTCGTGCCGCAGGGCATCGGCGCCGACCTGATCGCCACCCTGGAGGGCTTCTCGCGCGAGGACGTGGACACCTTCGCGGTCGAGTCGCAGGCGCGCGCGGCCAAGGCATGGGCCAACGGCTACTTCTCCCGCTCGGTCGTGCCGGTCACCGACCGCAACGGGATGACCGTGCTCGACCACGACGAGTTCATCCGTGCCGGGGCGACGCTGGAGAGCCTGTCCGGGCTCAAGCCCTCGTTCGAGATGATGGGCGAGCAGGGCGGCTTCGACGCCGTCGCGCTGCAGCGCTACCACTGGGTCGAGCAGATCGACCACGTGCACCACGCCGGGAACTCCTCGGGCATCGTCGACGGCGCAGCGCTGTGCCTGATCGGTACCGAGGCGGCGGGCAAGGCCGCCGGGATCTCCCCGCGCGGGCGGATCGTGGCCACCGCGCTCTCCGGTGCGGACCCGACGATCATGCTCACCGGCCCCGCGCCGGCGTCGAAGAAGGCGCTGGCCAAGGCCGGTCTCACGGTCGACGACATCGACCTGTTCGAGATCAACGAGGCGTTCGCCGCGGTGGCCCTGCGCTACATGCGCGACATGGGCATCTCGCACGAGAAGACCAACGTCAACGGCGGCGCGATCGCGATGGGCCACCCGCTCGGCGCGACCGGCGCGATGATCCTGGGCACCCTGCTCGACGAGCTGGAGCGCCGCGAGCTGCGCCGCGGCCTGGCCACCCTCTGCGTCGGTGGCGGCATGGGCATCGCGGCCATCGTCGAGCGCGTCTAAGCATCTCCCTCGGACTAGGAAAGGACTGAACACGCAGTGAGCGAGCAGAAGGCCGTCCGCTGGGAGAAGGGCGCCGACGGCATCGCGGTCGTCACCCTCGACGATCCCGGCCGCAGCGCCAACACCATGAACGACCGCTACAAGGAGGCGATGGGCGAGGTCGTCGACGCGCTCGTCGCCGCCCGCGACGAGATCACCGGCGTGGTCGTCACCTCGGCCAAGAAGACGTTCTTCGCCGGTGGCGACCTGCAGTCGCTCTCGTCGGCCGGACCGGACGACGCGCCGCAGGTGTTCGAGAACGTCACCGAGGTCAAGGCCCAGCTGCGCAAGCTGGAGACCCTGGGCCGCCCCGTGGTCGCGGCCATGAACGGCACCGCGCTCGGCGGCGGCCTGGAGATCGGGCTGGCCTGCCACCACCGGATCGGGCTCGACGCCAAGGGCGTGATCTACGGGCTGCCCGAGGTCACCCTCGGACTGCTGCCCGGTGGCGGCGGCGTCACCCGGATCGTGCGCATGCTCGGCATCGCCAACGGGTTCATGAACGTCCTCGCGCAGGGCCAGCGGCACAAGCCGGCCAAGGCGCTGGAGATCGGCATCATCGACGAGCTCGCCGCCACCCCGGAGGAGATGCTCGACAAGGCCAAGGCCTGGATCGCGGCGAACCCGGAGGCCGCCCAGCCCTGGGACCAGCCCAAGTACAAGATCCCCGGCGGCACGCCGTCGAACCCGCAGCTGGCCTCGATCCTGCCCGCGTTCCCGGCGAACCTGCGCAAGCAGATCAAGGGCGCGCCGATGCCGGCCCCGCGCAACATCCTCTCCGCGGCCGTGGAGGGCTCCCAGGTCGACTTCGACACCGCGCTGCGGATCGAGGGCCGCTACTTCGCCGAGCTGGTCTGCGGCCAGGTCTCGAAGAACATGACCAAGGCGTTCTTCTTCGACCTGCAGGCGATCAACGGCGGCAAGTCCCGCCCGGACGGCCACGACAAGTGGGCGCCCACCAAGGTCGCCGTCCTCGGCGCCGGGATGATGGGCGCGGGCATCGCCTACGTCTGCGCGCTCTCGGGCTGGGAGGTCGTGCTCAAGGACGTCTCGCGCGAGGCCGCCGACAAGGGCAAGGCCTACTCGCAGAACCTGGTCGAGAAGGGCGTCAAGCGCGGCAAGACCACCCAGGAGAAGGGCGACGCGCTGCTGTCGCGGATCACCGCGACCGACGACTACGCCGACCTCGCCGGCTGCGACGTCGTGATCGAGGCCGTGTTCGAGTCGGTGAAGCTCAAGCAGGAGGTGTTCGCCGAGGCGGTCAAGGTCGTGAAGCCGGACGCGCTGCTGTGTTCCAACACCTCCACGCTGCCGATCACCGAGCTGGCCGCCGGGGTGGAGCGCCCGGACGACTTCATCGGCCTGCACTTCTTCTCGCCGGTGGACAAGATGCCGCTGGTCGAGATCATCCGCGGCGAGCGCACGAACGACGCGGCCCTGGCCAAGGCGTTCGACCTGACCCTCGGGATCAAGAAGACGCCGATCGTGGTCAACGACTCGCGCGGCTTCTTCACCAGCCGTGTGATCGGCACCTTCATCAACGAGGGCGTCGCGATGCTGGCCGAGGGCATCGACCCGCAGACGATCGAGCAGGCGTCCTCGCAGGCCGGCTACC
>CBIHNM010000219.1:0-7392 GCA_966211265.1 uncultured Pseudonocardia sp.
GGACGCCCCCGCCGCCCGCGCTGCGGCCGGCCCCGCCGACACCCGAGGCCGCACCGGCCCCGGCGGAGCCGCCGCCCGGCGCCGAGGCGCCCGCTGCGACCCGTGCGGGACCGGGCCTACCGGCCGTGCTGACCCTGCTCGCCGTCGTGCTGGCACTGGCCCTGCTCGGAGCGCTGCCGCTCCTGCTGCGGCGGCACCAGCGGCGCCGGCGCACCGCCCTGGCCCGCGCGGGCGGCGAGGGCGCGGCCACGGCGGCATGGCAGGAGGTGCTGGCGGTGTCGCGTGACCACGGGGTCACGCCCCGGCCCGGGGACACCGTCCGCGCCGCCGCCGAGCACATCGGTGACGCGCACGGTCTCGACGAGACGGCGCGCCGGAGCCTGTCCGCGCTCACCGAACGGGTCGAGGCGTCGTGGTACGGCGGGACGCCGCCCGGGCCCGGCACCCTGGACGTCCTGGTGGACGCCGTCGGCACCGGGATCACCGCGCACGGGACACCGCTCGCGGCACGGCTGCTGCCCCGGTCGGTGCTGCCCGTCCCGCGACCGGGCCGGTCCACCGAGCCGGCCGGCAGCGCTTCCTGACGCCAGGCCCGGCCGCACGGCCCGGCCCCACGACGACGAGAGGGGCGGGACACCGCAGTGGTGTCCCGCCCCTCTCGTGGTGTTCCCGGGGGTCGTGCGCGGGAGCGGCCTACTCCTGCTCGAAGCGCCGCCGGAAGCGCTCTTCCATCCGGCCGGTGAAACCGCCGCCGTCGGACGGGTCGTCGGGCGAGGACGACGCCTCAGCCTTCCCGTCGTCCTTGCCGCTCGCACCGATCGAGGTGACGGCGAGCAGGCCACCACCGAACATCGCGAGGAACCCGACGATGCTGAGCACCGGGAAACCCCACAACCGCCACACGATTCCCACGACGAGCAGCACCAGGCCGACGACGAACAAGACCGCACCCTGGATCCGGCGGCGTCGGGCGGGTTTGCTGCGCCCTCCACTCACCGAGGACGCGAACTTGGGGTCCTCGGCGTAGAGAGCCCGCTCGATCTGTTCGAGCAGTCGCTGCTCGTGCTCGGAGAGCGGCATGCCTTCACCTCCGGCACACGAATCGGTCTGTCGAGTCATCTTCCATGGTGCCGGAACGACACGACGACGCCCAGATGGACATCTGCGCTCCAGAGTACGAGTACTTGTCCCGGCCGACTACCCGGACCGGGTAAGACCTTCGAGGAGATCGTCGAGCGGACGGCACTGTGCGGCGTGTCGTCGGTCACGAACGGGTGTCGTCGGTGGCCCGGACGGCCCGGACGGCCCGAACCGTCACGTCCGCCGGGCGAGCAGGTGCAACCGCGGGGCGACGGCACCGAGCGCCGGGACCGACGAGGCGAGCTCGTCGAGCTCGTCGAACTCGCGCGGGGTCGTCTCGCCGTCGCCGGTCCACCAGCCCTCCAGGGTCCCGTCGCCCTGCAGGAGCTCGACCCGCAGCGAGTCCATGCCGCCGGCCAGCTCACCGAGGGTCGCCGGGTCGAACCGGCGTCGCAGCGGGTCCTCCGGGCCGGAGCGTCCGTCCGGGTCGACCAGCAGATGGCGGGCCTCGGCCAGGCGTCCGGCCATCACCCGGCTCAGGAACGCCCCGTGCCGCCCGACCGTGAGGACCGACACCGCGCCGCCGGGGGCCGTCGCCGCGGCGAGGGCGGCCAGCGCGGCCCGCGGGTCGTCGACGACCTCGAGCAGCCCGTGGCCGAGCACCAGGTCGGCCCCGCCGGCCGGTACGAGCTCGGCCAGCACGTCGACATCGCCCTGCACCGGGGTCACCCGGTCGGTGGCCCCCGCCTCACGCGCGCGCCGGGCCAGGGTCGCCAGCGCGTTCGGGCTGGTGTCGACCACGGTCACCCGGCACCCGGCCGCGGCCAGGGGTACCGCCCAGGTCCCGCTGCCGCCGCCGACGTCGAGCACCCGGGGCGATCCCCCGCAGGTCTCCGCCCGTACACGGCCGACCTCGGCCTCCACCGCCCGGTGCACGGCCGCACCGCGCACCGCACCGGCCTGCTCCCGCGTCGCCGAACACACACCGCGCAGCCTAGTGCGCCAGGGCGACCGGGGGTGAGGGCACGGTCGGTCCACGCGGTAGGTTGATCGTGTGCAGGTCGTGGCCACTCTCAGCCTCAAGGGCGGTGTCGGGAAGACCACGGTGGCGCTCGGTCTGGCCGGCGCGGCGCAGCGGCACGGCGTGTCCACCCTGGTCGTCGACCTCGACCCGCAGGCCAACGCCACCACCGCGCTCGATCCCGAGCCCACCACCGCCACCGTCGCCGACGTCCTCGACGACCCGCGCCCGGCCGTGCTGCGGCGCGCGATCGCCCCGTCCGGCTGGGGTGAGGGCCTCGACGTCCTGGTCGGCGCGGAGCAGACCGAGCGCCACAACCATCCGGACCCGGGGATCAAGCAGCTGCACCGGCTCGACCGGGCCCTGCAGCGGCTCGGCGCCGACCCCGAGGGCGACCCCGACCCGCACGGCGACGAGGGCGGGCCGCAGTACCGCCTGGTGATCGTGGACTGCCCGCCGTCGCTGGGCCAGCTGACCCGCAGCGCCCTGTCGGCGGCCGACCGGGCGATCCTGGTGGCCGACCCGACGATGTTCTCGGTGTCCGGCGTGCAACGCGCGTTCGACGCCGTCCAGACCGAGCGGGAGCGCTCCAACGCCCGGCTCCAGCCGCTCGGGGTGCTGGTCAACCGCGTCCGCCCGCGCAACTCCGAACACGACTTCCGGATCGGGGAGCTGCGCGAGCTGTTCGGGCCGCTGGTGTTCAACACGGTGGTGCCGGACCGTTCGGCCGTGCAGCAGGCCCAGGGCGCGTGCCTGCCGATCCAGTCCTGGGACACTCCGGGCGCGCGCGAGGTCTCGGCCGTGTTCACCACACTGCTCGGCCGCGTGCTGCGCAGCGCACGCGCCCGCACCGCGTCCTGACCGGCCGGGTCCGGCGCTCCCTCAGCGCGGCGGGAGCAGCTCCCCCACCTGGCGGACGAACTGCTCGGCCTGGCGCAGCAGGTCGTCGGCGTCGCGCCGGCCCACCAGCCGGCTGATCCCGGCCTCGGCCGCGGCCCGGGTGCGGGAGCAGGACGCGAAGAACGCCGCCCACTCCGCCAGCTCCGGTGCCACCTCGGCCAGCAGCTGCCAGACGTCGCGCGGGGCACCCCGCCGCGGTCGCGGCCGCGCCCGCATCGCCAGCACCGCGGCGCCGGCCCGCAGGGCGGCGAGGTAGGCCGCCGGGTAACGGCGCAGCGGATCAGGCTCGCGGTGACCCTCGGCCAGGCAGTCGGCGGCCTGGCGCAGCAGCGCCAGCGCCTCCCGCGAGACCGGGGCCTCCCGGGGCTGCCGCGCGCGGGGCGGACCGGGGCGGCGCGGGGCCGGGACGCCTCCCGGCACGTCGGCCGGTCCGGTCGTCGGCCCCGCCCTCGGCCCGGTCGTCGGTCCGGTCGTCGGTCCGGTCGTCGGTCCGGTCGTCGGTCCGGTCGTGACGGTCATCCCCACGTCTCCTCTCTGCCTGAAACGGCCGTTCACTGCCTGCTCTGCACCAGGTCCCAGACCCCCGGCCCGGCGCGCATCCGCAGGACCACCTCGCGGGCGGGCTCCTGCGGCTCCTCCACCGACCGGGCCAGGACCCGCCAGCAGCTCAACCGGTCCCCGCCGACCGGCATCGGCGACGGGAACGGCCACGGCGACTCCTCGATCCACTGCTCGCGGATCCCGGTGACCAGGAACCGCTCCCCGCGCCGCAGCGGCCGGCGCTGGAACTCCACCGGCTCCCCGTTCTGCCAGCGGACCTCCACCGACGCCGGCTGCCGGGCACGGAACAATCGGGAGAAGCCGCTCACCTGCAACCACGTCCCCTCTTCACCGACCACCTCCGCGGCGCGGCCGGCGGCGGGGTGCGTCCCCCACACCGCGCGCCGGCCGCCCGCCGGCGACCGCGGGGTCGACCGCGTCAGTTGAACGGCGCTTCGATCCGTCGTCAAGTCGCCGTCGCGTGTCCCGGCGCGGGCGCGCCGCCGACGTCCGTGGCCGCGCGCCCGCGATGCGGCCGGGTGACGCCACTCGTGATGTGATGGGTCGGTGAGGCACGACCGGAGGCGACCGTGACGTCGGCGCCCGCCCAGCCACGGCTGGTCGGGCTGAGCCGCAGCGAGTTCGCGGACCGGCTCGGCGAGGCGATCGAGGTCTACATCACCGCGATGGGGTACCCACGCGGGACGGCCAAGCAGCGCCGCACGCTCTGGCTGGAGCACTCCTACCGGCCCGGATGGCGCGCGGTGGCCTGGCTCGGCGAGCGCGACCGGCTGCTCGCGGTGTCCTACGGCTACTGGGGCGGCCCGGGCCAGTGGTGGTTCGACGAGGTCCGGCGGGGTCTGCAGTCGCGGCGCGGTTCCGGGGCCGGAACCGGGGCCGGCGACTGGCTGGGCGACTACTTCGAGCTGACCGAGCTGCACGTGCACCCGGCCGCGCAGGGCGGCGGGCTGGGTGAGGGGCTGCTGCGGGCGCTGGTCTCGGGGGCCGGACGGCCCCGGGTCCTGCTCTCGACCCCCGAACACGGCCCGCAGCCGCCCGGGCGGGCCTGGCGGCTCTACCGCCGTCTGGGCTTCCAGGACGTGCTCCGCGAGCACCTGTTCACCGGCGACCCACGACCGTTCGCGGTACTCGGGCGCGACCTCCCGCTCCCCTCCCCCGGGGCCGGGCGCGCCTGATCCCGGACGCCGGCCCGGGTGGCACGATGAGCGCCATGTCGCCCGCTCCCCCGCCGCCGAGCACTGCCGTCACAGTGGCCGGGGCCCGGCCCGGACGTGCCCGCCGGATCGCCGTCGTCGCCGTCGCCCTGCTGGCCCTGGTCGCCCTGAGCGGCTGCACCCGGGTCAACGCCGGCCTGGCCGTGCAGCCCGACGACACGGTCAACGGCGACATCGTGATCGCCACACCGGACGGCGCCCCGGGCGGCGACGGGCCGCAGCTCACGATCCCGCCCGAGCTCGCCGAGGAGGTCGAGATCAGCCCCTACGACGAGGACGGCTACATCGGGTCGACGGTCCGCTTCTCCGGGCTGACCTTCGACCAGGTGAGCAGGCTCAGTGCGATCGGCGGCGTCGCGGGAGGCCGGGCGGAGCTGCAGATGCGCCGGGTAGGCGGCCGGATCGCGGTACAGGGCCGGGCCGACCTGACGACCGTGGCGGTGGACCGGTCGGACTTCCAGCTCAAGATCAGCTTCCCGGGCGAGGTCGCGGAGACCAACGGCGAGGCCGAGGGCGGGACGGTCAGCTGGCAGTTCACCCCGGGCGAGGTCGGCCAGATCAGCGCCTCGGTGGCCTCGGCGGACCCGAACGCCCCGTCCACGCTGGGCTGGACGCTGTTCCTGGGCCTGCTGGTCGCCGTGGCCGGCGGCGCGGCCGTGCTGCTGGCACGGCGCAACCGCAACCCTCCGGTGCACAGCTGAGACGGGTCCGCCCGGGCGGGGCGTACCACCCCGCCCGGGCGGATACGGCCGGGTGCCGGAGGGTCAGACCTCGGCGCGGTGCGCGGCCAGGCCGAGCCGCTCCACCAGCTCGGTCGTCGCCGTCGAACGGTTCAGCGAGTAGAAGTGGATCCCGGGCACGCCCTCGGCGATCAGGCGCTCACACAGCTCACCGGTGACCTCCATCCCGGCCGGACGGAACGTCTTCTGGTCCCCGGTGTAGGGCTCGAGCCGCTTGACCAGGGCCTCCGGCAGCGGCGACCCGGACAGCTCCGGGCCCTTGAGGAATGTCTTCTCCGAGGTCAGCGGCATGATGCCGGGGATGATCGGCTGGTCGAAGCCCTTCGCGGCGACCCGGTCGCGCAGGCGCAGGAATCCCTCGGGTTCGAGGAACAGCTGGGTCACCGCGAACTCGGCGCCGGCACGGAACTTCTGCACCAGCCGTTCGGTGTCGATGTCGAGGTCGGCCGAGCGCGGGTGCCCGTAGGGGAACGCGGCCACCCCGACGCAGAACGGGCCCGACTGCTTGCACAGCTCGACCAGTTCGTCGGCGTAGTTGAGGCCCTCGGGGTGCGGCTCCCATTCGTCGAGCGGGTCCTTGCCCGGCGGGTCACCGCGCAGCGCCATGATGTTGCGGATGCCGTTCGCGGCGAAGGACCCGATCACGTGGCGCAGCTCGGTCACCGAGTGCGACACCGCGGTCAGGTGGGCCATCGCGACGAGCGTGGTGTCGCTGGCGATCCGGCCGACGGTGCGGACGGTCCGGTCCCGGCTGGATCCGCCTGCGCCGTAGGTCACGGACACGTACGCGGGGTCCAGTGCCTCCAGCCGGCGGACCGCCTTCCAGAGGTCCGCCTCGCCCTGGTCGTCCTTCGGCGGGAAGAACTCCACCGCGAAGAACGGGCGGTCGACACTGATCCGATCGGTCACTGTGGGTGCGGGGGTCAGCGTGCTCACGGGGGACACCCTACGGTTCAGGCGTCGTTCGCGGGGGAACGAGCGATACGGCACTCCCTGTCCCCGGGCCGTCCCCGGCCGTCCCGGATAGCCTGGGCCGGTGCCCCACCCCACCGGACGAGACCTCCCGTCAGCGCCTGCGGGCGCGGGCGGGGACGCCTCCGAGACCGATGCCCCGCACCCCGATCAGCACGCGGGTGACATCGGCCTCACCGCCGTCTCCGGCGCGCCCCTGGACCACGATCTGCCCCGGCACGTGGAGCGGATCCTGGCCGGTTACCTCGACCGCCGGCGGGCGGACGTGCTCGCCATCGACGCCGGGGTCGCCGAGGCCGCGGACGCCCTGGCCGGGTTCGTGCTCGGCGGCGGGAAGAGGCTGCGCCCGACGTTCGCCTGGTGGGGCTGGCGCGGCGCGGGCGGTGACCCGGCCTCCGCCGAGGCCGGGCAGGTCCTCACGGCGCTGTCGTCGCTGGAGCTGATCCAGGCCTGCGCGCTCGTGCACGACGACCTGATGGACGCCTCCTCCACCCGCCGCGGTCGCCCGACGGTGCACGTCGAGTTCGCCCGGACGCACTCCGGCGCGGGCTGGAGCGGCCCGCCGGCCCGGTTCGGGGCCGCGGTCGCGATCCTCGTCGGCGACCTGGCCCAGGTCTGGGCCGACGACATGTTCCACGGCGCGGCGCTGCCCCCGGGCGCGCACGCCCGGGCGGCCGAGCCGTGGCGCGGCATGCGCACCGAGGTGCTCGCCGGGCAGTACCTGGACGTGCTGGCCCAGGCCTCCGGCGACGAGGGCGAGCACGCCGCGCTGAAGATCGACCGGTTCAAGACCGCCGCCTACACCGTCGAGCGCCCGCTGCACCTGGGCGCCGCCATCGCCGGTGCTCCGCCCGAGCTGGTCGCCGGTTACCGCCGCTACGGCGCCGACATCGGGGTGGCCTTC
>CBIHNM010000220.1:0-7315 GCA_966211265.1 uncultured Pseudonocardia sp.
GGACGCCGCCGTCGTCACCGACCGGACCTCCACCCCGTCACCCCGGCCGCCGGCGGGCTTCTGGGGCCAGTGAGCCGACCCGGTGCCGGTCCTAGGCGGTCGGGTCGACGAGGACCTTCATCTTCTGCCCCGCGTGCAGGGCCTCGAACCCCTCCTCCACCACGTCGGCCATGGCGATCTTCTCCATCCAGCCGGTGGTGTCGTAGTGCCCGCGCGACATCAGCTCGATCACGTTGCGGTAGTCGTCGTGGGTGTAGCACAGCGAGCCCTGGATCCGGGACTCGTTCATCACCAGGCTGATCAGCGGGGTCGCCAGCGGCGTCTCGTAGATCGCGACGCTGACCATCGGCCGGGCGAACCCGATCGAGGCCAGTGCGGTCTCCACCGCGGGCTGCACACCGGCCGCGTCGTAGGCGGCGTCCGCACGACGGCCACCGGTGGCCTCGGCGATCACGGCCGGGACGTCGACCGCGGCCGGGTCGAGGGTGGTGGCGCCGAGGGCCTCGATCGCGGCCCGGCGGGTGGCCGAGGGCTCGACCACCCAGATGTCGTCGACGCCCATCCCGCGCAGCGCGAACCAGAGCCCGATCCCGATCGGCCCCGCCCCGAACACCGCCGCCGTCCCGCCGCGCGGGACCTGGCCGAGCGCCGCGGCGTGGTAGGCCACCGCCATCGGCTCGACCAGCGCGCCCATCTCCAGCGAGACCGGGTCGGGCAGCGCGTGCACCATGTGCGCCGGCACCACGGTGGACTCGGCCATCCCGCCGTCGGACATCAGTCCGTGGAAGCCGATCCGGGCGCAGACGTTGGGGCGCCCCGAGGTGCACCGCTCGCACCGGCCGCACGTGTAGAGCGGCATGACGGCCACCCGATCGCCCTCGGCCACCCCCTCCACTCCCCGGCCGACCTCGGTGACCGTCCCGGAGAACTCGTGTCCGAGCGTCAGGGGGAGCTTGCGCCCGGTCAGCGGGTGCACCTCGCCCTGCGGGATGAAGATCGGGCCGGCGAAGTACTCGTGCAGGTCGCTGCCGCAGATCCCGTTGAAACCGACCTGCAGCTTGACCTCGCCCTCGCCGGCCTGCGGCTCCGCCACGTCGTCGATGGTGATGTCCTGGCGCCCGTTGTAGACGACCGCTCGCATGGGGGGTCCTTCCGTCGGTGACGTCGCTGTCGCCTCCCGAGGCTGGCACCGGCGCCCACCCGGCGACCAGGGTTGCCCACGGGTTGCACGCGCACCCGTGCCCGGGACCGCACGGCCCGGTGCGGAGGTGCTCAGAACGCCCCGGCGGCCTGGGCCCGGGCCACGTTGGCCTGGTGCTCGGGGAACGTCACCGCGAAGCACGACCCGCCTTCGGTGGTGCAGCGGACGAAGAACAGCCACGGTCCCGGCGCGGGCGCCGACGCCGCCGACAGCGCCGCGTCGGACACCGAGCTGACCGGCGTCGGCGGCAGGCCGGTGTTGAGGTAGCTGTTGTAGGGGCCCGGGGTGCCCCGGGCCTGCGACGTGGTGCGCAGGGCCTGCACGTCGAGCGGGTAGTTGACGGTCGAGTCCAGCTCCAGGCGCTGCCCGGCCGCGAGCCGGTTGGAGATCACCCGGGAGACCCGGGGCATGTCCGTGGCGATCGCCTCGCGCTCGACCAGCGACGCCCGGATCAGCGTCTCGTAGGAGCCCTCACCACCGAGGCCGGCCGCCTCCAGGCGCTGCTGCGAGATCCGCAGCACGCTGCGCAGCACCTGCACCGGACCGCCGGTCGGGTCGATGTCGTAGGTGCCGGGGGCGATCAGGCCCTCCAGCCTGCGGTTCGGCGCGGCCGCGGTGAACCCGGCGCGGGCCCATTCCGGCACGCCCAGGGCGGCCGGGGCGGTCGTGGCCATCGTCGTCCGCAACGTCTCCACGCCCAGGCAGCGACGCCGGGCGCCCTCACCCACGCAGGTGGCCGACGAGATCTGGCTGAGCACCCCGGGCGTGACGGCGCCGTCCGGCGCCCTGGTGTCGTCGAGCTGGATACCGCCCTTGACGTCCATGAAACCGACCCGGGCGGCCGGGTCGAGCAGCGCGGTGGCCGCGGCGTCACCCGACATCAGCGCGCGCATCTGGTAGTAGCCCGGCTGGACCTTCTGGATGTCGGAACGCTCGGCGGCGGCGTCGACGAACGCGGCCCGGCTCGCGACCACCCCCCGGTCGAGCAGCATGTCCCCGATCGCGCTCGTCGAGTCACCGGGCTCGATCCGGACCACGACGACGCCCTCGCCGGTGCCCGGGTAGTCCTGCGGGCCGGCGAGGTAGACGACGGCCGCGACCAGGGCCGCCCCGGCCACCAGGGCCGTGGCCAGGAGCAGCAGGCGGCGGCGCCACTGGCGCTCGACCGGGGCCCGGTGCCGGACGGGCTGCGCGGTCGACGGTCCGTTCACGCCTCGCCCACGGGCCGGGCGGGGACCGTGGACCGGTCGTTCGTCGGGTACACGCCGGTGCCGGTCACACGGCCCAGGATATCGGCCCGCGGCGCGGGGCCGCGGCCGCCGGTCACCGGCCGCGGGCGGCGTCGAGCCAGCCCTGCAGGATGGCCACGGCCGCCACCTGGTCGACGACGGCGCGTTGCTTGCGGCCCTTGACCCGCCCGGCGAGCTGGCGCGTCGCCACGACGGTCGTCATCCGCTCGTCGGTCATCTCGACCGGGACCTCGAGCGTGCGGCGCAGGGCCTCGGCGAACTCCTGCGCGGCCCGTGCGGCCGGGCCCTCGGCTCCGGCCAACGTGCGCGGCAGCCCGAGCACGACCGCGACGGCGTCGTGCTCGGCCACCAGCTCGGCGATCCGGCGCACGTCCGAGCCGCCCTCGGCGTCGCGCGCGACCGTCTCCAGCGGCGTGGCCAGGATCCCGTCCGGGTCGCACGAGGCGACCCCGACCCGCACCGCGCCGACGTCGACGCCCAGCCGTCTGCCCCGTGTCCAGGTCATCCCCGGACGGCGGCGCGCAGCGCGACGACGGCGGCGTCGATCCCGGACGGGTCGGTGCCACCCCCCTGGGCCAGGTCCGGCTTGCCGCCACCACGCCCGCCCACGGCCGGCGCGAACGAGGGGATCAGCTTCCCGGCGGCCAGGCCGTTGTCGCGGGCCGCGGCCGTGGTCGCGACGACGAACGAGACCTTCCCGGCCTCGGCGTCGGCGGAGAACAGCGCGACCACGCCGGGCCGGTCGCCGAGCCGGCCGCGCACGTCGGAGGCCAGCGAGCGCAGGTCGTTGCCCTCCACCCCGGCCGGGGCGGTGACCGCGACCAGCGCGGTGCCGTCGAGGTCCTCGGCGCCCTGCGCCAGCGCGCCCGCCGAGGCCAGCACCGCGTCGGCACGGTGCTTCTCCAGGTCCCGCTCGGCGGTGCGCAGGCGCTCGACGATGCCCTGGATGCGGTCGGGCAGCTCCTCCGGTCGCGCCTTGAGCTGCTCGGCCAGCTGCGCGACCAGGACGTGCTCGGTGGTGGCGTGCTTGAAGGCGTCCAGCCCGACCAGGGCCTCCACCCGGCGCACCCCGGACCCGATCGAGGCCTCGGACAGCACCCGGACCAGGCCCAGCTCGCCGGTGCGCCGCACGTGCGTGCCGCCGCAGAGCTCGCGCGAGTAGTCGCCCATGTCGACCACGCGGACCCGGTCGCCGTACTTCTCGCCGAACAGCATCATGGCGCCGAGCTTGCGCGCGGTGTCCATGTCGGTCTCGTAGGTCTGGATCTCCCGGTCGGACTGCAGGACCGTGTTGACCTCCTCCTCGATCTCGGCCAGGGCGGCCGGTGGCACGGCCCCGGTCGGCGAGGTGAAGTCGAAGCGCAGCCGGCCCGGGGCGTTGAGCGACCCGGCCTGCGCGGCGGAGCTGCCCAGCGCACCCCGCACCCCGGCGTGCACCAGGTGGGTGGCGGTGTGCGCGCGCGAGATCGCGCCGCGCCGGTCCTGGTCGACCTGCGCCACGACCTCGGCGTCGAGGGTGACGGTGCCGGCGGTGACCGTGCCCCGGTGCACCCGCAGGCCCGCGACCGGGGACTGGACGTCGTCGACGCGCACGGTGAACGAGGCGCCGGTCAGCGTGCCGGTGTCGGCCTGCTGGCCGCCGGCCTCGGCGTAGAACGGGGTGCGGTCGAGCATGACCTCGACCTGCTCGCCCTGCTCGGCGGCCGGGACCGGGGCCCCGTCGCGCAGCAGCCCGACGACGCGCGCCTCGGACTGCAGGGAGGTGTAGCCCAGGAAGTCCGTGCCGCCGTGGGTGTCGAGCACGGCGCGGTAGACCGAGGCGTCGACGAAGCCGACCTTGCGGCTCGCCGCGTCGGCCTTGGCCCGGGTGCGCTGCTCGCCCATCAGCTCGGCGAACCGGTCGCGGTCGACCGAGAGCCCGGCCTCGGCCGCCATCTCCAGGGTGAGGTCGATCGGGAAGCCGTAGGTGTCGTGCAGCGCGAACGCCTGGTCGCCGGGCAGCGTGGTGCCGCCGGAGCGGCGGGTCTCCTCGACCGCGGTGTCGAAGATCCGCGACCCGGCCGTGAGCGTGGCCAGGAACGTCTCCTCCTCGGCCCGGATGACCGCCGAGATCCGCTCGAAGTCGGTCGCCAGCTCCGGGTAGGTGGGCGACATGGCGTCGCGCACGACCTCGGCGAACGCGCCCAGGACCGGTTCGGTGATGCCCAGCAGGCGCGCCGAGCGCACGATCCGGCGCAGCAGCCGGCGCAGCACGTAGCCGCGGCCCTCGTTGCCGGGCGTCACGCCGTCCCCGACGATCATCACCCCGGAGCGGGCGTGGTCGGCGATCACCCGGAACCGGACGTCGTCGGCGTCGCCGCCCCGCCCACCCGCCCCGTAGCGCTTGCCGGAGAACTCCTCGGCCTTGGCGATCACCGGGCGGACCAGGTCGGTCTCGTAGACGTTGTCCACGCCCTGCAGCAGGAACGCGACCCGCTCGACGCCCATACCGGTGTCGATGTTCTTGTGCGGCAGTGTCCCGATCGGGGCGTGCCCCTTCTTCGGGGACAGCTCGCCGCGCTCGTCCTGCATGAACACGAGGTTCCAGATCTCGAGGTAGCGGTCCTCGTCGACGACCGGACCCCCGTCGGCGCCGAACTCCGGGCCACGGTCGTAGTAGATCTCCGAGCAGGGCCCGCCGGGACCGGGCACGCCCATGTCCCAGTAGTTGTCCTCGCCGTCGCGGCGCTGGATCCGCTCCTCCGGCAGCCCGGCGATCTCGCGCCACAGCGCGATCGCCTCGTCGTCGGTCTCGAAGACCGTCACCCAGATCCGCTCCGGGTCGAAGCCGTAGCCGCCCTCGTCCTGGGAGCCGGTGACCAGCGACCAGGCGTGCTCGATCGCACCGCGCTTGAAGTAGTCGCCGAACGAGAAGTTGCCCGCCATCTGGAAGAACGTGGCGTGCCGGGTGGTCTTGCCGACCTCGTCGATGTCCGGGGTCCGCACGCACTTCTGGATCGACGTCGCGCGCGGGTACGGGGCGGGGACGTCGCCGAGGAAGTAGGGCTTGAACTGCACCATGCCCGCGTTGACGAACAGCAGGTTCGGGTCCTCGAGGATCAGCGACGCGCTGGGCACCGGCGTGTGCCCGGCGTTCTCGAAGTGGGCGGTGAAGCGACGGACGATCTCGTGGGTCTGCACCGGGAAACTCTCGTGACGGGTACGGCGGTCGGGGACAAGACGATCACCGTACGGCGGGCGCGGGCGGGGACTGTCCCACCTCGATCGCCACTCGCGTGGAGATCGGAGGCCAGGCTACCCGCCGGTGCCCCGCCGTTCCGCAGAGCGGGTCGGGCCCGGCACCGCGCGCTCAGACGGCGACGGCGACCCGCCCGGCGGGCGTGTGCTGCGCCGGGATGTGGGCCGCCGGACCCTCGAAAGCCTCCGCGCGGCGGCGGGCACGTTCCTCGAGCTCGCGGCGCAGCCGCTGCAGGGCGCGGTGCTGTGCCACGCGCACGGCGCCGGGGGTGGAGTCCAGGGCCGAGGCCGTCTCCTCGGCGGAGAGGCCGACCGCGATGCGCAGCGTCAGGATCTCCACCTGGCGCGGGCCGAGCACCGAGAGCAGCTCGTCCAGCCGGCCGTTGCGCTCGGCGTCGAGCACCATCTGCTCCGGGCCGTGCTCGGTGCTGATCCGCTCCGGCAGCTCCTCCACGGCGTCGCAGCGGTTGCGCGCCATGGCCCGGAACGCGTCCGCGATCTTGTGACGGGCGATGCCGAACACGAACGCGCGGAACGAGACGCCGGCGAAGCGGTAGTCGGGCAGCACGGCCAGTACCGCCATGCACACGTCCTGGGCGACGTCGTCGGCCGAGCCCATCGTGGTCTCGCGGCGGCCGAGGCGGGCCCGGCAGAAGCGCTGCACCTGGGGCTGGATGCGGCCCAGCAGGACCGCGACGGCGGCCGGGTCCCCCGCGACGGCGGCGCGCAGCATCTCGGGCGAGAGCAGGTCGTCCTCCCGCGGGGCCGGGATCGTCGGCAGCTCGACGGGCGTCTCGGCCCGCTCGGTCCCGACTGCGTTCTGCACGACGTACATCGCCCCACGCCCCTCCGGTGCGTGGCTACGCACCGTGTTGTGGCGTCGCCGAACACACCCCGTGGTCATCGGGGCGTGCCGACGGCGCGAATGGTGGCCTGCTCGAGCCGGAGCGACCGGAGGTGCCCGGCCGCGGTCCTGCGGACCCCGGTGGCTCCCGGTGGCCCCGGCCGGGATGGGTGGGTCCGCATCCCGGTCGTTTCCGGCCTGGGTCAACCCTGGTCAGGCCGCGTCCGATGGTCAATGCATATGCACAATTTGCGGTATGCCGTACGGGCGAGTACACGGCCGCCGTTCGACGGCGCGGGACCGTGCACGCCGCGACACCCGGGACCCGCCGAACGGGGCGCTCGGCGCGTCGGGCGTGACCTGAACGGAGGAGCCTCGTTGTGCCGGTTACCGACCGCGTCGCCCCCTCGTAAGGACTCTCCGTGCACCTGCGCCGCCCGCACCGGCCACGCCGCACCGCACTCGCCCTGCTCGCCGGAGCCCTGGCCGTCGCCGGCGCGGTGGCCGGCGTCGGACCGGCCGTCGCCGCTCCCGCGCTGCCGCTCGACGGGCTCAGCCAGTCCGCCGCCTCGCAGCTCGTCCCGGCCGCGACCGCAACCGCGGGTGGCGCGCTGGCCGGGATCTGGTTCGAGCCGTCCGGCGCGTCCGGGCCCGATGCCCCCGGGCGCCTCATGGTCGGCACGTGGGACCCCGCGCTCGCCCCCGCCCTGTCCGCGCTCGGTGCGACGCCGGTCGTGCGGGAGGGGCCCCGCCGCGATCCCTCGGCCGCGCTGGCCACGCTGA
>CBIHNM010000221.1:0-7300 GCA_966211265.1 uncultured Pseudonocardia sp.
GTGCTGGGGTGGGGCAGGTCCCGGCTCGTCGGGTTCGCGTTGCGCCGCGTGCGTGCGCTCGCCGGGATGCGCGAGGAGCACAAGGACCTGCTGGTCCGGATGCTCGCGCAGGCGCGGGCCGAGATCGCGGCCGTGGGGGCCGGGCTGGCCGGGCGCGGCCTGCTCGACGCCGCCGAGGACGTGTTCTGGCTCGACCTGGCCCAGGCCCGCACCGCGGTGCACGGGGCCGATCACCGCGCGGTGGTGGCGGAGCGGCGCGCGGGCTACGAGCGGGAGATGTTGCGCCGCCGCATCCCCCGGGTGCTGCTCTCGGACGGGACCGAGCCCGAGGCCCTGGTCACCGCCGATCCCGGGGACACCCCCGGTGTGCTGCGCGGCTCACCGGCCTCCGCCGGCACCGTCCGCGCCCCGGCCCGGGTCGTGCTCGACCCGGTCGGTGCGCACCTGGAGCCGGGCGAGGTGCTGGTGTGCCCGTCCACCGACCCGGGCTGGACCCCGCTGTTCCTCACCGCGGGCGGGCTGGTGATGGAGATGGGCGGATCGAACTCGCACGGCGCCGTGGTGGCCCGGGAGTACGGGATCCCGGCCGTGGTCGGGGTGGCGGGGGCCACCGAGCGGATCGTCACCGGGCAGAGCGTCACCGTCGACGGCGCGGCCGGGCTGGTCAGCCCGGACCCCTCGGCCGTCACCGGGTAGCGGCTCGGGAGCACGGTGTCGCCGGCACGGCCGGGCGTGGCGGGCGCCACCGTGGGGACGCGGCGCGGTTTCGCGGGGCCGCCCGCAGGGAACCTCTTGACCCTGTTTCCCCCACGAAAGGTGCGTACTGCGATGACCGGCTTCTTCGGGCCGGGTGGCCCCGGCGACGTCCCGCGCATGGGTCCCGGCGACCCCCGCGGCCCCATGCACCGGATCGACCTGAGCCGCCTGATGAGCGCGGGAGCACGGGAGATCATGTCCGGCGCCGCGCAGGAGGCGATGCAGCGCGGTGACACCGACCTCGACGCCGCACACATCCTGCTGGCGTGCGCGCGCGCGGAGACGACCCGCCAGTGGATCACCCGCGCCGGTTCCGACCCGGACGTGATCGTGCGCACGCTGGAGGAGCACCTGCCGCGCCGGGAGCCCGACGAGGGCCGCCAGCCGCAGCTGACGCCGTCGGCGAAGCGGGCGCTGCTGGACTCGCACCAGATCTCGCGGTCGCTGGGCTCGAGCTACATCGGCCCCGAGCACCTGCTGCTGGCGCTCGCGGCGAACGAGGAGTCCGCGGCCGGACGGCTGCTGGCCCGGTCCCGGTTCACCCCCGGGTCGATGACGCCGGGACCGCAGGCCGCCGCCGGCCCGTCCGGTCCCGGGCCGCACGAGTCCGAGAGCGCGACCCCGACGCTGGACCAGTACGGGCAGGACCTCGTCGCGGCGGCGCGCGGCGGGAACCTGGACCCGGTGATCGGGCGCGGCGACGAGATCGAGCAGACGATCGAGGTGCTCTCGCGCCGCACGAAGAACAACCCGGTGCTCATCGGTGAGGCCGGGGTCGGCAAGACCGCCGTCGTGGAGGGCATCGCCCAGCGGATCGCCGACGGCGATGTGCCGGACACGCTGCGCGGGCGCCGCCTGGTGCAGCTCGACCTCTCCGGCATCGTCGCGGGCACCAAGTACCGCGGCGACTTCGAGGAGCGGATGCGGTCGGTGATCGAGGAGATCCGCGAGCACGCGACCGAGCTGATCGTGTTCATCGACGAGCTGCACACGATGGTCGGTGCGGGCTCCGGCGGCGGCGAGGGCGGCGGCACGATGGATGCCGGCCAGATGCTCAAGCCGGCGCTGGCCCGCGGCGAGCTGCACGTCATCGGCGCGACCACGCTCGACGAGTACCGCCGTCACATCGAGTCCGACGCCGCCCTGGCGCGCCGGTTCCAGTCGGTGATGGTGCCCGAGCCGAGCATCGAGGACTCGGTCGCGATCCTGCGCGGGCTCGCCGACCGGTACGAGGCACACCACCAGGTCTCCTACACCCCGGAGGCGCTGCGCGCGGCCGTCGAGCTCTCCGACCGCTACGTCACCGACCGGTTCCTGCCGGACAAGGCGATCGACCTGCTCGACCAGGCCGGCGCCCGGGTCCGGCTGCGCACCCGCACGCCGTCGGTGGACCGCCGCGAGGTGGAGCAGCGCATCGAGCGGCTGGAGCGGGACAAGGACCAGGCCGTCGCGCACGAGGAGTACGAGAAGGCCAGTGCCCTGCGCGACGAGATCCGCACGGCGCGCGCCGAGCTGACCGACACCGGTGGCGGGCAGGACCGCAAGGCCCCGCAGGTCGGTGTCGAGGAGATCGCCGACGTGGTCTCGCGCTCCACCGGCATCCCGGTCTCGCAGCTCACCGAGGCCGAGCGGGATCGCCTGCTGCGCCTGGAGGACGAGCTGCACCAGCGCGTCGTCGGCCAGGACGCGGCGGTCACCGCGGTCGCCGAGGCGATCCGGCGCTCCCGCTCGGGGCTCGGTGACGAGGACCGCCCGGTCGGCAGCTTCCTGTTCCTGGGCCCCACCGGCGTCGGCAAGACCGAGCTGGCGCGTGCGCTGGCCGTGTCGCTGTTCGGCGAGGAGGACCGGATGGTCCGCCTGGACATGAGCGAGTACGGCGAGAAGCACACGGTGGCCCGGATGGTCGGGGCACCTCCGGGCTACGTCGGCTACGGCGAGTCCGGTGAGCTGACCGAGGCCGTGCGGCGGCGCCCGTACTCGGTGCTGCTGCTCGACGAGATCGAGAAGGCGCACCCGGACGTGTTCAACACGTTGCTGCAGGTGCTCGACGACGGTCGGCTCACCGACGGGCAGGGCCGCACCGTCGACTTCCGCAACGCGGTGATCATCATGACGTCCAACGTCGGTTCCGAGCTGATCACCGGACGGGGCCTGACGCTGGGCTTCGGTTCCGCGGCCGAGCAGAACGCGGACGCCGACGAGCGCGAGGACGCGGTCCTGCGCGAGCGGCTGATGCCGCGGCTGCGGGAGGTGTTCCGCCCGGAGTTCCTGAACCGCATCGACGAGACGATCGTGTTCCGGCGACTGGACACCGACCAGCTCGCGCACATCACCGAACTGCTGCTGGGCGACACCCGCGACCGCCTGGCCCGGCGGGAGATCGGGCTGGAGGTCACTCCGGCGGCGGTGCGGCTGCTGTCCGAGCACGGCTACCAGCCGGACTTCGGGGCGCGCCCGCTGCGCCGCACGATCCGGCGCGAGCTGGACAACCCGCTGTCGCAGATGCTGCTCAGCGGCGACATCGGCCCGGGCCGCACCGTGCGCGTCGACACCCGCGACGGCGAGCTGACCATCGACGCCGGGACCCCGGTGGCCGGGTAGCTCCGCGGCCCGGCCGGCAGCCCCGGTCAGCCCGTGGGTCGCGGGGCCGGGCCGGGGGCCGGTGCCGGCCTGCCCGCCGGGGCTCCGGCCGGGGCCGGCGAGACCACCGGACGCCGGCCGAGGGCCACCCGCGGACGCACCAGCCGGACCGTCGCGGTCTCCCGGTCCAGCACCCAGACCGCACGGTCCGCGGTCGAGGCCAGGACCGCGCGCCGGCCGACGCCGTCGACCCGCCCGAGTGGCACCCTCAGGTCGCTCGACCAGCGCCGCAGCCGGCCGTCCCGGGTGGCGATCCAGACGCCCTCGGAGTCGGCGGCGACGGACTCGACCCCGGCCAGCGGGAGGATCGGGTCCACCTGGGGCGTGCCGGGCGGGGCGAGGAGACCGACGTAGCCGGGACCCCACACGTAGCGGGCCCGCGACGTCGAGGTGAGCCCGGTCGTCCCCGCCGGGACGGGCTGGGTGCCGGCGGACTCGTTCCCGGCGAGGGTCTCCACCGACCCGTCGAGCAGGACGCTGGTGCCGAGGACGTCGCCGTCGATCTGCTTCGGGACCCCGGCCAGCGGGATGTCCTGCGGCGTGTCCGAGTAGCGGGCGGTCGGGTGCAGGACCGGCGCGCCCGGCCCGATGACGGCCGGTCGGGAGTCGTGGGTGCCGACCAGGACCGGTTCGAACCCGAGCGGGGTCGCGGACGGCTCGGCGTCGTGGAGACCGATCTCGACCAGGGAGCCGGTGCCGTTGCGCAGCACGAGGGAGTTGCCGTCGGAGTCGATGCCCTCCGGCCTGCCGCCCACCTCGATCCGCAGCGTCGCGCCGGTCACCGGCTCGATCCGGGTCACCGCCGTGTCCCCGGCCCGGGTGAGGTAGGCGAACCCTGTGGAGTCCGCGACGATCTCGAGCGGTGACCCGCCGACCGGGAGCGGGCCCAGGGCGACCGCTCCGGCGACGGTGTCCGGGGAGGCCACGTCGTAGGACGGGTACGGGGACCACGACCCGAGGTCGTCACCGGTCCCGTCGTCACCGGACATGAGGAACCAGATCCCGCCCGCGATCAGCGCGGTCGTCCCGAGCCACCCGACGACCGGGCCGATCAGGCTGCTGCTGCGCACGGCCGCCTCCTCTCGTGCATGCGTCCGCCGGTCATCCTTCCCGAGCAGCCCCCGCGCCGCTCGCACCGACCCGCGCGCGAGGATCACCCACCTAGTGCGTACGGGACGGCCTGCCTAGTCATGCAGAAGTACGCATGAGTAGCATGTGAGGGGACGGATCGGGGAGGGCACATGGGACACGGCCACGGGCACGGCGGCGCCGGCTCGGACCGCAGCCGGCTGATGATCGCGCTGGTCGTCACGCTGGTCACGGCCGTGCTCGGCGCGGTGGGCGCGCTGCTGACCGGGTCGCTGGCGCTGCTGGCCGACCTCGGACACCTGCTCACCGACGCCGGCGCGCTCGCCGCCGCGGTACTGGCGTCCTACCTGGCGTCACGACCGAACAGCTGGCGCCGCACCTACGGGCTGGGCCGGGCGGAGGTCCTCGTCGCCGCCCTGAACGCCCTCGCGCTGGTCGCGGTCGTGGTCTGGGTGGCGGTCGAAGGCGTGTTCCGGCTGCTCTCCCCGGCCGAGATCCCGGGGCTGCCACTGCTGGTGATCGGCGCGTTCGGCCTGGTCGGCAACGTCGTGTCGCTGCTCGTGCTGGCCGGCGGGGACCGGGCGAACATGAACATGCGCGGCGCGATGCTGCACGTGCTCGGCGACGCGCTCGGGTCGGTCGGCGTGCTCGCCGCGGCCGTGGTGCTGCTCACGACCGGCTGGCCCTACGCCGACACCGTCGCCTCCCTGCTGATCGTCGCGCTGATCCTGCCGCGGGCGGTCGGGCTGCTCCGCGAGGCCGCGCACGTGCTGCTCGAGGGCGCCCCGCGGGGCATCGACCCGCAGGCCGTGCAGGCGGCGCTGCTGGAGGTCGCAGGGGTGCAGGCGGTGCACGACCTGCACGTCTGGGCGATCAACGACCGCACCCCGGCCATGTCGGCGCACCTGGTCGTCGACGAGGAGACCGGGGCCCACTGCGGCGACGCCTCGGTGCTCGACCGTGCGGGCGGCCTGCTGCGTGAACGGTTCGGGCTGGCGCACAGCACCCTGCAGGTCGAGCACGGTGCCCACGTGGGCCACGAGGACCACTGCGGTTGAGCCGGGCCCACCCGTTGTGATCATCGGGGAAGGATCGGGTATATCCGTTCCATGCCGCACCTGTTCAGCCCCTACACGCTCAAGGGCGTGACCCTGCGCAACCGCATCGCGATGTCGCCGATGACGATGTACCGCTCCGTCGAGGGCCGGATGGACGCCTACCACCAGATGTATCTCGGCGCCCGGGCCGCCGGCGGGTTCGGGCTGGTGTTCCCGGAACAGGTCGCGATCGCCCCGGAGGGCCGGACCAGCACGCACTGCGCCGGGATCTACGACGACGCCCAGATCGCCGGGCACGCCCGCGTCACGTCGATGATCGAGGACATGGGGGCGGTCGCGGCGATCCAGCTCGGGCACACCGGGCGCAAGGGCAGCGAGCTACGGCCGTGGGAGGGCAAGGACCAGCTCGCCCCCGACCACCCCGACGGGTGGCAGACGGTCGGGCCCTCGGACGTCCCGTTCGGCGGCCCGAAGCACCCGCACCCGGTGCACGCGCTGACCGTGGACGAGATCGCGACGATCCACCGGCGGTACGCGGACGCCGCGCGGCGCTCGGCCCTGGCCGGCTACCGGTGGCTGGAGCTGCACTTCGCGCACGGGTACCTGGGCGCGAGCTTCTTCTCCCCGCTGGCCAACCGCCGCACCGACGGCTACGGCGGCAGCCTGGCCAACCGGGCGCGGTTCCTGCTGGAGGCGATCGACGCCGTCCGCGAGGTCTGGCCCGAGGACCTGCCGCTGACGATGCGCCTGGGCTCGGACGACTTCCACCCCGACGGCACGCAGTTCGACGAGGCGGTCACCGCGATCGGCTGGATGCGCGAGCACGGCCTGGACCTGGCCGACATCAGCTTCGGCGGCAACACCCCGGACGTCCGCGACGGCATCCACGCCGACGAGGCCGCGTGGGTCGAACGGGCGGCGCGCCTGCGCCGCGAGGTCGGCATCCCGGTCGCGGCCAGCTGGAACCTCGGCATCCCGGCCACCGCCGACGACGCCGTGCGCTCCGGCGCCCTCGACCTCGTGCTGCTCGGGCGCCCGGCGCTGGCGAACCCGCACTGGCCGGTCTGGGCCGCGCGCGAGCTGGGTCTCGACGACCCGTTCGCGCTGGTCCCCGAGGACTGGGCGTGGTGGCTGCGCAACATGCGTGGTCACCGGGAGAGCATCGGCTGGCCGGAGCCGTCGACGACCACCCGGGTCGGGAGCCACCCGGCCTGAGGGCCGGACGTCGCGCCGGAACCCGGCTGCGCCGTCTCGCCGTGGCGGCCAGGATGGCCTCTCATGTCCGAGCCCCCGGCTCTGAAGCTGAACAGCCGGATGAACATCGTCTGCTACGAGATCACGCTGATGAGGGTGACCCCGCCGTTCGCCAGCCCGGCGCGCACGGCCACCCACCTGCAGGAGGGACAGTCGAACGAGAGCGGCAACCCGCGGATGGTGTTCCCGGACCCGCAGGGCCCACCCGGCGGCCCGATGACCAGCAAGGGATGCCTGCAGGGCCCCTTCACCACCGGGGTGGTGGTCGACGGCGTGGACACCGGCACCGGTTTCGACGTCAAGGCGCTCGAGGCGAACCCGGCGGCGTGGTTCGTCGACACCCACACCCGGCAGTTCCGCAACGGCGCTCTGCGCGGACAGCTGTCGAAGACGGGCTGAGCGCCCCGGACCACCGGAGCCGGAGTGCCGGGGGGGGGGGGGCGCCGGCCGGGGCCCGACACCCCCCCCGCCGCGCGGCGCCCCGGGCCCCCGCCCCGCCCACC
>CBIHNM010000222.1:0-7290 GCA_966211265.1 uncultured Pseudonocardia sp.
CCGACTAGTCCGCCATGCTGGGCGCGATCGCGGGGGGCGGCCCGCGGCCCTGACCGGCGCCGACGAACCCGGGCCGGCCCCTCCTCGGCGCCGAGGGGGTGGGGGCCGGCCCGTCCGCGTCCGGGCCGCAGGGGCGCCGGTCACACCCCCGGCGCACGCGCGTATTCTCGGGTGCTCCGGCGAGCGAACGAGATTGGACCTTCCCGCGTGCTCCTGACCCTGCAGATCGTCCTCATCATCACCAGCATCCTGCTGGTCGTGCTGATCCTGCTGCAGCGCAGCCGCGGCGGGGGCCTGACCAGCCTGTTCGGCGGCGGCGTGCAGTCGAGCCTGTCCGGCTCCGCCGCCGCGGACCGCAACGTCTCCCGGTACACGATCTTCGTGGCCCTGATCTGGCTGATCGCGGTCATCGGTAACGGGCTGATGCTCTCGACGAGCTGATACCCGTTCCCCGCACTCCTCGACGCTAGGGAGACATTCGATGGCAGGTGGCAACGCTATCCGCGGGACCCGCGTGGGTGCCGGTCCGATGGGGGAGTCCGAGCGCGGGGAGACCGCCTCCCGCGAGCTCGTCCCGTACTACTGCGCGAACGGGCACGTGAACGACACCTGGTTCGCCTCGGGGGCCGAGATCCCCGACATCTGGGACTGCCCGCGCTGCGGCCTGCCCGGTGGCCGCGACGCGCAGTCGCCGCCCGCCCCGCTGCGCAACGAGCCGTACAAGACCCACCTCGCCTACGTGAAGGAGCGGCGCAGCGACGCCGACGGCGACGCGATCCTGGAGGAGGCGCTGGGACGGCTCCGGGCCTCCCGCGAGCTCTGATCCGCTTGGTGGGCTCGGGGGCGGTGCCGCCCCTGCTGCGCGGACCGGCTCGCCGGCTCGTCCGCCGCGCCCGCCGCTCGGCCGGTCGCCTCGTCGACGAGGTGCTGGCCCGGCACACCGCGGCCCAGACCGCCGCGCTGCGTGCGGAGCTGGCAGGCCTGCGCGACACGCTCGACGACCGGCTGCGCCACGAGGTCGACCGCGCGATCCGTGAGGTGCACGCGGCCGAGGTGCGCGACCGCCGGGACATGATCGCGGCGGGGGAGCGCGAGGCCGTCGTGTCCAGCGCCCGCTTCGCCCGCGAGTCGATGCCCGACGCGGTGATGCTGGCCGCCCCCGCGGAGACGCTGGCGCACGCCCTCGGCCTCGCCCCGACCGGGGGGATGGCGCTGGAGTTCGGTGTCTACACCGGCGGCACCCTGCGCGCGATCGCCCGCGGCCGCGGCGACGGGCGGGTCTACGGCTTCGACTCCTTCGCCGGTCTGCCCGAGCTGTGGCGCTCCGGATTCGGCCCCGGCGCCTTCGACGACGTCGAGGGACTGCCCGACGTGCCGGGCGCCGAACTGGTCGTCGGCCTGTTCACCGACACGGTGCACGAGTTCCTGCGGTCCCACCCCGGGCCGGTGGACTTCCTGCACGTCGACTCGGACCTGTACTCCTCCGCGGTCACGGTGCTCGAGGCCGTCGGGCCGCGGCTGCGGCCGGGCAGCATCGTGCTCTTCGACGAGTTCTGCAACTTCCCGGACTGGGAGCAGCACGAGGCCCGTGCCTGGTGGGAGTACGTCGACAAGCACGACGTGCGGTTCCGCTACGCCTGCTACACGCTGAACAACGAGCAGGTCGCGGTCCGGATCACGGAGAGCTGACAGCCGGGCGGGCGTCGCACGGCTCGCCTGCGGTGACCCGTGCCCGGGGCCGATTACGCTGCGGGCATGACTCGCTGGACGCTCTCCCCGGACCGGATCCCGAGCGCGTGGTTCAACGTGGCCCCGCACCTGAGCACCCCGCTGCAGCCGCCGCTGCATCCGGGTACGCGTGAGCCCGTCGGGCCCGACGACCTGGCCCCGCTGTTCTCCTCGGCCCTGATCGAGCAGGAGATGAGCGCGCAGCCGTGGATCGACATCCCCGGCGAGGTGCTCGACATCCTCAAGCTCTGGCGGCCCACACCGCTGGTGCGCGCCACCCGCCTGGAGGCCGCGCTGGGCACCCCGGCGCGGATCTACTTCAAGGACGAGTCGGTCTCCCCGTCGGGCAGTCACAAGACCAACACCGCGGTCGCGCAGGCGTTCTACAACGCCCGGGAGGGCATCACCCGCCTGTCCACCGAGACCGGCGCCGGGCAGTGGGGCACCGCACTGTCGTTCGCGGCGGCGCAGTTCGACCTGGAGCTCAAGGTCTACATGGTGCGCGCCTCCTACGGGCAGAAGCCCTACCGGCGGATCGCGATCGAGACCTGGGGCGGGGAGGTGGTGGCCTCGCCGGTCGACGACCCGGACAGCCCGGGCTCGCTGGGCTCGGCGATCTCCGACGCCGTCCGCGACTGTGCCGGGCGCGCCGACACCCACTACGCGCTGGGCTCGGTGCTCAACCACGTGCTGCTGCACCAGACCGTGATCGGGATCGAGGCCAAGGACCAGCTGGGGCTGGCCGGCGAGCGGCTGCCCGACGTCGTCGTCGCGTCCTGCGGCGGAGGCTCCAACCTGGGCGGGATCGCGTTCCCGTTCGTGCCCGACGCCGGGGTGCGGCTGCTCGCGGTCGAGCCGCTGTCGTGCCCGACCCTGACCCGGGGAAGCTTCGACTACGACTTCGGCGACACCGCCGGACTCACCCCGCTGATGCCGATGTACACCCTCGGGCACGACTTCGTGCCGCCGTCGATCCACGCCGGCGGGCTGCGCTACCACGGTGACTCGCCGCTGGTCTCGTCGCTGGTCAGGGACGGCCGGATGGAGGCGGTCGCCTACCCGCAGGGCAAGGTGTTCGAGGCCGCGGTGCAGTTCGCCCGGACCGAGGGCAAGATCCCGGCCCCGGAGTGCGCGCACGCCGTGCGGGCGGCGGTCGACGAGGCGCTGGCCGCGAAGGAGACCGGCGAGGAGAAGGTCATCCTGTTCAACTACAGCGGCCACGGCTTCCTCGACCTGGCCGCCTACGACGATCACAACAACGGCCGGCTCCCGGAGGAGCAGGGCTGACGGCCGGCCCGGTGCCGGTGTCCGGGCCGGGGCCGGTCAGGACACCGGCCCGGGCACCAGCGCGGCGTGCTCGGCGCCCAGCGACGTCGCGGCCGCGGCGAACGCGGGGTCGAAGAACAGGAAGCTCAGCAGCTCACCGTGGTCGGCCTCGGTGCCGCCGATCACCCGGTCCAGCGCCCACAGGCCCGGGTTGCGCCACGCCCGGTGCCCGGAGAACTCTCGCCGGAACACCTCGTTCGCCAGCGTCGCGAGGTCGGTCGCACGGTCCGCGGGCGGCCCGCCGAACCACACGTCGACGACGCCGTGCGGGTCCGCGGGGGCGCTGCGGGCCTGCGCGTTGACCGCGAGCAGCGCCCGCAGGTCGTCGGTCACCGCGCCGCCGAGCACGATGCGCAGGGCCAGCGCCCCGGCCGCGAACACGTCGGGCTCGGCCGAGCAGGGGTCGGCCGGCGGCCGGGCCGCGGGCACCTCGGGGGTCGTGGCGACGACCCCGAGCCGGTCGCAGCCCAGCCCGAGCGCGGGCTTGAGCGGGGTGTTCATCCGGAGCCCCCCGTCGAGGTACCAGCCGGCGAACCCGTCGGGGCCGGCGATCCGGACCGGACGGAACAACGCCGGCACCGCCGCCGAGGCCAGCAGGTGGTCCGGGGTGAGCACCGTGTCGACGTAGGTGATGTCGCGCTTGGTGTCCGGGGCCGGGAGCGGGACGGTGTCCTTGCGCTCGACGAACACGACCGTGCCGCCGGTCGCGGCCGAGGTGGTCGCGACGGCGACCGCGTCGACCGGCCCGCGCGCGATGTTGTCGTGCATCCGGTCCCAGTCCACGACGCGGGTCAGCGTGTCCCGCTGCCGCCGGCCGTCGACCAGGCTCGTCAGCCGCAGGCCGAGCAGGCCGCGCACCGCCGAGGGCAGCCCGAGCAGCTGGCTGCCGAGGCCCGCGCCGGTGCCCAGGACCGTGGCGCCGACGTCGAGCACGTCGTCCAGCTGCACACCGCGCCACCGCCGGGCCAACTCGGCGCAGGCCGCGTCCGGGCCGCGGTGCGCCAGCCCGGCCAGGGCGGCCACGTTCAGCGCCCCTGCACTCGTCCCGACCAGCACCGACGGCCGTGCCCCGGCCTCGACCATCCGCGGGAGCAGCACCGACAGGGCCCCGACCTCGTAGGCTCCCCGCGCCCCGGCCCCCGCCACGACCAGACCTGCACGTCCCGACACCGGTCCCCCGTCCCCGCCGCTGCCGGCGACCGCGCCCCGTCCCGCCCGGTCAGGCGTCGGGAGCGGCGACGGGCCGGACGAGGGATGCGGCCCGGGTCGCACGCTCGCGCGCGGTGTCGACGTCGTCCGCGGAGGCCACCGCCACGCCCATCCGACGGTTCGGGTGGCTCTGCGGCTTGCCGAACAGCCGGACGTCGGACTCCGGGACGGCCAGCGCCTCGTCGACGCCGTCGAACACCAGGGCCTTCGCCTCGACCCCGCCGTAGATCACCGCGGACG
The DNA here is from genome assembly GCA_966211265.1 of uncultured Pseudonocardia sp. Taxonomy (GTDB): domain Bacteria; phylum Actinomycetota; class Actinomycetes; order Mycobacteriales; family Pseudonocardiaceae; genus Pseudonocardia. Next base: position 4,504 of record CBIHNM010000222.1, read on the forward strand.
CTCCGGGGGAGCGCAGCGCGACGTCGAGCGGCAGGCCCAGCACGGCGCGGGCGTGCAGCTCGAACTGGGACAGGCGCTGGCTGGCCATCGTGACCAGCCCGGTGTCGTGCGGGCGCGGGCTGACCTCGGAGAACAGCACCTCGTCGCCGCGCACGAACAGCTCGACACCGAACACGCCCGGGCCACCGAGGGCGTCGGTGATCGTCTGCGAGACGTCCCGGGCGGCGGCCGCGGCGGCCGCGCTCATCGCCTGCGGCTGCCAGGACTCGACGTAGTCGCCGGCCTCCTGCCGGTGCCCGATCGGCTCGCAGAACCGGGTGCCCTCCGCGCCGCGCACGGTGAGCTGGGTGATCTCGTAGTCGAAGTCGACGAACCCCTCGACGATCACCCGCCGGCTCGCCACCCGCCCCGCGCCGAGCGCGTGCGACCAGGCCGCCCGCGCGTCGCCGGCGTCGCGGATCACCGACTGCCCCTTGCCCGAGGAGGACATGACCGGCTTGAGCACGCACGGCACGCCGATCCGCTCGACCGCGGCCTGCACCTCCTCGAACGTGTCCGCGAACGCGTACGGCGAGGTCGGCAGGCCCAGCTCCTCGGCGGCCAGCCGCCGGATGCCCTCGCGGTCCATGGTCAGGCGGGCCGCCCGTGCGGTCGGGACGACGGTCGTGCCGGCGGCTTCGACCTCGGCCAGCGCGGACGTCGCGATCGCCTCGATCTCGGGGATCACCAGGTCGGGCTGCTCCTGCTCGATCAGCGTGCCCAGGGTGACCGGGTCGGTCATGTCGATCGCGTGCCAGCGGTGGGCGACCTGGTGCGCCGGCGCCCCCGGGTAGCGGTCCACCGCGACCACCTCCACGCCGAGGCGCTGGAACGCGATCGCGACCTCCTTGCCCAGCTCCCCGGAGCCGAGCAGCATCACGCGGGTCGCGGTCGGGCTGAGCGGGGTACCGATGCGCATGCCGGGACCGTATCCGCGGTGCTGTGCACCGTGAAGGCGGAGCGGGGACATGTCACAGAGCGCCGGTCCGACCCCCGGCGACGGGCGGCCGGGCACACCCGGGCGGCCGGGCCGGCCGGCCTGCCGGCGCGGCGCGGGTCACTGCGGGATCGCCGCCGCCGCCCCGGCGTCGAGCAGCCAACGGGTGGTCCCGGCCCGGCGGGCGCCGGCCACCGGCAGGTCGGCCTCCGCGGCCCCGCCGAGGGCCCCGGCCACGGCCTCGGCCTTCGCGTCGCCCGCCGCGACCACCCAGGCCTCGTGCGCGCGGTCCAGCACCGCCAGCGTCAGCGACACCCGGTCCGGCGGCGCCTTCGGGCAGTCGTGCACGGCGACGACGGTCGGGCGTGTCTCGTGCACGGCGGGGGAGTCCGGGAACACCGACAGCGTGTGCCCCTCGGCGCCCATGCCGAGCAGCACGACGTCGAACCCGGGCACGGCGGCGCCCGCGCCGGCCAGGCCGGAGAGCAGCTCGGCGTACTCGCGCGCCGCCGTCTCCGCCCCGGACGGGCCCGTCCCCGTGTCGGCCCCGATCGGGTGCACCCGGGCCGGGTCGAGGGCCACGTGGTCGAGCAGCGCCGCGCGGGCCTGCAGGTCGTTGCGCTCCCCGTCGTCGGGTGCCACCCAGCGCTCGTCGCCCCAGAACAGCTCCACCCGGCCCCAGTCGACGGCCTGCCGGCCGGGCAGCTCACGCACCTTGCGCAGCAGGTCGATGCCCACGCCGCCCCCGGTCAGCACGATCCGGGGCACCCGCCCGGCCGTCTGCAGCTCGGTCAGCCGGGTCACCAGCCGGGAGGCCACGGCCGAGGCCAGGACGTCGGCGTCGGGATGGACGGCGATCTCGGTGTCGGACATGGGTCCTCCGGTTCTCCTGGTGCCTCGGTCGGTGTGTCGGCTCAGACCTTGACCGGGGTGCGGCCCCGGCTCACCGACGAGATGGCCTCGAGCGCCTCGCGGTAGACCTCGTCCGGGTCCAGGCGGCGCAGCTCCTCGGACAGGCAGTCGGCCACGTCGCGCCGGGACAGCGCGATCAGCCGGTCCGGCTGGCCGGGCTGGGTCAGGGTCGCGGTCCTGCCGTCCGGGCGGGACAGCTCGATCGCCCCCGAGGGCCGCACCAGGCGGACCAGCGCGAGGCCCTGGTTCCGTTCCGACGGCGAGCGCTTCACCCGCACCCCGAGCGCCGCGGACAGCCACCCGGCGATCAGCTCGGTCGAGGGGGAGACCGCCTCGCCGGCCACCACCACGGAGGTGACGGTCTCGTGCGGCGGCACGTCGAGCGCGGCGGCGAGCTGGGCCCGCCAGTGCGTGAGCCGGGTCCAGGTCAGGTCGGTGTCGCCGGCGACGTGGTCCTTGCGGCGCTGCTCGAACGCCTTCGTCGGGTTCTTCGACGACAGGGCGTCGGTGATCCGACGCTGCGCCAGCTTGCCGATCGCGTCGCGGGCCGGGACCGCGGGCGCCTCGCCCGGCCACCACGCGACGACCGGGGCGTCGGGCAGCAGCAGCGGCATCACCATGCCGGCCCCGGCGCTCTCCTCGGCCAGCGCGCCGTAGCCGCGCAGCACGACCACCTCGCTGGCCCCGGCGTCGCCGCCGACCCGGATCTGGGCGTCCAGGCGTGCGGCGGCCCGGCGCTGCCCGCGGGCGAGCACGATCACCCGGCAGGGGTGCTCGCGACTGGCCTGGTTGGCGGCCTCGACGGCCCGCGCCATCTCCGGGCCGGCCTCGGTGACCCCGACGACGGTGGGTACCCGGCCCACGGCGAACACGCCGCCCGCCGCGCGCCGCGCCACGAG
>CBIHNM010000223.1:0-7259 GCA_966211265.1 uncultured Pseudonocardia sp.
GAGCCAGCGCCGGAGCCCCTCGACCCCACGGGAGAGCCCGCCATGGAAGCCTCCGCCAGGACCGTCGCGGTGACGGGCGCGACCGGTCGCCAGGGCAGCGCCGTCGTCCGGGCCCTGCTCGTCGAGGGGTGGCCGGTTCGGGGCGTGACCCGCGACCCGACGCGCGGGCGGGCCCGGGCGCTCGCCGCTCTCGGTGTCGACATGGTGCGGGCCGACATGGAGGACCCAGCGTCCCTGGACCGCGCCTTCCACGGCGTCTACGGCGTCTACAGCGTCCAGAACTTCATGATCAGCGGACTCGAGGGTGAGGTACGGCAGGGGCGCAACGTCGCCGAGGCGGCCGCGCGCGCCGACGTCGAACATCTCGTGTACGCCTCCGCCGGGACCGGCGAGCGGGACACCGGGATCGGGTCCTGGGAGTCCAAGCTCGACGTCGAGCAACGGCTGCGCGAGCTGGAGCTCCCGGTCACGGTGCTGCGCCCGACCGCGTTCATGGAACTGATGACCGACCGGGCGTTCTCCCCGGCGGTCGGTGTCTGGAACGCCTGGCCGAAGATCGCCGGCGGATCCTTCGAGGTCTCCTGGCTGTCGTGCCGGGACCTGGGCGTGATCGCCGAGAGGGTGCTCGCCGAGCCGCGGCGGTTCATCGGTCAGGACCTGACCCTGGCCGCCGACCGCCGCTCGCTCGACGAGTGCCGCCAGATCTACGCGCGGGTGTTCGGGCGAGAGCCGCGGCGCTTCCCGATGCCGGTGTGGATGCTCGACCGGTTCGCGCACGACACCGTCACGCTCTGGCGGTGGCTGTCGGCGAACGGCGTCGACGCGGATCCGGGAGTCGCCCGTTCCATCCACCCGCGTGCCCTCGGCGTCGAGGCGTGGCTGCACCGGCGGAACGCGGCGCCGAAGCAGGCCTGACGACGGGTTCCGCGAGCCGGAGGGGCGCACCGATGTGAGCCGAGTCGGGTCAGACGTCGGAGCCGACGGCGTCGGTGACGCAGCGGTGGCCGTCCGCGCGGACCAGGTCGGCCAGCTCACGGTTCAGGCGGGAGGGCCAGAACAGCCCGCCGTAGACGAAACCGGTGTAGCCCTGCACGAGCGCGGCACCGGCCCGGATCCGGCGGTAGGCCTCCGGGGCGTCCTCGATGCCGCCGACGGAGATCACCACCTGGCCCGTGGCGAGGCGGGACCGCAGGCGGTGCAGCACCTGCAGGGCGCGCTGCGCGAGCGGACGTCCGGAGAGCCCGCCGGCGCCCAGGGCCTCGACCTGTTCGGCGGGGGTCGAGAGACCGTCCCGGGCGACGGTCGTGTTCGTGGCGACCACTCCGTCGAGCCCGAGACGGACGGCGAGGTCGGCGACGGCGTCCACGTCGGCGTCGGCGAGGTCGACCGTGATCTTGACCAGCAACGGGACGCGGCTCGCGCCGGGGAGGTCGTCGAGCTCGGCGCGGACCGCGGTGAGGAGCGGCTCGAGGACGCCGACCTGCTGCAGGTCCCGCAGGCCGGGCGTGTTCGGTGAGCTGACGTTGACCACCACGTAGTCGGCGTAGGGGCCCAGCAGTCGGGCGCCGGCGCGGTAGTCGTCGACGGCCTCCCCGGCCGGCACGACCTTGCTCTTGCCGATGTTCACCCCCAGCACCGGTGCCCCCGGCACGGGCCGCTCACGCAGCGCGGCCAGGCGTGCGGCCACGGCCGGCGCTCCGGCGTTGTTGAACCCCATCCGGTTGACCAGGGCGCGGTCGGCGGTGAGTCGGAACAGCCGCGGTGCGGGGTTGCCGGGCTGCGCCCGTCCGGTCACCGTCCCGATCTCCACCGCGCCGAAGCCGAGACGGCCCAGTGCCGTCACCCCGTGCGCGTCCTTGTCGAAGCCCGCGGCCAGGCCGAGCGGGGAGGCGAACTCCCGCCCCAGTGCCCGGGTCCGCAGGACGGGGTCCGTCGGTGCGAGTGCCGCCCCCAGGCGCGGGCCCAGGACCGGCGCGGCGCCGGCACCACGGATCAGGCCGAAGCCGAGCAGGTGAGCGGTCTCGGCCGGGATGTGTCGCAGCACCGTCCGGAACAGGGCGTCGTACATGTGCCCCATCCTCACAGGCCTCAGCTGCTGCGGCGGGACAGACCCAGCTGGTCCAGCACGCGGCGATCGCGCTTGGTCGGACGTCCCGCGCCGCGGTCGCGCCGGGCGAAGACCGGCACCGGGCCCGCCGGTTCCGGCGGTGTGTGGTCGATGTAGCACTCCTGCGCGACCGGGGCGCCCACCCGCTTCTCGATCACCTTCGTGACCTCGACGGTGCGGGTGCGCTCGTACACGCGAAGCCGGATCCGGTCGCCCGCGCGGACGGGGGTGGCCGGCTTGGCCGGGTGGTCGTTGACGCGCACGTGCCCGCCACGGCAGGAGGTCGCGGCGTCGGAGCGGGTCTTGGCCAGGCGCACCGCCCACAACCAGCGGTCCACGCGGGTCGAGTCCATCGGTCCATCCTGCCAGCTCCGGGCGCCCGGGTGCCCCCGATCGCGGGCCCGGGCCCGGTCTCAGTAGTGCACGACCCCGGGGGTGCCGCCGCCGACGGCGACCGCGTCGCCGTTGATCGCGACACTGCGCGGCGACGCCAGGAACACCACCACGTCGGCGACCTCCTGCGCCGTGGTCATCCGGCCGATCGTCGTGGTGGCGTCGAGCTCGGCGCGCACCATGGCCTCGTCCACGCCGCGGTCGCGGGCCCGGTCGGTGATCATTGCGGGAATGCGCTCGGTCATCGTGAGGCCCGGGTGCACGACCGTCACGTTCACCCCGTGCGGACCGAGCTCCTGCGCCAGCGCCGCCGTCATCGACGCGACCGCGACGTTGCGGACCGAGCCGACCAACGACGTCGACCTGCGCGCGTTGAGGCCGCTGATGTTCACGATCCGGCCCCAGCCCTGCGCCTGCATCAGCGGCGCGGCGGCGCGGGCGCACCGCAGGTAACCGAGCAGCTTGGTCTCCAGCTCGACCCGGACGTCGTCGTCGCCGAGCTCGGCCAGGCCGGGGACCGGGCCCGCACCGGCCGGTCGCGCGGCCGCGTTCACCAGCACGTCCACCCCGCCGAGACGGTCGGCGACGGTGTCCACCATGGCCCGCACCGCCGCGTCGTCGGCGGTGTCGGCCGGCACCGCGACCACCCGGCCCGCCCCGGCCCCGTCGACGTGCGCCGCGGCGGCGTCCAGGACGGCGGCGTCGCGGGCGACCATCGCCACGTCGGCGCCCTCCGCGGCCAGCGTCGTGGCCACCGCGAGACCGATCCCGCGGCTGGCACCGGTGACGATCGCGCGCTTCCCACCCAGTTGCAGGTCCATGACCGTCACGGTGCCCGACCTCTCCGCCCGGCGAGCACGCGGTGCCCGGCCCGCCGGTACGGGCGGTGCGCACCGCCCGGCCTAGGCTGCACGGTGTGGCCGAGAACGTGGACTCCGTGCTGGTCGTGTTCAACCCGGGGAGCACGGGTGACGCCGAGGCGCTCGCCCGCCGTCTGCGCGGGGAGCTCGCCGGCATCCGGCCCGAGCTCCCGGTCCAGCTGCGGCCGACCGAGTACGCCGGTCACGCCCGTGACATCGCCCGCGAGGCGGCGTCCGGTCCGGGACGTCCGCTGATCGTCTCGGCGAGCGGGGACGGCGGGTACAACGAGGTCGTCAACGGGATCATGGACGTGCCGGGCACGCAGGCCGCGGCCGCCGTGCTGCCCGCCGGCAACGCCAACGACCACGACCGGGTGACCTCCCGGCGCCCGCTGCGCGACGCGATCCTGGACGGCCGCACCGAGCAGATGGACCTGCTCGCGCTGACCCTCGGCGACGCCCCCGTCCGCTACGCGCACTCCTACATCGGGTTCGGCCTGACCCCGGTGGTCGCGCTGGAGATCGAGGAGGGCGGGAAGGGCACGTTCCGCGAGATCGTGTCCACGGTGCGCTCGTTCTGGGGCTTCACCCCGTTCCGGCTGCGGTTCACCGACGGCAACGTGCGCCGCGTGGACAACCTGCTGCTGGCCAACATCCCGGAGATGGCCAAGGTCGCCGAGGTGTCCGAGGGGCGCCCGGACGACGGCCGCTTCGAGGTCGTCCTGATGGAGCACCGGCCGAAGTGGCAGGTGCTGTTCACCGCCGTCCGCGCGGCCGTGCGCGGGCTCGGGCCGCAGCCCACCGCGGAGGACTTCCGGTTCACTGCGCTGGACCCGATGCCGGTGCAGGTCGACGGGGAGGTCGACGACGTCGAGGCCGACACCCCGGTCCAGGTGCGGATCGCCGCCGGGGTGCTCGCCGTCGTCCGCTGACCGGTCAGGCCGCCAGCGTGAACGCGACCTCGCCGAGGGCGGCGTCGTCGCCGAACGTCGCGCGGACGGTGTCCCCGGCCGCGATCGGAGCCGGGACGGTGGTGGTCCCGGTGGTCACCACGCTGCCCGCCTCCAGCCGCAGCCCGTAGGAGGGCAGGGCCTCGGCGAGCCAGGCCAGGGCGGTGCACGGGTCCCCGAGGACGGAGGCCCCGCTGCCCCGCGCGACCGCCGCGCCGTTGATCCACAGGGCCGTGCACGTTGTGGACAGGTCCAGCTCCCGCCAGCCGTCGATCTCCGGGCCGAGCACGAACCGGCTCGCGCAGGCGGCGTCGGCGAGCAGCTGCGGGGCGCCGGCCGTCTCGAACGCGGCGAAGCGCGAGTCCGGCAGCTCCACCGCGACGTGCAGCGCCTCGACCGCGTCGAGCAGCGCCGACGCCGGGGCCCCCGGCTCGACGGTGTCGCGCATCCGGAACGCGAACTCGGCCTCGGCCACGGCCATGTGCAGGTCGTGCGAGGGGACCACGTCACCGGGGCCGTGCCGGAACCGCTCGAACAGCGGCCCGGGCAACGGAGCGTCGACGCCGATGTGCGCCTGCCCGGCCGCCGCCGTGGCGGCCAGCTTCCAGCCGAAGGCCGGTCCCGCACGCTCGGCGAGGCGCTGCTGCGCGGCGAAACCCTCGGCGAGGGTGCGCGGCTGCAGCAGCTCGGGCAGCGACGTGATGCGCTCGCCGGTGGTCCAGGCCTGCCACAGGGCACCGGCGGTGCCGTCGGCTCGGACCAGGTCGACGGCCTCGAGGTCCGGGTCGTGCGGTGCGGTCATCCGGGCGATCCTGCCAGGTCGTCGCGCCTGTGCGGACGCCCCACCGGCCTCGTTCCCGGTCGTGCGCCGATATCGGCGCCCCGGCAGCTATGTCCGCGCACGGGCCATGGTGGCGGCGATCCGGGCGACGCGCGGGTCGGCGAGCGCCTGCTCCAGCGTCACCGGCAGCGGGATCCGCCAGTTCGGGTACTCGTCGACGGTGCCGGGCAGGTTCGGCTGCCGGGTCTCGCCGAGCACGTCGTAGAGCGAGGCCAGCGCCAGCCGGCACGGCGAGGACGCGAGCAGCGCGTGCATCGCGAGCACGACGTCGTCCTCCGGCGCGTCCGCCGAGCCCAGGTGGCCCTCCTCGACCAGCAGCGCCACCAGCTCGGCCCGCTCCGCCGCGGCCTTCGCGCGCTCGGCGTCGACGTCGTCGAGCAGGCCCAGCTCCGCGCGCACCCGCACCTGCTCGCCGCGCAGGAAGCCGGGCGCGGTGGGCAGGTCGTGGGTGGAGATCGTGGCCACCGAGCCCTCCGGCCAGCGCGCGGGCGGGGTGAGCGGGCCGTCGTCGCCGCCGGTGTCCGGGTCGGGGTCGCGGGAGAACCAGAGCACCGTGGACCCGAGCACGTGGTTCTCGGCCAGGGACCGCCGGACCTCCGGCAGGACCGTGCCCAGGTCCTCCCCGACGACGACGGCGCCCGCCCGGTGCGCCTCCAGCGCCAGCACGGCGAGCATCGCGTCCGCGTCGTAGTGCACGTAGGTGCCGCGGTCGGCCGAACGGCCACGGGGCACCCACCACAGCCGCCACAACCCCATCACGTGGTCGATCCGCAGCCCGTCGGCGTGGGAGAGCAACGCGCGCAGCATGTCCCGGAACGCCGCGTACCCGGTCGCGGCGAGCCGGTCCGGGCGCCACGGCGGCAGACCCCACGTCTGCCCGCGCTGGTTGAACGCGTCCGGTGGCGCGCCGACCGAGGCGTCGAGGGCCAGCACGTCCTGCAGCGCCCACGCGTCGGCGCCCTGCGGGTCGCAGCCCACGGCCAGGTCGTGGATGACCCCGACCGGCATGCCCGCGTCGCGGGCCGCGGTGCGGACGTCGGCGAGCTGGGCGGCGACCTGCTGCTGCACCCAGGCGTGGAAGGCCACTCGCGGCGCGAGCTCGGCGCGCTGCGCGGCGACCGCCGCGGAACCCGGGTGCCGCAGCGCCTCCGGCCACCGCTGCCACTGCCCGCCGTGGCGCTCGGCGAGCGCGCAGAACGTGGCGAACGCGTCGAGGTCGGGGTCGTCGCCGTCGGGGCCCGGGCGTCCGGCGGCGCGCCAGAGCGCCTCCAGCGCGGAGCGCTTGGCCGCCCAGACCCGGTCGTGGGCGATCCGGTCGGCGCCGGACCCCGGGCGCAGCGCGTCCACTTCGGCGCGGGTGGCCGGGTCGGCGGCGGCGTAGGCGGGCAGGTCGGTGACCCGCAGCGCGAGCGGGGTCGCGAACCGGCGGCTCGACGGCGTGTACGGCGAGGGCTGCACCGGCGGGACGGGGGTGATCGCGTGCAACGGGTTGAGCAGGACCGCCCCGGCGCCCTGCTCGCGACCGGTCGCCGCGACGAACTCGCCCAGGTCCCCGAGGTCGCCGATGCCCCAGGACCGGGCCGAGTGCAGCGCGTAGAGCTGCAGCATCCAGCCCCACGTCCGCGGCGGGTCGGGCAGCGTGGGCGGCGCGACGACGACCGTGCTCCGCGCCCCTGCGGCCTCGAGCTGGTACCAGCCCGGGGCCAGGCCGGCCGGGATCTCGCCGTCGACGTCGGTGCGGGCGCCGTCCTCGGCGGTCAGCACGCCGGTGCCGGGGATCGGCCGGGCCCGGTCGGTGCGCATCCCGATCGTCGCGGGCAGCGCCGTCGCCGAGGCCCTCTCCCGCGCCCGGGCGAGGGCGTCGCGGCGGGCCTGCGGGGTCGTCACGTCCACGTCGAGCAGCCCGAGGACCTCGACCACCACGTCGGGGTCGACGTGCACCTGCCGCTGCGCGCCGTCGAGGTAGGAGAGGGCGACGCCGTGCGCGTCGGCGATCTCGGCCAGTTCGGTACGCATGCTCGTCCCGCCTGCGCTCCTCTCGGTGTCGGTGCTCGTTCCGCCTGCGCTCCTCGCTGTGTCGATGCTCGTTCCGCTCGCGCTCCTCTCGG
>CBIHNM010000224.1:0-7182 GCA_966211265.1 uncultured Pseudonocardia sp.
CGTCCGGTCATCGCCCCGGCCCGTCCCGGGCCGCTCCCGCGCCACGGCGCGCACCCGGGCGGGCATCCCGCCGACGGCGGGCCGCCACCGCTCCCGGACCCGGCCCCGTCGGCCTGATCCCGGCGCGGCCGGGCGGCCCCGACGATCACCCGACCGGCGGTGACGACGGTCCGTAACCCCGTGCCCACCCCCTCGTTGGGCAGTTCAGACCGGTGATCGTCGCCGTGCCGAGCTGGAGGTCCGTCAACCGTGCGCCGTACCCGCCCCGCCCGCTGGATCGCCGTGGCGTCGATGACGCTGCTCACCTCGGCGGGGATGGGGGCGCTGGCTCCGGCGCAGGCGGAGGCGCCGACGACGCTGACGGCGGCGACGACCTCCTCACGCAACCTCGACGTCTCCTCGATCGGGCGCTACGTCGCGCTCGGCGACTCCTACGCGTCCGGTCCGCTGATCCCGCTGCAGACCGGCCGCCCGGCCGGGTGCCTGCGCTCGAACCAGAACTACCCCTCGGTGCTGGCCAAGTCGGCGGGTCAGAGCGACTTCGACGACGTCAGCTGCAGCGGCGCCAAGACCGACGACTTCTCCTCGCCCCAGCCGGTGCGGCCCACCCCCAACCCGCCCCAGTACGACGCGCTGGACGGCTCCGAGGGCCTGGTCACGCTCACCATCGGCGGCAACGACATCGGCTTCGCCGAGATCATCACCAAGTGCGCGTCGATCTCGTCGACGAACCTCGCGGGTGCGGCCTGCAAGGACTTCTACGGCAAGGGTGGGTCGGACGAGCTCAGCGGCCGGATCGAGGGCACCGCGTCGAAGATCTCCGACGCGCTCGAGGAGATCAAGGAGCGCTCGCCGCGGGCACGGGTCGCGGTCGTCGGGTACCCGACGATCCTCCCCGACACCGGCCCGGGCTGCTACCCGATCATCCCGTTCAGCGCGGGCGACGTCGCCTACCTGCGCGAGGTCGAGAAGAAGCTGAACGCGATGCTGGCCGAGCAGGCGAAGAGCGCCGGTGTCGACTTCGTCGACACCTACACCCCGACCATCGGTCACGATGCCTGCCAGCTGCCCGGCACGAAGTGGGTCGAGGGCCTGGTCCCGACCTCGCCGGCCGCGCCGGTGCACCCCAACGCCCAGGGTGAGCGCGCCATGGCCGTCGCGCTCGGCAAGGTGGTCGGGGTGCCGGTCGCCCTTCCCGCCGGGAGCTGATCGGTTCCCCGACGGCCCCCGGGCGGTCGTCGGCGTCGGTCCCCGCGGAGCGCGTCGGCGGGTCCGGCGGTGCCCGCGCGGACCGTGTCAGAATGCCGCCGTGACGACCCGGCGGGGGGCCCGATGACCTGGTGGTCCGAGCTCCGCACACGTCTCGCGGCGATCGACCCCGGACGTACCCGGCTGCACCTGGCCACGGTCGCGACGACGTCGATGATCGTCGCCGCCGGGCTGATGAGCGTGCTGCGGGCGCTGACCGGGCAGCCGGTCACCGTCGTGCTGTTCGCCGTCGTGCTGGCGATGGTCAGCAACCTGGCGGTGAACGAGCCGGTGCTGGGCCGGCGCCGGGTGACCACCGCCCTGATGGCGTTGCCGGCTGCGGGTGCGGCCACGGTCAGCTCCCTGCTGGGATCCGGCCGGGTCCTCACCGACGTCGTGTTCGTGCTGGTCATGATGGGCGCGGTGGCGATCCGCCGGTGGGGTCCCCGGTTCGTGGCGCTGGGCATGGCGGCGTTCATGCCCTATTTCTTCGTGCTGTTCCTCCGGGCCGGCCCGTCCGAGCTGCCGTTCCTGCTGGCCGGTGTCGGGGTGGGGATCGGGACGACGTTCGTGCTCCGCTGCCTGATCTTCACCGAGCCGGTCGACCGGGTGGTGGACCGGCTGCTGCGCGCGTTCGAGGCGCGGCTGCACGCGCTGGCGCTGGCCGTCCTCGACGTCCTGGACGCCGGGCACGGGGAACGCGGCCTGGAGGGGATCGCCCAGGCACAGGCCCGGCTCAACGAGACCGCCCTGCTGGTCGCCGACCGCCTCGACGAGGCCGAGGACGGCGCGGTCCCGCGGCGGGCGGGCGCCCCCGGCGACGACGGTGCACAGCGGGATGCCCCGGAGGGCCTGCGGCAGTGGATCGTGGACTCCGAGCTGGCCGCCGAGCGGCTCGCCGTGTCCACCCGTCGGATGGTCGAGCACCGCGACCCGATCCCGACCGCACACCGGTCGGCACTGGCCGACGGGGTGCGCGCGCTGGTCTCGGCCACCTCGGTCGGCACCCCGCGGGCGATGGCGGCCAGCCTGTACGAGTCGGCCCGGACCTCGGTGCACCGGATCGTGGACCTCCCGGGCGGCCCCGCGGTGCTGGCCCGCGAGCAGCGGATCGGCTTCGCCGTGGTGCGGGTGGCGGACGCGATGCAGACGACGGTGGAGCAGGCCCGGCGCCGGATCGACGAGCGGCGCCGCGACGCCGACCGGCAGCCCGCGCCGGCGGCCGGTGGCCCGGGACCCGCCCCCGACACCGCGCCCGACCCGGAGCGGCCCGGCCCGGAGGGCGAGGGCGGCCTGGCGCTGCACACCCGCCAGGCCGTGCAGGTCGGGGTCGCGACCAGCCTGGCCATCGTCGTCGGTGAGCTGATCTCGTCGGACCGCTGGTACTGGGCGGTGATCGCGGCGTTCGTCGTGTTCGCCGGCGCGTCGAGCCGCGGCGACGTGCTCAGCCGGGGCTGGGAACGGGTGCTGGGCACCGCGGGCGGGGTCGTGGCCGGGATGGGGCTGGCGCTGCTCGTCGGCGGCAACCTGGTGCTCAGCCTGGTGCTGCTGTTCGCCTGCGTGTTCCTGGCGCTGTACCTGGTGCGGATCTCGCAGGCGATGATGGCGTTCTGGATCACCGCCGTGCTCGCGCTGCTCTACGGCGTGATCGGCCAGTTCAGCGTGCAGACGCTGCTGCTGCGCGTCGAGGAGACCGCGGTCGGCGGGGCGCTGGGGATGCTGGCGGCGTTCCTGGTCCTGCCCACCCGCTCGCGCACCGCGTTCGGGGACGCACTGGTCGAGGCCGTGGACGCGGTGGTGGAGGGCCTGACGGTCTCGGTGGACCGGATCCTCGGGCGGGCCGGGGAGCGGCACCCGCTGGACGTGGCCCGCGAGCTGGACGCCTCGCTGGCCACCGTGCGCACCCGGGCCCGCCCGCTCGAGCACCCGGTCGCGCGCCGTCCGTTGCGCCGCGGGGTGCACCACACGGTGCGGATCGTGGCCGGCCTGGACTACTACGTGCGGATGCTGGCCTCCCTGAGCGAGACCGCGCGCAGCCCCGGCTGGGCGGGCACGCTCGATCCGGCCGCCGCACGGGTCCGGCAGAACCTGGAGGGCCTGCGGCAGATCCTGCGCGAGGGCTACGGCCCCGCGCGGACCCGGACCGGACGTCGCGGCGACACGATCCCGCCCGGGCCCGGCGACCGCGACGACCACCCGGTGCGCTCGGCCGAGGACCTGATCGACGCCGCCGAGGCCGACGCGTCGGCGGCCGGCCCGTCCCGGGACCGGCTGGCGCTGCTCGGGGTGGCCCGGATGCTGCGCCGCATCGACCAGCTGGCGGTGGGGCTCTCGCGTGACCTGACCGGGCGCAGGTGGGTCGACCCGGCCGCACCCGCGGCCACGGACCCGGGCGACGCGGACCCGGCGGCCGGGGAGCCCCGCCACGACCGCCCCGGCCGCCGTCGTAGGCTCGGTCCGTGATCAACGTGTCGACCACGGACGGTGTCGGTCTGATCGAGCTCGACCGCCCCGACCGGCGCAACGCCCTCGACGTCGCGACCTGCCGGGAGCTGGTCGAGGCGACCGCGCAGATGCGCGACGGGCGCGCCCGCGCGGTCGTGGTCACCGGCAGCGGGACCAGCTTCTGCTCCGGCGCCGACTTCGGCGAGGTCTACACCGACGGGTTCCGGGAGGCGCTCTACGCCGCGCTGCACGCCGTCGCGGACCTGCCGATGCCGGTCGTCGCCGCGGTGAACGGGCCCGCCATCGGGGCCGGGACGCAGCTGGCGATCGCCTGCGACCTGCGGATGGCGGCGCCGTCGGCGGTCTTCGCGCTGCCCACCTCCCGGCTCGGCCTGGCCGTGGACCCGTGGACGATCGAGCGGCTCGTGCAGGTGGCCGGGGGCGGCAGCGCGCGGAGCCTGCTGCTGGCCTGCGCCCAGCTCGACGTCGCGACCGCGCACGCCCGCGGGCTCGTCGACTCCCTCGGGGAACGTGCGGACGCCCTGACGCTGGCCGCCGACCTGGCGACGATGGCGCCGTTGACGCTGGCCTACAACAAGCTCGCGGTGAACGCGTTCGGGCGCGGCGGTGCGACGAGCGAGGGGCCGGACCTACAGGCCGAGTTCGAGCGCTGCTGGGACAGCGAGGACATCCAGGAGGGCCGTGTGGCCCGCTCGGAGAAGCGCCCGCCCCGCTTCAACGGCCGTTAACCGGGCCGTCCCGCGACGGACGGCCCGAATGCGGGCCCGCCGTCCGGACCAAGATCGCCACCGGCTACCCTTCGTGCGGAACGCGATCGCAGAGGGCTACGGAACCGGGGTTCCCGTGTCAGCAGGTCGATCGACGCCGGGTCCGTCCGGGTCCGGGTGAGTCGCACGGCAGGCACGGAGGTTCTCGGTGAGGATGCTGCGCGGACGACGCTGTGGTGTGCTGCTCCTGGTGATCGCCCTGGCAGGCGCGGTCTCGGCCGGGATGGCCTCGGCCCAGGACGGCCCGTCCGGAACACGCTCCGCCTCCGGCGCGGACGCTCCGGCGGCCGCCACCGGTGCCCCCGTCCCGGGTACCCCGTGCACGGCCTCGGCCCGCGCCTGCGTGGACGTGTCCCGGCGCCTCACCTGGTTGATCGACGGCGGATACGTCGTGCACGGCCCGGTCGCGATGCGCCCCGGCGACGCGGAGCGGCCCACCCCGAAGGGCGTGTTCGCGGTCCAGTGGAAGGCCGAGCAGTGGACCAGCCGTGAGACCTTCACCCAGATGCCGTACTCGGTGTTCTTCGCCCCGGGCGGGGTGGCGTTCCACCAGGGCAGGATGGACACCCCGTCGGCCGGATGCGTGAAGCTCGCCGAGCCCGAGGCCCGCCGCTACTTCGAGGCGTTGCAGGTCGGCGACGAGGTCCAGGTCCGCTAGCTCCGCTCCACGACCCGCCGGGTTGCACGGGGAATCCGTTCTACGCCCGGTAGAACCCTTGGCGTAGGATGGGACGCGTGGCGAGCCTGGGCGAGTTGGAACGTGCGGTCATGGGCGTGCTCTGGGGAGCCGACCGGGAGCTGACCGCCCGCGACGTGCAGGACGCGCTCGCCGACCGGGACCTCGCGACCACGACGGTGCTGACCGTGCTCGGCCGGCTCGAGCGCAAGCAGCTCGTCCGCCGGATGCGGGACGGCCGGGCACACCACTACCGGCCGGTGGCCAGCCGTGAGGACCACGTCGCCGAGCTGATGAGCGACGCGCTCGACGGGGCCTCCGACCGCGGGGCGGCGCTGGCCCGGTTCCTCGGATCGATGTCCGAGGAGGAACGGGCGAACCTGCGCGACCTGCTCGACTGAGCCGGCGCCGGGGCAGGGCCCCGACGCGCACAGGAGAAGGCGCCGGACCGGTCCCACCGGGGGACCGAGTATCGGTGCCGACCCGCACCCACCATGATGCAGCGATGGAGCTGACCGCGCTGGCGCTGGTCGTACTCGGCGTGGTCCTCGCCGAGCCGGTCAGCCGGGCCCTGTCACGAGCCCGCTGGCCGGGCCGCGACCCGGTCGGCGCGCTCCTGGTCTGGCAGGCGATCGGCCTGTCCGGCGGGATCTCGCTGTTCGGCGCGGGGCTGGCCTACGGCCTCGCCCCGCTGGGTGCGAGCCTGCCCGAGGCCACCGGCACGGCGGTGTCGGAGCTGGCCCGCGGCCGGTACCCGGACGGGGTCGGTGCCCTGCACCTGCTCGCGCTGCTGGTGGCGCTGGTGGTGCTGCTGCGGCTGCTCACCGTGCTCGCCGTCACGACCGCGCACACCCTGCGCACCCGACGCCGCCACCGCGACCTGCTCGACGTGCTCGCGACGCCGTGGCCGAACGCGCCCGGTACCCGGGTGCTCGACCACCCCGTGCCGGTGGCCTACTGCCTGCCCGGACGCAGCTCCCGGCTCGTGGTCTCGGCCGGTGTGCTGGAGGCGCTCGACACGGCCGGGGTCCGGGCGGTCCTCGCCCACGAGCGGGCGCACCTGCGCGAACGCCACGACCTGGTCGTGCTCCCGTTCGTGGCGTGGGGCGCGACGGCGCCGTTCGTGCAGGGGATGGTGTGCGCCCAGATCGCGGTCGCGAAGCTGATCGAGATGCGAGCCGACGACGTGGCCGGGGGGCGGTGCGACCCGGTGGAGCTGGTCACCGCGCTGAAGGCCGTCGGGGGATCGGTCCCGGCGGCGGCGCTGAGCTCGTTCACCGCCGCGCTGGAACACCGGCTCGAGCGGATCGCCTCCCCGCCGCCGCCGTTGCCGCTGCCGCTGCGCCTGTCGATCCGTGCGGGCGCGGCGGTGCTGGTCCTGGCGCCGCTGGTGGCCCTGCTGGTCTGAGGCCGTCCGCGGGTCCGGCGGACGGCGGCCGGTGATCGCGCGCCGGGGCGCGGTGTCGGGCGTAGCGTGGAATCCGTGCCCGTCACACCCACAGAGCTCCCCCGCACCCTCGGCGCGCTGCGTGCGTCCGGCCATCCCGACGTCAAGGCCGTCAAGACGGAGATCCGCGACAACCTGCTGGCGGCCCTGCGCGAGGGCCGCGACCCCTGGCCCGGCATCGTCGGGTTCGAGGACACGGTGATCCCGCAGCTGGAGCGGGCCCTGATCGCCGGCCACGACCTCGTGCTGCTCGGCGAGCGCGGCCAGGGCAAGACCCGGCTGCTGCGTTCGCTGGCGAACCTGCTCGACGAGTGGGCCCCCGTGATCGAGGGCTCCGAGCTGGGAGAACACCCCTACGAGCCGATCGCCCCGGCCACGATCCGGCGCGCGGCCGAGCTCGGCGACGACCTGCCGGTCGGCTGGGTGCACCGGACGCTGCGCTACACCGAGAAGCTCGCCACGCCGGACACCGCGGTCGCCGACCTGATCGGCGACGTGGACCCGGTGAAGGTCGCCGAGGGCCGCTCGCTGGGCGACCCGGAGACCATCCACTTCGGCCTCGTCCCGCGCTCGCACCG
>CBIHNM010000225.1:0-7168 GCA_966211265.1 uncultured Pseudonocardia sp.
TCGGCGGCCGGAGTGCGCGGGCGCGGAGGGCGGGCGCGGAGGGCGTGGGGGTGCGGTGGGTTGGGGGGGTCAGGTCGGGGTCTGGTCGGGCGCCGTCAGCCGGTGCAGCAGCGGGGCGGTGCGGAAGCCGACGAGCGAGCGCATGACCAGCGAGGTGGTGGTCCGCTCGACACCGTGGGTGGCCAGGAGCGGTCCGGCGATCCGGTAGAGGTCGTCGGCGTCGCGCGCGACCAGATGCACCAGCAGGTCCGCCTCGCCGGAGAGCCCGTGCACCTCGAGCACCTCGGGCACCCGGTCCAGCGCCGCCGCGACCGAGGCCAGCTCCCGCTGCACCACGCGCACGGTCACGAACGCGGTCAACGGGTAGCCCAGCGCGGCCGGGTCGATGCGCCGCTCGAACGACCCCAGCACGCCACGCTGCTCGAGCCGGGCCAGCCGGGCCTGCACGGTGTTGCGGGAGAGCCCGATGCGGTCGGCCAGCGCGAGGACGGTGGCGCGCGGGTTCTCGGTCAGGGCCAGCAGCAGGTGCGCGTCGTGGGCGTCCAGATCGGTGTGCACTCTGCGCTCTCCCGCGGTGATCCGGGCCGACCGACCGAGCAGTCTGCACGGTCGGATCGGTTCCGCTTGTGCACGGATCATCGCGGTGGTGGGCTGAACGAGCAACCTGCGTACACCGTCGAACCAGGGGAGTCCGTGAGATGAGCACCTCCGCCGCCACCACGACCGAACTCGAGGTGCTGCGCGAGGTCGAGCGGCGGGTGCTGTGGCTCTCGACCGCGATCGTCGACCACGCGAACCGGCACCGGTCCGACCCCAGCGGGCTCAAGATCGGCGGGCACCAGGCGTCGAGCGCGTCGCTGGCCACGATCATGACCGCACTCTGGTTCGCGCACCTGCGATCCGGGGACCGGGTCTCGGTCAAGCCACACGCCTCCCCGGTGCTGCACGCGATCAACTACCTGCTCGGCGAGCTGGACGAGAAGTATCTGACGACGCTGCGCGAGTTCGGCGGGCTGCAGAGCTACCCGTCGCGTTCCAAGGACCCGGACCCGGTCGACTACTCCACCGGCTCGGTCGGGATCGGGGCGACCGCGCCGATCTGGGGCGCGCTGGCCCGGCGCTACGTCTCGTCCCGCTTCGGCGGGGTCAGCGCGGGGCGGCAGTACTCGCTGGTCGGCGACGCGGAGCTGGACGAGGGCGCGGTCTGGGAGGCGATCCTGGACCCGATGGTCGCCGAGCTCGGCGAGGTCGTCTGGATCGTCGACCTGAACCGGCAGAGCCTCGACCGGGTCGTGCCGAACATCGGCACCCCGCGGATCGAGGGCATGTTCGCCGCGGCCGGCTGGCAGGTCCTGACCGTCAAGTACGGGCACCTGCTGCACGAGCTGTTCGCCCGTCCCGGCGGGACGGCCCTGCGCGCCCGGATCGACGGCATGGCCAACCCGGAGTACCAGCGGCTGCTGCGCTGCGACGCCGCCGAGGTCCGCGAGCGCCTGCCCGAGACCGGCGGTGGCGGCACCGGAACCGACGAGTCGCTGGCCGCGCTGGTGGCAGAGCTGGACGACGACACCCTGCTCGCGGCCGTCCGCAACCTGGGCGGACACGACATCGCCGCGCTCGGCGACGTCTTCGACGAGATCGACGACTCCCGGCCCACGGTGATCCTGGCCTACACGGTCAAGGGCTACGGCCTGGCCACCGCGGGCCACCCGCAGAACCACGGCTCGCTGCTCACCGAGCCGCAGATGCAGCAGCTCTCCGCCGACGTCGGGGTGCCGCTCGAGGACCCGTGGCGGCGGTTCGCCCCGGACACCGACGCCGGGCGGCTCTGCGCGGACACGGCGCAACGCCTGGCGCGGCCGGCGAACGGGTCCGGTCGGGTCGCGGCGCTGCCCACCGACATCGGGCGCACCCCGAGCGGGCGCGCCACCACCCAGGCGGCGCTCGGGCGGGCGCTGCTCGACCTCACCCGGGAGGCCCCGGAGGCCTCGTCACGGGTGGTCACGCTGTGCCCGGACGTCTCGTCGTCGACGAACCTGGGCGGCTGGGTGAACAAGGTCGGGGTCTTCTCCACCGCCGAGCGCAAGGACTGGTTCGACGACGACCCGGAGACGATCCTGCACTGGCGTGAGCGCCCGACCGGCCAGCACCTGGAGCTGGGCATCGCCGAGGGGAACCTGGTCGGCGCGCTCGGCGAGCTCGGCGCCACCTGGTCCCGCTGGGGCCAGCCGTTGCTGCCGATCGGGGTGCTCTACGACCCGTTCGTCGAGCGTGCGCTGGAGCCGTGGTCGTTCGGGATCTACGCCGGCGGGCAGTCGATCCTGGTCGGCACGCCGTCGGGGGTGTCGCTGGCGGCCGAGGGCGGGGCACACCAGTCGATCACCACACCGTCGGTCGGGCTGGAGCAGCCGGGCTGTGTCACCTACGAGCCCGCGTTCGCGATCGACGTCGAGTGGACGCTGCTGGCCTCGCTGGCCCGGCTCGGGCGCCCGGACGGGATCTCGGCCTATCTGCGGCTCTCCACCCGGCCGGTGGAGCAGGCCCGGGCCGCGGTCCCGGCCGACCCCGCCGCGCGGGAGCGCCGGCGCAGGCAGGTCGTCGCCGGCGCCTACCCGATCCGTCGTGCGGCGGGCGAGCGCCCGGACGTGACGATCGCGGTGATGGGCGCGATGGTCACCGAGGCCCTGGTCGCCGCGGACCGTCTGGCCGAGCAGGGCACCGACGCCGACGTCGTCGTGGTGACCAGCCCCGGCCTGCTCTTCGACGCCGTGCAGTCGCGCGCCGGACGGCCGGTGCCGGCCCGGGCGGGGGAGGGCCCGTCGGAGTGGGTGCTCGACGCGGCGTTCCCGGCCCGCCGGGCCGCACCGATGGTCACGCTGCTCGACGGGCACCCGCACACGCTGGCGTTCCTGGCCGGGATCAACCAGGTCCGGTCCGCGCACCTGGGCGTGACCCGGTTCGGGCAGTCCGGCGACCTGGCCTCGGTCTACCGCCACCACGGCATCGACGCCGACTCGGTGGTCGCCGCGGCGCTCGACGTGCGGTGACCGGTCAGCAGACGGGCCGGGTCACCGCTCGTTCGGGGTGTCGGGCCCGTCCCCGGGCGGGGGGAATCCCGGTGCCGGTGGCTCGTGCGGCGGGTCGTCGGTCTCGGGCTTGCCCTGCGCGGAGTCGGAGAGGAACTTCTCGAACTCCGCGGCCAGCTCGTCGCCGCTGGGCAGCTCGCCGCTCATGCCCCCGCCGAACCCGCCCTCCTCGCGGGCGGCGATCACCTGGTCGTACTGCTCCTCCAGCGCGGTGACGATCTGCCCGACCTCCTCGGACTCGCCGACCTGCTCGGCGATCTCCTTCTCCGCCTGCTCGGCCGCCTTGGACAGTTCCTCGGTCGGCAGGTACAGCCCGGCGGCCAGGCCGGCGTGGTCGAGCAGGATCCGTGCCGCCTGCGGGTAGGCCGAGCGCGCCAGGTAGTGCGGGACGTGCACGGCGAAGCCCATCGCGTCCTGCCCGGCCTGGCCGAGCCGGTACTCCAGCAGCGCCGAGGCACTGCCCGGCACCTCGGCGGTGGTGAACCACGGCGTGTGGTCCTCCACGAGCTCGGTGCGGGTGGCGTGCGCGGTCACCCCGATCGGACGGGTGTGCGGCGCCGCCATCGGGATCCCGCCGAGCGTGATCACCAGACGGATCCCGAACTCCTCGACCAGCAGCCCGACCGCGGCCACGAACCGCTCCCACTGGGTGTCCGGCTCCGGGCCGGAGAGCAGCAGGTAGCCGGTGTCGCCGGTGTCGGTGAGCGCGACGACGTCGAGCGCCGGCGGGGTGTAGTCCGCCCAGTGGTCGCTCTCGAAGCGCAGCGGCGGCCGCCGGGAGCGGTAGTCCACGAGCTGGTCGATGTCGAAGCGGGCGACCGGGACGGCCTCGCGTCCCTCGGTGAGCGCCTCCACGGCCAGCGCGCCCGCGTTGCCCGCGTCGACGAACCCGTCGAGCACCACCACCAGGACCGGTTCGGTCAGGTGCGGGGCGTCGGGGTCCACCTCGTAGAGCTGAGCGGGATCGAGCACCACTACCTCCGTGCATCGGGACGGGCGGTGGTCGTCTGCCACCGCCCGCCGTGATTCTGGTCGTCTCGCGCGTCACGGCGTCACCCGACCCTATGGCCTCACCGGCTCCCCGACCGACATCACAGCGTGAGGCGGCCCGCAGGCCCTCCGTCACGGTCCCCGGCCGGGTGATGATGGAGGCCTATGCCGCCGTCACGTCGCGCTTATCTGGTCTGGTCCGCGGGACTGTTCGCCTACCTCGTGGGCGTCATGCAGCGCAGCTCGTTCGGTGTCGCGGGGCTCGACGCCGCCGACCGCTTTGACGCCGCCCCGGCCGTGCTGTCCGGGTTCATCGTGCTGCAGCTGCTGGTCTACGCCGGCCTGCAGATCCCGGTCGGGCTGCTGCTCGACCGGTTCGGGGCGCGCCGTCTGGTGCTGCTCGGGGCGCTGACGATGGCGCTGGCGCAGGTGGTGCTCGCGCTGGCGACGTCGCTGCCGCTGGCGATCGCGGCGCGGGTGCTGGTCGGGGTGGGCGACGCGCTGACGTTCATCAGCGTGCTCTCGGTCGTCTCGGCCTGGTTCCCGGCGCGCCGGGTGCCGCTGATGACGCAGCTGACCGCCCTGCTCGGCCAGCTCGGGCAGGTGCTCTCGGCGATCCCGCTGGCCACCGTGCTGCACGGCGCGGGATGGACCCCGGCGTTCCTGTCCGCGGCCGCGCTCGGCGTCGTCGCCGCGGTGGCGGTCACCGCCGTGTTCGCCGACCGCCCGCCGGGCGCGCCGCCACCGGGGCCGGCCGCCCGGCCGCGTGAGGTGATCGAGGGGCTGCGCGCGTCCTGGCGCGAGCCCGGTACGCGTCTGGGTCTGTGGACCCACGCGGGCACCCAGTTCTCCGGGATGGTGTTCTCGCTGCTCTGGGGCGTGCCCTACCTGGTGGCCGGGCAGGGGATGTCGCCGACCGCGGCGAGCGTGCTGCTGACCGTGCTGGTCGCGGCCGGCGCCGTGGCCGGGCCACTGTTCGGCGAGTTCACCGCGCGGCACCCGCTGCGCCGGTCCTGGCTGGTCCTCGGCGTGATCGGGCTGACGGCCGCGGCCTGGACGGCGGTGCTGCTGCTCCCGCCGCCCGCCCCGCTGTGGTTGCTGGTGCTGCTGGTGCTCGTGCTGGCCTGCAACGGGCCGTGCTCGGCGGTCGGGTTCGACTACGCCCGCACGTTCAACCCCGGGCACCGGGGAGGGACCGCGGTCGGGATCGTCAACGTCGGCGGGTTCACGGCGTCGCTGCTGGTCACGCTCGGGGTCGGCGCCGTGCTGGGGGTGCTCGGCGGGTTCACCCCGGAGGCCTTCCGGGTGGCCTGGACGGTGCAGTACCCGATCTGGGCGCTGGCCACGGTCGGCGTGCTGGTGGCGCGGGTGCGGGCCCGGCGGACCCTGGCCGCGGACGGGGTGCACGTGCCGCCGCTGCGGGAGGTCCTGGCCCGCCGCCGGCGCTGACCGTCCCGCCGCGGGCGGTGGGTGCCCCGAATGGATCACTCGATAGTGAGAACGGATACCGTTACCGTTGTAACCGGACGATGACGGAGGGCAAGCGGTGCGGATCGCGTTCGTGGGCAAGGGCGGTAGCGGGAAGACGACGACGGCGGCGATGTTCGCCCGACACGTCGCCGGTACCGGGGCGCCCGTGCTCGGCATCGACGCGGACATCAACCAGCACCTCGGTGTCGCGCTCGGGGCCGAGAGCGGCGACGGCGGAACGGACGTCGCCCCGCCGCCGTCGCTGGCCGGCGACATGGACTGGCTCAAGGAGCACCTGCGCGGGGACAACCCGCGGATCCGCTCCGCCGCCGAGATGATCAAGACGACGCCGCCGGGCACCGGATCGCGGATGCTGGGCCTGGCTCCCGACGACGCGGTGCTCGAGCGCCTGTCCCGGGTCGCCGGCGACGTGCGCTACCTGGTCACCGGCGCGTTCACCGAGTCCGACATCGGCGTGGCCTGCTACCACTCCAAGACCGGCGCGGTGGAGCTCTACCTCAACCACCTGCTCGACGGGCCCGGCGAGTACGTCGTGGTCGACATGACCGCGGGCGCCGACGCGTTCGCCTCCGGGCTGTTCACCCGCTTCGACCTGACCGTGCTGGTGTGCGAGCCGACCCGGCGCGGGGTCGGGGTCTACCGGCAGTACGCCGAGCACGCGGCCGCGCACGACGTCGCGCTGCGGGTCCTCGGCAACAAGATCGCTCCCGGGCCGGAGGGCGACGAGGACGTCGAGTACCTGCGCGACGAGGTCGGCGACGCGCTGATCGGCTGGCTGGGCCAGTCCGCCTGGGTGCGCGCCGCCGAGCGCGGCCGGGCGCGTCCGGTCGCGGAGCTGGAGCCGGTCAACGCGGCGACCTGCGACCTGCTGCGCGCCGACCTGGACTCCCGCACCCGCGACTGGGAGGCCTACCACCGCGACACGGTCGCGTTCCACCTGCGCAACGCGCGCTCCTGGGCCGACCGCGCCACCGGCGTCGACCTCGGCGAACAGGTCGATCCCGACTTCGTCCCGGGGCTCGCCGTGGCCCGCGTCTGAGCCGACCCGACTCCGCGTCCCGCAGACTCCACCCGGAACCACAACCCAGGAGGTCCACCATGTCCCTCGACGTCCCCACCGCGGTGATCGACGCTGCCGAGCGCCGCGAGATGGACGACGAGCAGTTCGTCGCCGTCGTCCGTGACTCCCTGCCCTACGCCTGGACGGTCGTCTCGGCCGCGGCGTCGGACCGCACGGACCGCCCGGAGGCCCCGTTCGGCGAGCACGAGGTGCCGCCGCCGTCCGAGGCCGAGCGCGGCCAGCTGCTGCGCGCGCGGGCCAGCAACGCGATCCGCGGTGCGCTGGAGCGGCACTTCGGTGTGGTGCTGGCGTTCCAGAACTGCCACCGGGTGGCCGCGTTCGCGCCGTCCGCGGTGGACTCCGAGATCTACCGCGAGTTCATCTCGCCGCGCGGGCAGGTGCTGAACCAGACCCCGGAGCTGCGCGACTGCTGAGCGGCCACGGCGCCCCGGCACACGACCCCGCCGGGGCCGGGCGCCCGGGCGCCGTCGTACCGGCTACTCGGCGAGCAGCCGGTAGATCGACTTGCGGGCCTCGGTGA
>CBIHNM010000226.1:0-7125 GCA_966211265.1 uncultured Pseudonocardia sp.
GGGCCCCGTCGGCGGTGAATCCTGCCGGGACGCTGACAGCGGGGTGACCGGAGAGATTGAACGCCCAGGTCAGCGCAACACTCAAGTGATCACCGGGGCCGTCGTGTCCGTGCGCGCGGCCAGGTGTGGTCGGGCACAGCAGCAGGTCCACCACGTCGAAGAGCCGGGCGAGTTCCCTCTGGTTGTCGGCGCAGAGTTCGTCGGCGGTCCGGCGCTGCGCCGGGGTCGCGTGCTGGTTCCGGCGAGCAGTCCAGGCCTGTTCAGGGTCGCGCAACCGCATGCCCTGGCCGCTCAGGACGACTCGGGATCGGGTGAGTAGCTGATGCGCCGCCGTGGCGGCGATCTCGACCACCTCGGCGTCGAGATGCGGGCCGGCGAATCCCAGATCCTGCGACCACGCGGCGACCGCCGCGTCACGTCCGCTCGTGGGAACCGTCTCGAGTACGGCCTCGGCCCAGGGGCGCAGCAGGTGCGGGTCGCGGACCAGCACGCCGGGCACGGCCAGACCGGTCGGGTCGGTTCGTGGAGCGAGGTCGCTGGTCGGCTTGTAGCCGATGACCGAGCACCAGGCCGCGGGGATGCGGACCGAACCGGCGCCGTCGCTACCGGTGGCCAGGTCCACGATTCCCGCCGAGACCGCGGCCGCTGAGCCGGCCGATGACCCACCGGGGGACAGGTCCGGTCGCCACGGGTTACGGGTCGGCCCCCGCTCGGTGTGTCCCCACGTCTGATGGCCGCCGCCACGCGGGGTCGACGTAGCTCCGATCGGGACCGCCCCGCGGGCAACCAGCTTCGTGGTCGCCGCAGCGGTGTAACCGGCCCGGCCCTTCACCGCGAACGGCAACCCGTCCAACACACCTGGGGCGGGGCTGGCCCGCACCCGCGTCGCGTCGGAGCGCACATCGACGAAGGCGCGAAGCGACCCGTCCAGTCTGTGCAGGCGCTCGAGCGCATCCCGGACATCGCGGGCATCGGGCTCGACCGCGTGGGCGGAGGGCCTATCCGAACTGTCGCTGGTGTCGGCGGGGATCTCCTGTGCCTAGGCAATTCCGGCGGGCGCTCGCGCCAATTCTAACCCTGCGGTACCTGACAACGATCTGTCTCGCGGTCGCCGCGGTGGTCAGCGTGTCCGCAGCTCATCCGGGTCGAGTGCGGCTCGCACCCGTGCCGCGAGAGAAGCCGGACGTTCCACGGAGAGCGCACCGGTCTCGGGCACCTCCTCGCCGGTCCGGGCGACCGTGGTCGCCACCGGGTATCGCACCGCCACGTCGACCGACAGTAGGCGCACACGCGCGCATCTAGCCTCTGCACTAGACGTGACCGGGGCCGCGATCTCCGCCGGACGCCGCGCGCGGATGGGCTGTGTTCCGGCCCCTGCTCCAGCGTTCAGCTGTCGAGTTCGTGGTGCCGGGCCTGGGCATCCCACGCCCGCTCGGCCTCGACGAGCTCGCGCATCGTCGCACCGTGGTCGGGCACGGGCGCGCCGGTGCGCTCGTACTCGGCGAACTGCTGTGCGAACTGGTCGATGATGACCAGCCGCTCGGCCTGCGCGGCTTCGTTGCGGGCCTTGTCGGCGGGGCGGGTCGGTGGGATCCGGTTCCATTCGTCGATCAGCCCGACGAATGTCGGGTCTGCCCGGCACAGCATCGTGACGTGGTACTGCAGCTGGGCACGACGGGCTTCCTCGTCCTGTACCCGGGCCGCCTCGGCGGCCTGTTCCTCTGCCTGACGCTGCGCAGCAACGCGTTCCGCCTGGCCCTTCATCACGATGCGGACCACGATCACCAGCGTCCAGAAGATCACCACGGCCCAGATCCCGGCGGTGGTCGCGGCGATCGCGGTACCGATGATCCCCAACAAGATCTTCGTCAGCGTCGCGAGATTCTGCTGGTCCTGCGCCGCTTTCGCCTCCCGGGTCGCACGGTTCTCGGCGTCTTCGACCTCTCGTTCCTCGGGCGAGAGCCCGCGCCGGCGGGTCTGCTCGAGCCGCTCGGCGAGAACGGTCTGGCGCTTGAGCTCGCGTTCGGCTGCCTCGGCGGCGGCGCGGGTCCGGGCGATGTTCGCGCGTTTCCCCATGTCAGCACCAGGCCTTACGGGCGCAGTAGCCGCCGGTCAGAGCGCCGTCCGGGAGCCCGTTGTCCTCGCCGAACCCGAAGTCCACATCGCTGCCGCCACCGGTGGGGGCGGGTTCGGACATCAGCGCGTAGCTGCAGTCGCGCCCGACCTTCGGGCTCTGCATGGAGAAGCTGTCGTCGAGCGAGCGGAGCTTGGCCAGGTAAGCGGGGTTAGCGTCGTTGTCGCCGGCGTCGACACCGGTGTGGTCGTACCCGATCTGTCCCTCGCCGTAGTCGTAGCCGTTGAGCTGCACGTAGCGCAGGGACCGCCCGTAGCGGTCGGTGTCGATCCCGGGCTCGGTGGTGAGGGTGATCGGCGCGTTGTAGGGGTTGGTGAGCGACTGCTTCGCGAAGGCGGTGGCCTCCTTACCTCCCGGGGTGCCCGCCTCGCACGCGTCGATACCCAGCACTCGGACCTTCCGGCCGTCGCCGATGACGAAGGTGTCGCCGTCGATCACGTACGAGACGGTGACGGTCTCGGGCCCGCTCGCTGCTGGCGGATCTGGCGCAGCCACCGGCGCGGGGGCAGCCGGCAGTGGTGCTGCCGGGGCGCTCGGTGGCACGGCCGTGGTGGGCGCAGCGGCCGCAGCTGGCGCCGCGGGCGCTGGCGCGGGCGGCGGTCCCACGATCGCGCCGAGCGTGATCAGGCCGGCGAACGTGGCGCCGACACCCAGAAGGATCTTGCGTGTGCGGGTCATCTGCCCTGCTCTCTCAGGATCCGGTGGCGTCGAGCCACCTAGCCCCTCCCGGCTCGGTCGGACCCGAGGATGAGGCCGCTGCGGTGGCGCCGGGTCGGGCCGTGGGCCGGGCGGCGCGGGATGCCTTGGAGGGACGCCTATTCGTCGTTCAGACCCACTCGCGGCGGACAGCGCGAGCTCGGGCACTGACCCGGCCCGGGGTGGCCGCCCGGATCTCCGGCTGCTGCGAGGTAGTCACACAATCCACTTCGTTGAGCGCATCTGGGCGTTTCCGAGGTGGCTGTCGAATACGCATTCTTGATGACGACATCCGGCGCCGATGGGCTCCGCCCAGGGCGGCCCAGGCAGCCGACTCGCGTTGGCGATCCCGGAGGACCTGACTGACGAGCAGGCCGAGGTACGTCGGCATCAGGCAGGACAAGGCCGACGGCGTCATCGCTGCCGTCGCGCCAGGACTGCCAACCTGGCTGGGCCATCTCGCCGTCCGCGCCGAACGGGCTCGCGCCGGTATCGTCAGGGCGTGGAAATGGCGCGCCAAGTGATCGTCTTCGACGCGGCCGACCTGCATTCTGAGAGCGGTTTCTGGGCCGGTGTACTCGGTGGTCGCGTCGTGGAGGAAGCCGCCTGGCACAGCGTCATCGACGCGGCCGGTCACTGGCGAGTCGGGGTCCAGCTGAAGGCCGACCACGTTCCGCCTGATTGGCCAGACGGAGTGCCGCAGCAGGTGCATATGGATCTGCACGTGCGCGATCCGCGCGCGGCGCACGACGAGGCGATCATGCTTGGCGCTCGGCTGCTACAGGCTGCTCCGGATCTGGATGCCGGCGAGGGACATCAGGTTTATGCCGACCCGGCCGGACATCCGTTCTGCATCGGCTGGGGACACCCGTCCGATGAGACGCTGGCAAAGTTCCTTGTCAGCCACCCGCACCAGTGATCCTCTAGGGCGGCCTGGTGCCACGGTCGGGTGGTCGTCGACGACATCTGCGCACCGGGCCGATGGGGAGGCATACCGCCGACTCATGCCGCTGCTCTGGACCATCATCGCATTGTTGATCACCCTGCGCGTCATCGTTGAACCGCTGCTGGTCACCGTCTGAGCAGCAGGGGTCCGGAACGGCCACCAGCCCCTGCCTCTGCCCCTGATTGGGGCGGTGGGCAGCCGGGTCAAGTTCGCTCCGCATTGGGATGTGCAGCTCACGTCTAACGTCGTTGCGCACGCGTGCGCCTCGAATTGACCGACATCCTTGTGGACGATGAGATCGACTGGGAGCCGGACCGCGACGGCGTCTACAGCACGCCGGGCGGGCGCAATCGGATCTGGCACTCGTGGATGCCGCAGGGTGAGCACCTCGACGTGCTGCGGTACAAGTACCACTGACCGCCGCCGACGAGGCGGTCCGAGGAACGAGAGCGACCCCGTGGCCGCCTTCGACGTGACACGAGACGTGACACGAACTGTCGTTGAACCGTGGGGCCTGCGACGGCCGACGTTCCCCACCTCGCACTGTTGTCGCCGGTCGTGGCTGTGGTCGCCGTCGTCGGCGCTCTTTGCACCCGAGCGGTCGCAGGTTCGAACCCTGCCGCGCCCACCGTTCTGACCAGGGCTTATCCCGACTGCATGATCGGCTTCCGGCGGTTCGTGGTGTGGTTCGTGCTGCGCGACGTCACCTGCACCACGTGACGGGATCGGCGGTGGCAGGCGGGCGGTCGCGGGCGGAGTCGAGAAGATGTCGAACGGTGCTCCGGCCGACCGTGACACCGGAGCCGACCCTGTCTCCGGCCGGCGGCGGCCGGCGGCCGCGACCTGGTGAAGATCCCGCTCGGAACGTC
This sequence comes from uncultured Pseudonocardia sp., assembly GCA_966211265.1. Taxonomy (GTDB): domain Bacteria; phylum Actinomycetota; class Actinomycetes; order Mycobacteriales; family Pseudonocardiaceae; genus Pseudonocardia. The sequence goes on from CBIHNM010000226.1 coordinate 4,646, forward strand.
GGTGGAGAGCGGTGCCTGGGCGTCGTGTTCTTCGGGCAGTGGCGTGATCTATTGCGTGATGACCAGTGCTCGGTCCCGGATGCGGTCCCAGAGGGTGTACGGGATCTCGGTGACGGAGAAGACGTCCTCGACCGTGGCGAACACGATGCCGGCAGCGCGGGCCTCGACGATCAGGTTCGCCACGGCCAGCTCGATCCCGCAGGTGTGTGCGATCGCCTGTGGGGGAGCGCTGTTGAGGTCGACGAGCCCGCCGTCGTCGTAGGTGCGGGGTACATCGGGTCGGCCGATGCGCAGTTCCCGGGCCATCTGCGGGTCGGCGGCGGCGATGTGGCGTGCCTCGTCGCGACGAGCGCGTGCGGCCAGGACCGCGGCCACCGCGGGATCGGCCGGAGCACCGGGGCGCGCGTGCCCGGTGAGCGGGGTCGGGGTGCGGGGGGCCGGCCAGACCTGTGAGCGCAGCACGATGGCGTGGATCGAGGCGACGATCATGAGCCCGATCGCGTAGCCGCCGATGTCCACGGTGCCGGTCACGAGGAACATCGTGACGACCGCGGTGGTGTAGAGCACGACCCAGAGCCACATGAGGGGTGCGCGGGTGCGGGTGGCGGCGTGCACGAACGGGACGAAGCTGAGCATCCCCAGCGAGAGCACGACCACGAAGACGTACCAACCACCGCGGGCGAACCACTGCAGCGGACCGGTCCCCGGCGCCGGGCCCGGCCCGCCGGCCGGTGGGAAGGTCCCGTTCGGGCCGGGCATCGGTGTGGCCATCATGTCCCCCCAGGTGTCACGACGTGTATTCGCGGCACTCGGGAGCGAGAGCCCACACACCGGTTCCTGTCGATTCCGCCGGCACTCCCGTTACCCGGACCTCCCCGGGGTGTGTCCGGGCGAATGCGACTGGGACGCCCGGGCCGTCATCGCGGCCTTCCGGGTCTGCCGTCGTCAGCCTGGGCGCCGCCCGTCATCGCCGCCGGCGCGATGGTCCGGTCGTCGCTGTCACCGCCTCGGGCCGACGTCGAACGCGGCCGTGCTGCGGACCCGACCGCCGGGCCCGTGGCAGGCCGGGCGTAGGAGCGCCGCACGACCTTGCTCCGGTCGCCATTCACGGATTTGATGTCGGTCATGCCGTGATTCCCGGTTCCGCCCGCCCGCGCCGCCGGCCGAGTATCCGGTGAGGCCGCCGCGTGGAGCGCTCGCGCCGGTCGGGTCCAGACACAGCGTTCATCACGACGGCGGGGCGGTCCCGCGGAGGGCGGGTCCACACCCGATGGGCGAGACGCACGACGACACCGGTCACCCGTGGCGCAGCCCGGGGGCCCGCCTCGTCGGTGGCCGGGCCTCGTGACCGGCGCGCAGACCCGGGCCGTGGAACGGATCGCGGCCAGTGACCGGGCGCGGTCGGCCCTGCAACGGCGGGTGCTCGCGGTGGTCGTCACCGGGCAGGTGCTCGGCGGCGCCGGGCTGGCCGCCGGCATCACCGTCGGGGCGCTGCTGGCACAGCAGATGCTCGGGTCGGACGGCCTGTCCGGGCTCCCGACCGCGCTGTTCACCCTCGGCTCCGCCCTGGCCGCCTTCCTGATCGGTCGGATCACCCAGCGGTACGGGCGGCGGTTCGGCATCGGGCTCGGGTTCGCGGCCGGGGGGATCGGTGCGATCGGCGTCGTCGTCGCCGCGGCGACGGACGGGGTCGGCCTGTTGCTCGTGTCGCTGTTCGTCTACGGCTCGGGAACGGCGACGAACCTGCAGGCCCGCTACGCCGGCACCGACCTGGCGGCCCCGTCCCGGCGCGGGGCCGCGATCAGCACCGCGATGGTGGCGACCACCCTCGGCGCGGTCGCCGGGCCCAACCTCGTCGAGCCGCTCGGTTCGGTGGCGACCTCGTTCGGCCTCCCGGCGCTGTCCGGCCCGTTCCTGCTCGCCGCGGTGGCCTACCTCGCCGCCGGCACGGTGCTCGTGGCCCTGCTGCGCCCGGACCCGTTCCTGGTCGCCCGGCAGCTCGAGAGCCGGAGCGCGACCAGCGGCACCGCCGACACCGCCGCGCAGCCGAGCGGTCCGGGAGTCGTCGCCGGTGCGGTGGTCATGGTGCTGACCCAGATCTCGATGATCGCGATCATGACGATGACGCCGGTGCACATGCGCGCACACGGGCACGGGCTCGGCGAGATCGGGCTGGTCATCGGCATCCACGTCGGCGCCATGTACCTCCCGTCCCTGGTCACCGGGCGGCTGGTGGACCGTCTCGGTCGGGTGCCGATGGCCGTCGCGGCGGGGGTGACCCTGCTCGCGGCCGGCATCACGGCGGCGCTGGCCCCCGCGGACTCGCTGACGATGCTGATCGTGGCCCTCGCGCTGCTCGGGCTGGGCTGGAACCTCGGCCTCATCTCGGGGACCCCGCTGCTGGTGGACGCCCCGAGCACCCGGAACCGCGCGCGGGTCCACGGCACCGTGGACGTCCTGATCGCGGTGGGCGGCGCCGC
>CBIHNM010000227.1:0-7105 GCA_966211265.1 uncultured Pseudonocardia sp.
CCTCGGTCGACGGTGTCCTGATGCAGGTCGACCGTGACACGGTGCTGCGAGCCCGGGCCGTGCTGATGCGGGAGGCGGACGAGCTGGAGGAGGCGATGCGCAAGGCGACAGGCGGGGCTCCTCCCATGCCGTTGCCAGGCCGGATGGGATCGCCGGGACACGGCGTGTGGATCGGACGATGCAGCGACGATCCGATCTCAGGGCCCGCCCAGGTCTCGTTCAACCGCAAGATCAACACCATGCTGAGGCCGTGCTGGCAGTACATCTGGGACCTGCGGACGGGCGGTGACCAGCTCGCCGAGGCGGCCAGACGATATGGGCACACCGAGGACGAGATCGCCGCCAGCCTCCAGAGGTTCTGATGACGCGATGCGGCCGGGCTGTGGTTTTCCTCGTCCTTGTCGGTGCGATGACCGCCGGGTGTTCCGACGCCGCGACCGGAGACGACCGGGCCGGGCCTTTCCCGCCCAGGCCCGCCGACTTGCGTGTGGACCAGGTCCTACCCTGCGACGCGCTGACCGACGACCAGAGCACGGGGCTAGGCGCCGGCCCCGGCTCGAACGATGCTGACGCCGTCTATCCCGGTGAGTGCCTCTGGAAGACAGGGGACAATCAATTCTGGACCGTCCGGATCCAGCCGCAGAACCCGATCGCCCAGTTCGACCCACGGGACCCGCTCTACATCGGGAACGAGTACGGACAGCAGAACCCGGAGATCACCTCCGTCGACGGGTACGGGGCCGTCCGCTTCGGCTACGGCCTCGGCATCAAGCCGGTCTGCAACCTGGCCCTGGACGTCGCCCCGAATGCTTCCGTTGTCGTCGGCTTCGCGAACAACCCCTCCGAGGACCCCAGGTATCCCGCGCCCCTGAGTTTCGAGCAACGGTGCTCCGAGGCCACCCGGGTCGCGTCGATGGTGCTCTCGAACCTGCGCTCCCGCACCACGGGCTGACCGCTCAGACCTCGCGCGCGCCGAACATGCCGGTGAACCGCGCGCGGTAGACCACGTCGTCGCCGCGGTGCAGGAACGCCCGCAGCGTGACCAGGCCCATCTCCGGGCGGCTGCGCGAGCGGCGGGCCTCGGCGACCTCCATCGAGGCGCGCAGCTCGTCTCCGGCGAAGACCGGCAGCGGCCAGGCGATCTCGTCGCCGCCGGGGGAGCCGAGGGCGGTCGAGCGCACGAGCAGCCCGTCGACGTAGGCGCGCATCCACAACGACGAGGTGAACCACCCGGACGCCGCGAGCTGCCCGAACACGGACTCCTTGCCGGCGGCCTCGTCGAGGTGGAACGGCTGCGGGTCGAACCGCCGCGCGAACTCGATCATCTCGTCGCGGTCGATCACGACGGTTCCCAGGTCGAACGTCCGGCCCGGGTTCAGGTCCTCGAATGCGATCTCCGGCACGTCGAGCACGGTATCCGGGTCGGCGCCCGCCCGGGCGGGGAGGCGAGCGGGATCACGCGGTCACGCTCGGCGCGGTCGGGGGAGGTCGGTCCCGGCGGGGTCAGCCGGTGCGCAGGGCGGCGAGCGCGGCGTCGTGCAGGAGGCCGTTGCTGGTCACCGCGTTGCCGCCGGTGACGGTGTCGGAGCCGGACAGGTCGGTCGTACGTCCGCCGGCCTCGGCGACGATCGCGGCCGGGGCGACCAGGTCCCAGGTGCTCGCGGCCGGCTCGACGGCCACGTCGATCACACCCTCGGCGACGAGGCAGTGCTGCCAGAAGTCGCCGAACGCGCGGGTCTCCCAGCAGGCGCCGGTCAGCGCGAGCCAGCCGGGCAACGTGTCGTCGTCCCGGAAGGTGTTCAGGTTCGTGGTGGAGACGTAGGCGTCACCCAGGCCGGCCACGCCGGACACGCGGATCCGGCGCGGCCGCTCCCCGGTCCCGGCCGTCCAGGCCCCCGACCCGGCCGCGGCCCACCAGCGCTGCCCGAGTGCCGGAGCGCTGACGACGCCGACCGCGGGTCGCCCGTGCACGGTCAGCCCGATCAGGGTCGCCCAGACCGGCATGCCGCGGGAGAAGTTCTTGGTGCCGTCGATCGGGTCGAGCACCCAGCCCCGGCCGTTCGCCGCCGCGCCGGTGTCGCCGCGTTCCTCGCCGAGCACCGCGTCCCCGGGCCGCCGCTCGCCCAGGGCGGCGCGCAGCGCGTCCTCGGCGGCGGTGTCGGCGTCGGTCACCGGGGTGCGGTCGGGCTTGCGGTCCACCTTCAGGTCCGCGGCCCGGAAGCGCGGGAACGTGATCGCGTCGGCGATGTCGGCGAGCTGCAGCGCCAGCTCGAGGTCGCGGGGGAGGTCGGATGCGGCGTCGTCCACGTCGGCCGAGCATGCCAGGCCCGTCACGGCGGACGGACGCCGAACCGGCCTATGCTCGCTCGCGTGACCACCGTCGTGCTCGCCGAGGACGACTCGGCCATCGCCGAACCGCTGTCCCGGGCCCTGCAGCGCGAGGGCTACGAGGTACAGGTCGTGGGCGACGGCCTCGCGGCGCTCGACCACGTCGTGCGCGCGCCGGTCGATCTCCTGGTGCTCGATCTCGGGCTGCCCGGGATGGACGGCCTGGAGGTGTGCCGCCGGATCCGCACCGACTTCGCCGACCTCCCGGTCCTGATGCTCACCGCGCGCACCGACGAGGTGGACTTCGTGGTCGGCCTCGACGCCGGCGCCGACGACTACGTGTCCAAGCCGTTCCGCCTGGCCGAGCTGCTGGCCCGGGTCCGGGCACTGCTGCGGCGCCGGACCCAGGACGTGGTCGAGGTGGGCGGGCTGCGGATGGAGCTGTCCGGGCGCCGGGTCCTGCTCGACGGCGACGAGGTGACGCTCGCCAACAAGGAGTTCGAGCTGCTCCGGGTGCTGATGCTGCACTCCGGGCAGGTCGTGACCCGCGAGGAGATCCTGCACACCGTCTGGGGCGATGCGGACATGAAGTCGTCCAAGACGCTGGACATGCACATGTCGTGGCTGCGCCGCAAGATCGGCGGCGAGCGGCGGATCGCGACCGTGCGGGGCGTCGGCTTCCGCTTCAACCACGACTAGGGGCGGACGGGGAGACACACCATGCGCCGCCGGATCCTGCTCTCCACGCTCCTCGTCGTCGCGATCACCGCGCTCGCGCTCGGCGGGCCGCTGGTGGTGGCCACCTGGCGGCTGGTCGAGGACTTCACCCGGGCCGAGCTGACCCAGCGCCTCGAGCAGCTCACCGAGAAGCTGGAGGACAACGTCGACCAGGCCCCGGACCCGGCGACGATCGAGCTCGCGATCCCGGCCAACAGCCGTCTGGAGATCGACCGGGTGGACCGGCCGCCCCTGGTCTTCGGCGTGCCCGAGGTGGCCGACCCGGTCGTGGAGTCGCTGCCGTTCGGGCCCGGCGGCACGATCGTCCTCGCACAGCCGAAGTCGGTGATGCGCGGGCAGCAGACGCAGGTCGTCGCCGTCGTCGCGCTGCTGGTGCTGATCTCGGTGACCAGCGGGGCGATCGTCGCGACGCTGACCGCACGCCGTCTGGCCGAGCCGTTGCGCGACGTCGCGGCCCGCGCCGCACGGCTGGGCGCCGGGGACTTCCGCCGCGCGCCGGCCCGCTACGACATCGCCGAGCTGGACCGGGTCTCCGAGGTCCTGGACAGCTCCGCGACCGCGCTGGCCCAGCTGATGCAGCGCGAGCGGGTGCTCGTCGGTGACGTCTCGCACCAGCTGCGCAGCCGGATCACCGCGCTGCAGCTGCGTCTCGACGAGCTCACCACCCACCCCGACCCCGACGCCCGCCGGGAGGCCCTGGCCGCGATCGAGCAGACCGAGCGGCTCTCGGCCGTCCTCGACGAGCTCCTCGAGGCCGCCCGCGCCGCCCGGGCGGCCGGTGCGGAGCCGATGGACCTGCGCGACGAGCTCGACGCCGTCGCCGACGAGTGGCGCGGCACGCTCACCGCGGCCGGGCGCTCGCTGCGGCTGCGGGTGCCGGAGGGGATGCTCGCCCGGGTCACCGCGGCGCGGGTGCGCGAGGCGGTCGGTGCGCTGGTGGACAACGCCATCCAGCACGGCGACGGCCCGGTGACGATCAGCGCCCGGGCCGGTGAGAACGCGCTGCTGATCGAGGTCAGCGACAGCGGGCCCGGGGTCCCGCAGGACCTCGTCCCGCACGTGTTCGACCGCGGGGTCTCCGCCCAGTCCTCGACGGGTCTGGGGCTGGCCCTGGCCCGTGCCCTCGTCGAGGCCGACGGCGGGCGGTTGGAGCTGTCGAGGGCGCGTCCCCCGATCTTCCGGATCTACCTGCCGGCGGCCCGCACCGACGACGTCGTCGTCCAGACCCACCAGGCCAGCAGCCCGCGGTGACCGCGTGGCCGGGCGGACGTCGCGCTCAGCCCGCCGGCGGGACCTGGCGGCGGACGTTCTCGTCCGGGAAGACGTAGCGGCGAAACGCCCACCAGCGGAACGCCATCCCGACCAGGGTGCCCAGGATCTGCCCGGACAGGAAGTCGGCGACCTCCTGGGTGAGCAGGCCGACGAAGGGCTCCCGCAGGTCGAACAGGTAGCGCGACGCGGCCAGCGGCGCGGTGTAGGCGATCACCCCGAGTCCGCTGATCACGAAGAACAGCAGTGCCTCGTGGTGGCGTTCGCGACCGCCGCGGGTGCGGAAGGACCACTCCCGGTTGAGCACATAGGACACCATCGTCGCCACCAGCACCGCGATGATCTTGGCGGTGAGCGGTTTGGTGTCCAGCACGGTCGTCTTGAGCAGCACGAACACGACGGTGTCGATGATCCAGGTGGTGCCGCCGACGAACAGGAACTTGACCAGCTCGCGGTGTTTGATGGCGACGTCACGGTAGGGCTGAGGGATGCGCGCGAGCGCCGTCTCGACCACCGTCACTCGATCGATCGTGCCAGAACGGCCGGTGCCGACCTCGCCCGACCCGGGGTCGGCCGGGCGTGCGCGATGGTGCGCGGTGCGCGCACTAGGCTGGCCGTCTTGTGAGCAGCGTGAGCGGCAGCAGCCCGACGCCCGACGGCGTACCCGAGCCACCCGGCGCCCCGGGGGCGGTGCGCGATCCGGGCGCGATGCCGGTCGTGGGCATGGTCGGCGGCGGGCAGCTGGCACGGATGACCGCGCAGGCCGCGGTCGCGCTCGGGCAGACCCTGCGGGTGCTGGCCTCGTCCCCCGGCGACCCGGCGGCGCGCGTCACCCCCGACGTCGTGTCCGGAGACCCGGACGACGTCGGTGCGCTGCGCCGCCTCGCCCGCGGGTGCTCGGCGGTCACCTTCGATCACGAAGGGGTCCCGCAGCCGGCGCTGGCCGCGCTCGAGGCGGCCGGGGTGCCGCTGCGTCCCTCGCCCTCGGCGCTGGCGCACGCGCAGGACAAGCTCGTGATGCGGCGGCGGCTCTCGGGGATGGGCGTGCCGGTCCCGGCGTTCGCGCCGGTGCACGGCCCCGGTGACGTGGAGGCCTTCGCCGCCGGGCAGGGGTGGCCGGTCGTGCTCAAGGCGGCGCGTGGCGGCTACGACGGCCGCGGCGTCTGGTTCCTGCGCGAGCCGGACCCGGGCCTGGTGACGCGGCTGGTCGAGGCCGGCACGCCGCTGCTGGTGGAGCAGGCCGTCACGATGCGCCGCGAGCTCGCCGCGCAGGTCGCGCGCTCGCCGTTCGGACAGGCCGCGGTGTGGCCGGTGGTCGAGACCGTGCAGGTCGAGGGCCAGTGCGCGACAGTGCTCGCTCCCGCGCCCGGCCTGGACGAGGACACCGCGCTGGCGGCCCAGGCCCTGGCGCTGCGGGTGGCGCACGAGCTGGACGTGACGGGGCTGCTGACCGTCGAGCTGTTCGAGACGGGTCCGGACGGGGAACGGCCCGGCCTCTCGGTCAACGAGCTGGCGATGCGCCCGCACAACTCCGGGCACTGGACGATCGAGGGCGCGCGGACCTCGCAGTTCGAGCAGCACCTGCGCGCGGTCCTGGACTACCCCCTGGGCTCGACCGCCCCGACCGCGCCGGCCGTGGTGATGGCCAACGTCCTCGGCGCCCCGGCGGAGCCGGCGATGTCGATGGACGAGCGGCTGCACCACTGCTTCGCCCGTTTCCCCGACGCGCGGGTGCACCTCTACGACAAGGCCGGGCGGCCGGCCCGCAAGATCGGGCACGTGACCGTGCTGGGCGCCGAGATCGACACCGTGCGCACCCGCGCGGAGCTGGCCGCGACCTGGCTGGCCACCGCGACCTGGGCCGACGGGTGGTCGGTGCACGACGGCGACGTCCCCGGCGGCGGTCGCCCCGGTGGCGATCTCGAGGAGGCAGGACGTGGCTGAGCAGGCGACACCCCGGGTCGGGGTGATCATGGGCAGCGACTCGGACTGGCCGGTGATGGGTGCCGCGGGCACCGCGCTGGACGAGTTCGGGGTGGCCTGGGAGGTGGGGGTCTACTCCGCGCACCGCACGCCGCAGCGGATGCTCGACTACGCCACCTCGGCCGTCGACCGCGGCCTGTCGGTGATCATCGCCGGGGCCGGCGGGGCGGCGCACCTGCCCGGGATGGTCGCCGCCGCGACGCCGCTGCCGGTGATCGGCGTCCCGGTCCCGCTGCAGACCCTCGACGGCCTGGACTCGTTGCTCTCGATCGTGCAGATGCCGGCCGGGGTCCCGGTGGCCACGGTCGCGGTCGGTGGGGCGCGCAACGCGGGCCTGCTCGCGGTCCGGATCCTGGCCGCCACCGAACCCGCGCTGCGCGAGCGGATGGAGGCGTTCCAGGCCCAGCTGGCGCGCACCGTGCTGGACAAGGACGCGGCGTTGCGGGACAAGGCCTCCGGGGCCTGACCGGGCGGCTCGGTGCCCGCCGGAGGGTCTCCGGTGATCCACGGCGACCGCCGAAATCCTCGTGGCGCGCACGCCGGATCCGGTCGTAGGGTGGCCCTACACAGGAGAGGAGGTGGTCCGGCGTTGATGAGCTGCAGGACATGTGAGGTGGCTGTCCGCTAGCACCACGTTCGATCCGGGGCACGCCCCGGCGACGGTCGTGGAAGCCGGGTGGTGCCGGCGAATTCCAGGCAGTCACCCGTGATCCCCGGGCCCGAGCTCGTCCAGCTCGGTGACGCGCCCCCGGCGCGGTCCGGGGATCACGCATGTGCGGGCCCGGTG
>CBIHNM010000228.1:0-7073 GCA_966211265.1 uncultured Pseudonocardia sp.
CGGGGACGGCCGGGGCGGCCGCGGCGGGCGGCGGCGCGGCGGGCGGGAGCGCCGGATCGGTCGCGGCACCGGTCAGGGAGAACGCCGTCACGGTGCCGACGGTGGCGACCGTGACGACGCCGGCGCTCAGCAGGACGTGCGCACCCGGCAGGTGCATGGTTCCCCCGATCGGTCTCCGGGCACGTGGAGCGTCACCCGGGTGCGGTGCGGTCTGGGCTCACCGGGCGGCCCGCCCGACCAGGATGCATACGGGGAGTCACCACGGCGAGTGGACGCAGTATGCCGTACTCCTCTCGGCCCAATCCCGGTGGCTGTCCGTCGTCGGACCCGGCCCGGCGCCGCCGATGCGGGCGGGCCGGCTACTCGACGGCCGGCTGCGCTGGGCCCCGGATCACCACCGAGCGGGCCAGCGGCTACCGGCTGGAGTCCGTCCGGCCCTGATCGGCGTCTCCGGACGTTCCCGTGCCGTCCGTGACAGGTGACCGCCCACAACCGATGATCATCCGGTGCAACCGTGAACCCCGTCCCCGTTCGGCGACGGGATCGCGGCCGGTCGGGCGAGGATCCGCGGGTGCGAGTCGAGGAGCTGCTGCGCCGGCAGGCCGGTGTCGTGTCCCTGGCGCAGGCGGTCGGGCTCGGCCTGTCCGAGCGGACCGTGCGTCGCCGGCTGGCGAGCGGGCGGTGGTCGATCCTGCTGCCGGCGGTCTACCTGGCCGACTCGCACCGGCTCACCGACGAGGCCCGCCTGCGGGCGGCGTCGCTCTGGGGTGGGGAGCATGCCCTCGTCAGCGGCCCGGCCGCGGCGTTCTGGCACGGCTACCCGGTTCGGCTCCCGCGACCGGTCGGGCTCACCGTGCCCGCCGGGTCCCGACGTCGCGCACCGCGTGACGTGCGGGTCCGACGGCGCGACGTCCCGGCTCCGGACCGCGCGACGGTCCGTGGGGTCGCGGTCACCGGCCCGGCGCTCACCGTGCTGGAGACGGCCGCCACGCTGCCGGACGGTGCGGCCTTCCTCGACCGCGCGCTGCAGCGACGGCACGTCGAGCTCCCCGACCTGCACGGGGCGTACTGCCGGTCCTGCGGCGCGCACGGCATGCGCCGCGCCGGTGAGCTGCTCGTCGCCGCATCGGATCGCGCCGACTCGATCGCCGAACGCCGGTTGGCCCGACTGTTGCGCCGGGCCGGGATGGACGAGGTCGTGCTCGGGTACCCGTTCGGGGAGTGGATCATCGACCTGGCCTTCCCGGCGGCCATGGTCGCGATCGAGTTCGACGGCTGGGCCTGGCACGCCGACGTCGAGCGGTTCCGCACCGACCGGCGCAAGGGCAACGCGCTCGTCGCGGCCGGGTGGACGCTGCTGCGCTTCACCTGGCAGGACGTCACCGACCGACCGCAGGCCTGCGTCGCGCAGGTGCGCGGGGCATTGCTGCGTGCGTCGGCATGATCGGCCGTTCCGGTCGGCCCCCTGCCACCGGTGTCAGCCCGACGACCGCAGGCGCCGATCACGAGGCGCCCGACCCGCTCCCGTGCGGCGCGACTACCCTGGGCGCCCGTGTCCCTCACCCTCGGCATCGTCGGTCTGCCCAACGTCGGAAAGTCGACGCTGTTCAACGCGCTGACCCGCAACGACGTCCTCGCCGCGAACTACCCGTTCGCCACGATCGAGCCCAACGTCGGGGTGGTGCCGCTGCCGGACCCGCGCCTGGACGAGCTGGCGAAGATCCACTCGTCGGCGAAGACCATCCCGGCGACGGTGTCGTTCGTCGACATCGCCGGCATCGTGAAGGGCGCCTCCGAGGGGGCCGGGCTGGGCAACAAGTTCCTGGCCAACATCCGCGAGTCCGACGCCATCTGCCAGGTGGTGCGCGTGTTCACCGACGACGATGTGGTGCACGTCGACGGCCGGATCGACGCCGCGAGCGACATCGACACGATCGCCACCGAGCTGATCCTGGCCGACCTGCAGACGCTGGAGAAGGCACTCGTCCGGCTGGAGAAGGAGGCGCGGACCACGAAGGACCGCCGCCCCGCGCTGGAGGCCGCACAGCAGGCCGCCGCGATCCTGAACGAGGGCCGGACACTGTTCCAGGCCGGCGTCGACCCGGAGCCGCTGCGCGAGCTGACGCTGCTCACCACCAAGCCGTTCCTCTACGTCTTCAACGCCGACGAGTCGGTCCTGTCCGACGAGGCCAAGCGCAAGGAGCTGACCGAACTGGTCGCCCCCGCCCAGGCCGTGTTCCTCGACGCCAAGGTCGAGTCCGAGCTCCTCGAGCTCGACGACGAGTCCGCCCTGGAGCTGCTGGAGTCGATCGGCCAGGAGGAGCCCGGCCTGTCCGCCCTGGCCCGCGCCGGGTTCACCACCCTCGGCCTGCAGACCTACCTCACGGCGGGCCCGAAGGAGTCCCGGGCCTGGACGATCCGCCGCGGCGACACCGCCCCGCAGGCCGCCGGGGTGATCCACACCGACTTCGAGCGCGGCTTCATCAAGGCCGAGATCGTCTCCTACGACGACCTGGTCGCGGCGGGGTCGATGAACGCGGCGAAGGCCGCGGGCAAGGTCCGCATGGAGGGCAAGGACTACGTCATGTCCGACGGTGACGTGGTCGAGTTCCGGTTCAACGTCTAGCGAGCCCCTGCGCCACAGGTGATGCAGGCAGGCGAACCCGGCCGGGGGCGTCGCCGGGCCTACTGCAACGGGATGTCGACGCCCCTCTCGGACTCGCTGCGGGGTCCGAAGATGCGACGGTCGGCCTCGGCGATCGCGACGTCGTTGATGCTCGCCTCGCGACGTCGCATGAGCCCGCGCTCGTCGAACTCCCAGAGCTCGTTGCCATAGCTTCGCCACCACTGGCCGTCGGCGTCGTGACACTCGTACTGGAAGCGCACCGCGATCCGGTTCTCGCGAAAGCCCCACAGGCTCTTGCGCAGCGCGTAGTCCAGCTCGCGCTGCCACTTCCGGGTCAGCAGCTCCACGATCTCCTGCCGGCCGGTGACGAAGGCGTCGCGGTTGCGCCACACCGAGTCCGGTGTGTAGGCCCCTGCGACCTTCTCGGGGTCACGGGTGTTCCACGCGTCCTCCGCGGCCTGGACCTTCTGCAGCGCCGTCTCCGGCGTGAACGGCGGGTAGGGCGGGCGATCCTCCGACATGGCACCTCCTGGGATCGAGAACGTCCGTTCTCCGATGTGCGGTAACGTAGAGAACGACCGCTCTCCACGTCAAGGAGGTCCCCGATGCCCGCCCCGATCACGGACGAGCAGGCCCGGCTCGACCGGGAGGCACTCCTGGACGCCGCCGAGGGGCTGTTCTACGAGCGCGGCATCCAGGCCGTCGGCATGGACGAGGTCAGGTCGGCCTCGACGCTCCCGCTCAAGCGGATCTACCGGACCTTCGCCACGAAGGAGGACCTCGTCGTGGCGGTGCTCCGGCGCCGCGACGAGCGGTGGCGGGGCGACCTGGTGACCTACGTGAGCCGGGTCGAGGACCCCCGCGACCGGGTCCTGGCGGTCTTCGACTGGCTGGGCGAGTGGTTCGCCCGGCCCGGGTTCCGTGGCTGCGCGTGGATCAACGCCTACGGCGAGCTCGGCTCCACCTCCGCGCCCGTGCTGCGCGAGGTCCGCACGCACAAGGAGCTCTTCCACCGCCGGCTCCTCGACTGGGCGTCGGCGGCGGGGATGACCGAGACCGGGTCGGTCCGCCTGCTCGCCGAGGGCGCCATCGTGACGGCCGCGATCACCGGCACGCGCGAGCCCGCGCTGCAGGCGCGCAGCGCGGTCGCGGCCCTGCTGCCGCGCGGCGGCCCCGGCTCCCGGCCGCCGCACGGGCCCGGGGCAGGGGGATCGGCGACGTGGGCCCGGTAGGCGGGCGCGGTGCCGTCGAGGGCCCGAGATGGGACGTCCCGGCCGGGACCGTGCTCGGCTGGCGTGACGACGGGGTCCTGCGCGCCACCGGTGTCCGGTACGCGACCGCGCGCCGGTTCGGGCGCCCGGTCGCCGAGCCGGCCGCGGCCGACCCGATCGAGGCGCTCTCGTGGTCTCCGGCGTGTCCCCAGGAACCCGTCGAGCTGCTGGACCGGCTCCTGCTCGAGCCACAGGGAACGCTGGAGTCCGACGAGGACTGCCTGCGCGTGTCGGTGACGGTCCCCGAGCGCGCCGGACCGGGCGACGCGCTGCCGGTGATGGTGTGGATCCACGGCGGCTCCTACATGGCGGGCGCCGGCGACGCGCCGGTGTTCGACGTCGGTCCGCTGGCGCGGGAGCAGGACGTCGTCGTCGTGTCCGTGACCTACCGCCTCGGGCTCCTCGGCTACCTCGGCGGCGGTCCCCGTCCGGCGAACCTCGGGCTGCTCGACCAGATCGAGGCCCTGCGCTGGGTCCGGGCCAACATCGCCGGGTTCGGTGGCGACCCGGGCAACGTCACGCTGTTCGGCCAGTCCGCCGGCGGCGACGCGATCGCCCACCTGATGATCGCCGAGGGCACCCGCGGCCTGTTCCGGCGCGCGATCATCCAGAGCGCCCCGCTGGGCATCTCCCGGGGTCGTGCCGGGATGAACCGCGCGATGGCCGGGGCCGCGGCGGACCTCCTCGACCCGGAGGCGCCGGCCGAGCAGGTCGTGGCGGCGCAGGCGAGGGTGATGCGGCGGGCCGCCTTCTCCGGGCTGAAGGCGGCGATGCCGTTCGGCACGCAGTACGGCCATCCGCCGCTGCCGCCCGAGTACGACCTCGACGACGCGTGGGCGGCGGTGGCCCCGGACGTCGAGGTCCTGATCGGCACCACCGCACGCGAGACGGCGCTGTTCGTGTCCGGGATCCCGGCGATCGCGCGGGCCCTGCGCCTGCCGGTCATCGGCCGCCGTGTCGCCGAGCGGATCGTCGGGTGCACCGGCCGCAGGGTCTACTCGGACGCCGCCGACGAGTTCGCCCGCCGGCACCGGCGCGCGGGCGGGCGGGGGTACCGGTACGTCCTGGGCTGGGGCGCGCCGGGGAGCCGGTTCGCCGGCGCGCACATGGTCGACCTCCCGTTGCTGTTCGGCACGCGGCCGTCGTGGCACGGGGCCGCGCTCATCGCCGGGGCGCCGTGGGCGCAGGTCGAGGCGCGCGGGCGGGAGCTGCGCGGTGTCTGGGCCGGGTTCGCGCGCACCGGCGAGGCCCGACCGGTCGCGGATCCCGGCTTCCTGCAGGTGACCGAGGTCTGACCCGGCCGGGGTGTCTCCGACCGTGGTCGGAGTCCCGGTTCATCCCGCGCTCCGATGTGCCGGCCGGGCCCGGACGACATCGTGGACCACATGACGAACGCACTCGCAGCCGGCGACCGGCCCGGCACCGATGAGCCCACCCGCAGCACCTCCGAGACCGTCTACGACGCCGGAACGGTGCTGGCGCTGTACTTCGGTTCGCTCGTGGTCCCCGTCGTGGGCTGGGTCGTCGGGGTGGTGCTGCTCTGGGAGGGGCCGCGCTGGAGCACGGCCCAGAAGTGGCTCGGGACGCTGGTCTGGCCGGTGTCGTTCGCGGTCGCCGGGGCGGTCCTGTTCGCCGCGGGGACCGGCACCGACCCGGGTGCGCCGGCGCCGGCGTTCTGGCTGGGGGTCGTCCCGGCGCTGGTCGCCCTGCCGACGGTGTTCGTGTACCTGCTGATCACCGCTCGCCGGTGACCGACGGGTCCCTCCGCCGAGGTCGCGTGCCCGGCGCGGCCCCGTCCACGATGACCGTGATGTCGGCCGTATTCCCACGTCAGGGGCATCGGAGAGAGCCGGATCGCATCCCGTAGGGTCCGCCCGATGGCTTCCAACAGCATGACCGACACGGAGACCACGACCATCGGGGACGACACCGCCGAGGCCGACACCACGACCACCGGTGCCACGACCACCGGGTCCGCCTCCACCGAGGCGGAGGAGGGGAAGGACGCGGACACCTCGGCCGCCCCGACCCCGGACGCCGCGGACGGGACGTCCTCGGGCACGACCCCGGAGCCGAAGCCGGCCGGCACGGCCGCCTCCGGGAGCTTCGTCACCGGCGCGCTCGGGCTCGTCAGCGCCGGGCTCGGGCTCGCGTCGCTGACCGGCACCTCGATCGGCGACATGATGCGGGCCCGTCAGGAGCTGCTCGGCCAGATCACGGCCGCGACCGGCGGGCAGATCGACCAGATCGACGCGCTCTACGGCTCCCCCTGGAGCACCGTGGCCCTGGTCAACGGCACGATCGCGGTGCTGGCCGTGATCGTCGGTGCGGTCGTGCTCGGGGTCCGCGGCCGGGCGGCCGGGACGCCGAACTGGGTGAAGGCGGTGGCGCTGGGCGGCACGGTCCTCGGCGTGATCGGGCTGCTGGTCTCGCTCGGGATGTACTTCGACCTGTTCGCCGCCGCCCCGCAGCTGCCCGCGATGCCGGGCATGCCGGGGATGCCCGGCTGACCGGTGACCCGGGCCCGGCCGCGCCGCACACACCGGCGACGGCGCCTGCCGGGCCCGGCGAGCACGTCGCCGCCCGCGATCCGGCGCTGCTAGGTTCGCCGTCCCGACACCGAGATCCGGAAGGGCCGTCGTGATCGTGTTGCGTGCGTTGACCCTCGACGACTGGGAGCAGTGGCGCGACCTGCGACTGGCCTCGCTGGCCGACGCACCGGAGGCGTTCCACTCGCGCCTGGCCGACTGGGTCGGGGCGAGCGAGGCGCAGTGGCGTGAACGGCTCGACACCCCGGGCCGTCACCTCGTCGCCGACCTCGACGGTCGTCCGGCCGGGATGGTGTGCGGGATGCCGCCGGACGCCGTCGGCGTCTCGGACCTGCTCTCGCTGTGGGTGGCGCCGTTCGCCCGCGGCCGGGGCGTCGGCGACGCGCTGGTCGGGGCCGTCGTCGAGTGGGCCGGTGAGCTGGGGGCGCACCGCGTCGCGCTGCACGTGGTGGTCGGCAACCACGCGGCGAGCGGGCTCTACCTGCGCAACGGCTTCGTCGACCACGGGATCGTCGGCGGCATCGCGGACGGGATTGTCGAACGGCGGATGGAACGGGTGCTCGCCGGCTCTCCCGCGGTCGGTCCCTGACCCGCTCCGTTCACGACGCGGCCGCCCACGACGCGGCC
>CBIHNM010000229.1:0-7034 GCA_966211265.1 uncultured Pseudonocardia sp.
CGCGGTGGCCCGGGCTGCGGGCCCCCGGGCGGCGCGATGGCGGGCGGGGCGGCGTCGACCGCGGCGGCGTCCGGGGCACCGCCGTCGACGGCGGCGGGCCGGGCCGGGTCCAGCGCCCGCAGCGCGGCCTGCACCGTGAGCAGCATGTTCGATCCGGTGTCGCCGTCGGGGACCGGGAACACGTTGATCCGGTCGATCTCCGCGCGGTGCCGTGCCAGGCTGCGGGTGGCCGCGTCGATCCAGCGGCGGAGCAGCTCGGAGTCGAACGACGGGGCCACGGGCGCCGAGCCTAGGACACGACCGGTGTCGTCCGGTCGCCGTGCCGGTCCGACCCGCATGCGGGTCGGGCGTCGGGGTCTCCTAGACTGGCGGACCGAGTCCCGGCGTCGCCGGGCTTGGTCTCGAGCGTCAACCTGACCAGATCGTCAAACAGAGGAGTGTCCGACGTGGCTGCCGTCTGCGACGTCTGTGGCAAGGGTCCGGGCTTCGGCATGTCCGTCTCGCACTCGCACCGCCGCACCAACCGTCGCTGGAACCCGAACATCCAGACCGTGCGCGCCAGCCTGAACGGCGGGAACCGCAAGCGCATGAACGCCTGCACCTCCTGCCTCAAGGCCGGCAAGGTCGTCCGCGCCTGAGCACACCGCCCGGCCGTGCCGGGCACCACGACCGAGGGCGGCCCCGAGGGGCCGCCCTCGTCGTGTCCGGGCACCGTCCGCGGTGTCAGGAGAACAGCGACATCCACACCGGGCGCGGTCCGCGGACGGTCAGCGACCCCATCCCGACCTTGCCGGTGAACACGACGTGCGGCGCGGACCCGGCGGCCGCCCCCGGCACCTTCGACTTCACGGTGCCCCAGGAGCCGCGCACCGCGTCGACGTCGGCGGTCGCGCCGTGCGGGAGCACCACGGTCGCCGAACCCATGCCCAGCGAGACCTCCACCTCCACCCGCGCCGGCACCGAGCGGGCGGTCGAGAGGTCCAGGTGGATCGACCCCATGTGGGTGGTCAGCATCATCGCCGCCGGCACCGCCCAGTCCCCCTCGCGCTTGACGGTGCCCATCTCGGTGCGCAGGTGCAGCCGCTCGGCGCCCGCCCCGTCGGCCGTCGCGGCCGGTGCGGCACCGGGCAGGTCGGCCAGCGCGGGCTCGAGCTGGGAGAACGTCGTCGCGGAGTAGACGGCGTCGAGCCGCTCCTCGAGCTCGACGAGCGTGATGCGGCCCTCACCGAGCGCGGTGTGCAGCCGCTGCGCGGCGGCCTCCCGGTCGGCGTCGGATATGCGCAGCTCCCCCGGATCACCCACCCGGCCAGCCTACCGATGAGTACGGGTCACGTCACCGATCCGTGACACGCTCCCGGACCGGTGTCAGGGGAGCTTCCAGTCGACGGGGTCGCCGCCGATCTCCTCCAGGAGGTCGTTGGCCCGGGAGAACGGGCGGGAGCCGAAGAAGCCGCGGTCGGCCGACATCGGGCTCGGGTGCGCCGACTCGATGATCGGCACGTCGACCAGCAGCGGCACCAGGTTGCGGGCGTCGCGTCCCCACAGGATCGCCACCAGCGGCTCGGCGTCGCGCTCGACCAGCGCGCGGATGGCCTGCTCGGTGACCGCCTCCCAGCCCTTGTCCCGGTGCGAGCCGGGTGAGCCGGGCTCGACGGTCAGGCACCGGTTGAGCAGCAGCACACCCTGCTCGGTCCACGGCGTCAGGTCGCCGGTCGAGGGCGCCGGGTGCCCGAGGTCCTCGGAGTACTCCCGGAAGATGTTCGACAGCGAGCGCGGGAGCGGCCTGGTCTCGGGCGCCACGGAGAACGACAGTCCGACCGCGTGGCCCGGCGTCGGGTACGGGTCCTGGCCGACGATGAGCACCCGGACCTGCTCGAACGGCTGCTGGAACGCCCGCAGCACGTTCGCCCCGGCCGGCAGGTAGCGCCGGCCCGCCGCGATCTCCGAGCGCAGGAACTCGCCCATCTCGGTCACGACCGGGGCGGCCGGCTCCAGCGCCTGCGCCCACCCGGCCTCGACGACCTCGTGCAACGGCTTGCCCATGTTCTACTCCAGTGGTCGTGCGCGGCCGCGCGGGCCGGCGGCTCGGTCGTGCGGCACAGCGGGCGAGCTAGCTGCTGAGCCTGCGCAGCTCGGCGCGGAACCGCCTGCCCCGCGCGACGTAGGACTCCACCGCGTACTGCCAGCGGTCCCGGGGCACCTCGTAGTCCTCCCGCACCCGGGCCGGGACGCCGAGCGCCATCCGGTAGGCCGGGACGTGGGCGTTGGGCGAGACGACCGCGCCCGCGGCGACGATCGCGCCCTCGTCGACCCGGGACCCGTTGAGCACCACCGACCCGGACGAGATCAGCACCCGGTCGCCGACGGTGGACGCCTCGATGTGCACGTTGTGCCCGACCGTCACCTCGTCGCCGATGACCGTGGGCTGGCGCAGCGTCGTGTGGATGATCGACCCGTCCTGGATGCTGGTCCGGGCGCCGATCTCGATCCGGCCGTCGTCGCCGCGCAGCACGGCCGTCGGCCAGACCGACGACTCCGCACCCAGCGTCACGTTCCCGATCACGACGGCGTCCGGATGCACGTAGGCCTCCGGGTGGATGTCCGGTTCGACGTCACCGAGCGCGTACACAGGCACACGCAGACCCTACGAAACGCCCCCGCCGCGGCCCCACGAGGGCGGCACTCATGCCGCTGATGCAGCGCATACCGCCACATCAGAGACACGAGTGCCGTGCTCCTGCGGCAGCTCGGGGGTACTCATGGCGCTGATGTGGCGGTATGCGGTACCTCGGCCGCCTGAGTGCCCTGCGGGTCCGGCGGTCCGGGCGGCGGGGGCGTCAGAAGCGGTCGGGGTCGGGGGACGACCGGCGCGCGGCGTCCTGCTCGACCTGCGCGGTCAGGTCGTCGACGATCAGCCGGGAGCGGTCCAGGGTGCCGCTGCGGTAGGCCGAACGCCCGACGATCTGGGAGATCACCGGCGCGGTGACGACCTGGAACAGCACCACCAGCAGCAGCGTCACGGCGCTCTCCGGCCCCACCCGCAACGCCGTGCCCAGCAGGATCAGCAGCAGCCCGAGGGTCTGCGGTTTCGTCGCGGCCTGCAGGCGGGCGGGCAGGTCCGGCAGCCGCACCAGGCCGAGTGCACCGAGCAGGCAGAACGCCGCCCCGGCGAGCATCAGGACCGCGCAGAGCACGTCGCTCACCGGTGACGCTCCCAGCGTTCGAGCAGCCGGGCCGCGGTGGCCGTGCCGACCAGCACGATCAGCGACACCGCGACCAGCAACGGGATGTTCGACCCGTCCTGGTAGTACGCCACGTAGACCGCCGCCGCGGCCACGATCAGCACCACGAACACGTCGAGCGCGGCGACCCGGTCGAGCGTGCTGGGACCCCGGAAGATCCGCAGCAGGGTCAGGCCGGCCGCCAGCGCCAGCATCACCAGCACGAGCGAGAACACGAGGTTCACGAGGACTCCTCCGTCCGCTCGGACAGCGGGTGCGCGGGCACGTCGGGACGGCTGCGGGCCACCTCGTCGGGGTGTCCGAACGCCGCGATCACCCGGCGCTGCAGCGTCAGTACCTGTTCACGCACCCGCTCGACGTCGGCCGCGGAGGTCACCCCGAGCGCGTAGACGTACCAGACCCGGCGCCGCCGGTCGATCTGCAGCACGAAGCTGCCCGGCGCCAGCGCCAACGTGCCGGCGATCATCGTCGCGACCCGGCCGGACCGGGTCAGCATCGGTACCGCGACGATCCCGGCGCGGGCCCGCGGACCGTTGCGCACCGTCTCCCAGCCGACCGAGAAGCCCGACCGCACGAGGTCCACCAGCAGGAACCCGAGCAGACGCAGCAGCGGCCACGGCCGGACCGGGAGCCGGTCGAGCAACGGCATCGGGAACATCAGCGTGACGGCGACGGCCACCACCAGCCCGCCGAGCACGATCTTCGGCGAGAGGACCCCCCACAGCGCGACCCACACCAGCGTCAGGCCGAGCACCTGCGGCAGCCGGCGCACGAACGGGGTGTCCAGGACGGCGTGCGGGCTCACCGGCCCACCCCCGGTTGCCCCGCCCCCGGCGCGCCCGCACCCAGCACCGCGTCGATGTAGGGCGCGCGGCCGATCAGGTCCGACCCGGCCCGGGTGGTGACCTCGGTCAGCGGACCGGCCGCGAGCGCGATCGCGACGCTGACCGCGATCAGGCCGGCGCTGGCCACGAACATCGGGGCCGACGTGCGCGCGGTCCCGACGACGAGCTCGTCGGTCGGGTCCGGGTCGGGCAGCGGTTCCTCGGGCCTGCCCCAGAACACCCGGACCCAGACCCGGGTCATCGCGTAGAGCGTCAGCAGGCTGGCCAGGACGACGACGCCGGCCACGACCGACCCGGCGACACCCGCCCGGGCACCGGCCTCGAGCAGCGCCAGCTTGGCCACGAACCCCGACGTCGGCGGGATCCCGGCCAGGGTCAGCGCGGGGATCGCGAACAGCACCGCCAGGCCGGGCGAGAGCTTGACCAGCCCGCCCATCGCGTCGATCGACACCGTCCCCGTCCGTCGCGTGATCAAGCCGCTGACCAGGAACAGCGTCGCCTGGACGGTGATGTGGTGCACCACGTAGAGGGCCGTGCCGGCGACCCCGCGCACGTCGAACACGGCCAGCCCGAACAGCATGAAACCGATGTGGCTGACCAGCAGGAACGACAGCAAGCGGTTCAGGTCGTCCTGTGCCAGCGCCCCGAGCGCGCCGACGATCATCGTCAGGGCCGCGACCGAGAGCAGCAGGATCGACGGCCGGTCCTGCGGGAAGATCAGCGTCTGGGTGCGCAGCAGCGCGTAGATCCCGACCTTGGTCAGCAGGCCGGCGAACAGCGCGGTGACCGGGGCCGGCGCGTTCGGGTAGCTGTCGGGCAGCCAGAAGTGCAGCGGCACGATCGCCGCCTTGATCCCGAACACGACCACGGCCATCAGGCTCAGCACCGTCGCGAGCTCCGGCGGCAGCTGACCGACCCGCCCGGCCAGGTCGGCCATGTTGACCGTGCCGGTCGAGGCGTAGACCAGCGCGATCGTGGTCAGGAACAGCAGCGACGACGCCAGGCTGACGATCACGTAGGTCATCCCGGAGCGCACCCGCGCGGCGTCGGTCCGGCGCGTGATCAGCACGTAGGACGCGGCCAGCATGATCTCGAACGCGACGAAGAGGCTGAACAGGTCGCCGGTCAGGTAGGCCATCGACACGCCGGTCGAGAGCATCAGGAAGATCGGGTGGAACGTCGTGGACGGGGTCTCCCGGCCGTAGTCGGAGATCCGCTGGTCGATCGCGTAGACCAGCACGGCGAGCGTGACCACCGTCGAGATCAGCAACAGCAGCGCCGAGAGGCGGTCGGCCACCAGGACCACGCCGATCGGTGCGGGCCAGCCGCCGAGCTCGGTGACCACCGGGCCGTGCCGGTCGGCGGCCACCAGCAGGACCGCGGCGATGACCGTGACCAGCGCGAGCACCGCGATCCCGACCACCCGCTGCAGGCGCGCCGAGCGGGACCCGATCACCGACAGCGCCGCGCCCAGGATCGGCAGCAGGATCGCGAGCGCGGGCAGCGCGGTCAGCAGCGAGGCGCCGGTCATCGGGCGGGCCCGTCGGTACCGGCGTCGTCGGGCTCGTCGGAGGCGGCGGCCGAGCCGGGGTCGACCTCGCGGTCGGTGTCGCCGCCCGCGGCGTCCTCGCCCATCGAGCCCTCGGGACGGTCACGCAGCGCGATCCGGCGGTCCTCGATGTCGTCCTGCACCTCGTCGTGCCCGGTGAGCACCCAGGACCGGTAGCCCAGCGCGAGCAGGTAGGTGGTGAGCGCGAACGTGATCACGATCGCGGTCAGGGCCAGGGCCTGCGGCAGCGGGTCGGTGAAGTCCTCGGGCGCGGCCACACCGAACACCGGGGCCCGTCCGGGCGGGCCGCCGGCCAGCTGCAGCAGCAGGTTCGCGCCGTGCCCGACCACCACGATGCCGATCAGGATGCGCATCAGCGACCGTTGCAGCAGCAGGAAGAACCCCACCGAGTACAGGACGGCCAGTACCAGCGCCATGGCCAGGTTGATGCTGCTCATGACCGCGCCCGCCCGGTGCGCGGCGCGTCGCCGGAGCCGCCCGCGCGGGAGCGACCACGGTCCGCGGCGGCCCGCACCGGGTGTTCGGCGTCCTGCGGGTCGTCCCCGGCGTCCCGGGCGTCGCGCTCGATACCGCTGCCCAGCGAGCGCAGCAGGTCCAGCACCACGCCGATGATCAGCAGGTACACCCCGACGTCGAGCACGAGGCTCGACACCAGATCGACCGGCCCGATCAGCGGCAGCACGAACGAGGCCTTGGCGCTGGACAGCACGGGCGCACCGGACAGGACCGGGACCAGCGCGGCGAGCACGGCCAGGGTGAGCCCCAGCCCCATCAGCATCGGCGGCCGCACCACGATCCGGGCGCCGATCTCGGCCCCGTCGGCGCTCCCGCCCGCGATGTAGCGCAGCACGAACGCCAGGCCCGCGGTCAGTCCCCCGGCGAATCCGCCGCCCGGGCCGTAGTGACCGACGAGGAGCAGGTACACCGAGAACACGAGCACGATCGGGAACAGCACCCGCGCGGCCGTCTCCAGCAGCAGCGTGCGGCGTGCGGCGACCGGGCACTCGCCCGGCAACGACCACTCCTCGGCCGGGGTGTCCCACTCGGCGAAGGGCACCGGGTCGTCCGTCCCGCCGACGCGCGTTCCGTCGACGCCGCGCACGGGTCCGCCCTCGGCCGTCATCCCAGCACCTCCTTCTCGTGGTCCGGCGTCCCGGAGCCGCTCTCGACCCCGCCGCGGCGGTCGCGCCGGTCGAACCGGGTGGCCAGGACCAGGCTCGCGGTGCCCGCCGCGGCCACCATCAGCACGCTGATCCACCACGGCTTCGGCCACCTCTGGACGGGGTTCTACCGCGTCGCCGAGCCGGGGAAGCGATTGCTCGTCGGACCTTACCAGGGCACGCTCGGCTGCCTCGAGATAGCCTTCGGCAGCGGTGT
>CBIHNM010000230.1:0-7030 GCA_966211265.1 uncultured Pseudonocardia sp.
CCGCCCCGCGGGGGGGGCGGGCGGGCGGGGCCGACCGGGGGGTGTGGTTCGGGGGGGGTGGCGCCGGCGGTGGCGCCGCACGCAGGGCGGCGCCCGGCCCGGGTGGGGCGGGCCGGGCGCCCCGGGGTCGAGCGCCGGCTCAGACGGTCGTCGCGAGCGTCACGTCGACGTTGCCGCGGGTGGCCTTGGAGTAGGGGCACACCTGGTGCGCGCCCTCGACGAGCTGGTCGGCCTGTGCCTGGTCGAGACCGGGCAGGTGCGCGGTGATGGTCGCGCTGATGGCGAAGCTCGTGTCGTCGGGGGAGAGGCTGACCGAGGCGTCCACCGTGGCGCCGTCGGGCACGGTGATCTTCTGCTTGCCCGCGACCAGGCGCAGCGCCCCGTGGAAGCAGGTGGCGTAGGCCGCGGCGAAGAGCTGCTCGGGGTTGGTCGCGCCGCCCGGGCCGCCGAGGGCCGGCGGCATCTTCAGGTCCTGGTCGATGATCCCGTCGGACGTGCGGACCCGCCCGTCGCGGCCGCCGCCCGACGATGTGGCCTCGGCCGTGTAGATCGCGTCTGCCATGACGTACCTCCGTGCTCGGGGATATTCGGTTGTGCACAACCTATCGGCGGAGGCAGCGGCTCCGCCAGTCGGGCACGAGCGGTGGAGGTCGCCGCCCCGGGCGTCAGGCCCCGCGCAGGCGGCGCAGGGCGCCGTGCACCTTCTCCGCGTCCGAGGTCGCCCAGAACGGCGGCAGCGACGCGCGCAGGAACCCCCCGTAGCGGGCGGTGGCGATCCGCGGGTCCAGGATCGCCACCACGCCGCGGTCGTCCATCCCGCGCAGCAGCCGTCCCGCGCCCTGGGCGAGCAGCAGCGCCGCGTGCGTGGCCGAGACGGACAGGAAGCCGTTCCCGCCGCGGGCGTCGGCGGCCTTCTGCCGGGCCGCGACCAGGGGGTCGTCCGGACGGGGGAACGGGATCCGGTCGATGATCACGCAGGACAGCGACGGTCCCGGCACGTCCACGCCCTGCCACAGCGACAGGGTGCCGAACAGCGAGGTCTCGGTGTCCTCGGCGAACCGCTTGACCAGCAGCATCGTCGAGTCATCGCCCTGGCACAGCAGGGGCGTGGACAGCGCCGGGCGCAACGCCTCGGTGGCCTGTTTGGCCGCGCGCATCGAGGAGAACAGGCCCAGCGTGCGCCCGCCCGCGGCCTCGACCAGCCCCGCGATCTCGTCGAGGTAGGCCTGCGCCAGACCGTCCCGTCCCGGCGGGGGCAGGCGCCTGGCGAGGTAGAGGATCCCGCTGCGGCCGTGCGCGAACGGCGAGCCGACGTCGAGCCCGCTCCAGCGCGGCGCGTCCGGGTCCTGGACCCGCCCGTGGCCGGGGTCCGAGGCCGGCGCGTCGGCCGTGTCCGCACCGGCCTCCTTCGGCGTCTCCGCGGGCAGGCCCCACTGCCGGGCCAGCGCGTCGAACGACCCGCCCAGGGCCAACGTGGCCGAGGTCAGCACCGTGGTGCGCTGGGCGAACAGCCGCTCGCGCAGCAGGCCGCCGACCGAGAGCGGGGCGACGCGCAGCACCTTGTACCGGGCCCCGTCCGGGCCCTGCTCGCCGAGCCACACGACGTCCCAGCGCTGGGCGGGGTCGGCCTCGGCGAAGGTCTTGGTCAGGCGGATCGCGGTCTCGGACACCTCGTCGAGCAGGGCGAGGGCGAGCTTGCGGCCGGTCGCCTGCTCCGGGTCCTCCTTGCGCTGGGAACCGAGTCCCTGCCGGCACCCCGCGGCGGCCTCCACGACCGAGTTCAACGCGCCCGCGGCGGCCTGCGGAAGGGTCTCCCACCGCCCGGGCGCGGAGTCCTCGAGCACCATCCCCAGGCCCTCACCGGCCTCGGAGAGCCGGTCGGCCAGGTCCTGGTCGACGAGCTTGCCGCAGCGCCGCGCGGCCGCGGCCACGGTGCCCGCGGTCAGCTCCGCGGTGGCGGCACCGGTCACCCGGTCCACCAGCTCGTGCGCCTCGTCGATCACGACGACGTCGTGCTCGGGCAGCACCGACGCCTCGCCCATCGCGTCGATCGCGAGCAATGCGTGGTTGGTGACGACGATGTCCGCGCGCCCGGCCTCGGCACGGGCCTTCTCGGCGAAGCAGTCCTCACCGACCGGGCAGCGGCTCGCGCCCAGGCACTCCCGCGCCGTCACCGAGACCTGCCGCCAGGCCGCGTCCGGCACACCGGGGACGAGCTCGTCGCGGTCGCCGGTCTCGGTGTCGGAGGCCCACTCGTGCACCCGCTTGACGTTGCGGCCCATCGCCGAGATCGCGAACGCGTCGAAGAGCTGCTCCTCGGCGGGGTCCTCGCCCATGTCCTCCCCGTGCAGCTTGTTCAGGCACAGGTAGTTGCGGCGGCCCTTGAGGATCGCGAACGTGGGCTCGCGCCCGAGCAGCGGCTTGAGGCTCTTCGCCACGCGCGGCAGGTCACGGTCGACGAGCTGGCGCTGCAGCGCGATCGTCGCGGTCGAGACGACCACGGTGGTCTCGCGCACCATCGCGTGCCGGATCGCGGGCACCAGGTAGGCCAGGGACTTGCCGGTTCCGGTGCCGGCCTGCACGGCGAGGTGCTCGCCGCTGGAGAGCGAGCGGCGCACCGCGTCGGCCATCCGGTCCTGGCCCTCGCGACGGCTGCCGCCCACCGAGGTGACGGCCGCGGTGAGCAGCTCGGCCACGCCGGGCATGTCCCGGGAGGAGACGGTCGGGGCCGTGGTGGCGGGCACCCGGCGAGGTTACCGCCGGGGGTGCCGGTGACCCGGCGGCCGGGCGCGGCAGGGAACGGTGCGCCGCGGACGACGACCCGCGAACGCCCGGTGAACCGGTGTCGACGGGGCGTCGAACCGGGTGCGGACCGGTGTGTCCATGGCGCAGCCCACGTGTGATCCGGCCCGGCCGGGTGCCCGGTGACCTGCGTCATGACGGCACGATGGACCCGTGACATCGACGCAGACGACCCTCGCGGGAACACGCCAGGACCCCTCGCTCTACCCCGTGCTGATCGAGCACGAGGCCCGTTACTCCGACCTCGACCCGAGCCGCCGGATCGGCCGCGACGCCCTGGTGCGCTGGTTCGAGGACGCCCGGGTGGCCGTCGAGCGGGACGCGTTCGGCGCCGACCTGGTGGCCCGCCTGCAGGCCCGGGTCAAGCTGCTGCTGGCCGCGGTGCGGGTGGACGTGATCGCCCCGCTGCGGGTGGCCGGGCGCTACCGGATCGGGATCGGGGTCAGCCACATCGGCGTGTCCTCGTTCACCTACGCCTACGCCGTGTTCGCCGGGCAGGAGTGCGTGGCGACCGGTGAGTCGGTCAGCGTGCACGTCGACCAGAACGGCCCGGCACCGCTGGCGGACGAGGTGCGCGGCGCGCTGGCCACGATCCAGGTCGACCTGGGGGCCTCGCCCCGCCCCGACCGCGGCGGCCCGCGGCTGGTCCGCGAGAACTACCCGTTCCGGGTGGACGTGCGGACCCGGTTCGGCGACCTCGACACGAACCGGCACGTGAACAACGTCGCGCTGGCCGGCTGGTACCTCGACGGCCTGGCCGAGCTGCACCAGGACGTCCTGGGCTACCCGACCGGCGGCCCGCTGGACGGCCTCTCGCCCAGCTCGCTGGCCGTGCAGTACCGCGCCGAGGTCGAGTACCCGAACATCTACCAGCTCCGGGTCGGCGTGGCCGAGCTCGACGAGGACACCGTCCGCTACGCCTGCGGCCTGTTCGACGGGGCCCGCTGCATCGGCCTGGCCGAGGCCGAGGGCTCGCACAACGCCCCCGGTCGCGACGGCGGTCTGGTCGACCTGGCCGCGGCCCTGGACCCCTTCCGCATGAAGTCCTGACCCCCTCGCGTCGTGGAGCCCTGATGCGCGTCCGGACGTCCGGAACCGGCGTCGGGGCTCCACACCGCGACGGTGAGCGTCAGTGCAGGGTGACGCCGGCGGTGCGGAGGTCGTTCAGGGCCCGTGCCGTCGTGGCCGGGGCCACGCCGGCGCAGTGGGCCAGCAGGACGGTCGTGGACAGGCCGTGCCGTGCGGCGTCCAGCGCGGTGGCGCGCACGCAGTGGTCCGTGGCCAGCCCGACGATCTCGACGGCGCGCACGCCGCGGGCGTCGAGCCATTCCCCGAGCGGGGTCCCGGCCTCCCCGCGGTCGGCCCCCTCGAACCCGGAGTAGGCGCTGGTGTGGGCGCCCTTGTCGAACACGGCCTCGATCCCGGAGACGTCCAGCGCCGGGTGGAACGACGCGCCGGGGGTGCCGGCGCGGCAGTGCGGCGGCCAGGACGTCACGAAGTCCGGGTTCTCGGAGAAGTGGTCGCCCGGATCGACGTGCACGTCCCGGGTGGCCACCACGTGGTCGTAGCCGCCGGCCTCCACGAGCCCGCCGATCGACGCGGCCACCGCCGCGCCCCCGTCGACGGCCAGCGAGCCGCCCTCGCAGAAGTCGTTCTGGACGTCGACGACGATCAGGGCGGTGCGCCCGGGACCGTGGCTCATCGCGGCACCTCCAGGTGGAACGTGGTCGGGATCGCCGGCTCCCCGCGGGAGAGCTTGAGCCCCTCCCAGGGCACCGACACCAGCGCCGCGCGCAGCCGGGCGCGGGCGGCCTCCAGGTCCACGGCCTCGGGCACCACCTTGCCCCCGCGCACCATCGGCACCGGCAGCACGACGTCGTGCTGCCCGGCCGGGAGCGGGTGCTCGGCCGGGTAGACGACCTCCTCCACCGCGGTCCCGGTCGGCTTGTAGCGGCGCAGTGCCGACTTGCGCCCGCCCCGGGACTCCTTGGACGCGCTGCGCTTGGCCACCGGGCGCCCCTCGACCTCGACGATCTTGTAGACCATCCCGCCGGTCGGCGCTCCGGAGCCGGTGACGACGGAGGTCCCGACGCCGTAGGAGTCCACCGGCTCGGCCCGCAGCGAGGCGATCGCGTACTCGTCCAGGTCGCCGGAGAGCACGATCCGGGTGGAGGTCGCGCCCAGGCCGTCGAGCTGCTCGCGCGCCTGGCGGGCCAGCTCGCCCAGGTCGCCGGAGTCGATCCGGATCGCGTACAGGTCGGTGCCCGCGGCGGTGATCGCGTTGTCGATGCCGGCCCGGATGTCGATCGTGTCCACCAGCAGGGTGGTGCCCACGCCCATCGACGCGACCTGGCTGCGGAAGGCCGAGAGCTCGTCGTCGTGCAGCAGGATCCAGGCGTGTGCGGCGGTGCCGGCGGTGGGGATGGCGTGGCGCTGCCCGGCCGCGAGGTTCGAGGTGGCGGAGAACCCGGCCAGGTAGGCCGCGCGGGCCGCGGCGACGGCGGCCTCCTCGTGCGTGCGCCGCGAGCCCATCTCGATCATCGGACGGCCGGCCGCCGCGGTGACCATCCGGGCCGCGGCGGAGGCCACCGCGCAGTCGTGGTTGTAGATCGACAGGGCGAGGGTCTCCAGGATCACCGCGTCGGCGAACGTGCCGGAGACGGTGAGGATCGGCGAGCCGGGGAAGTACAGCTCGCCCTCCGGGTAGCCGTCCACGTCCCCGGCGAAGCGGTAGTCGCGCAGCCAGTCCAGCGTGGCCGGGTCCACCACCCGGGAGAGCTGCTCCAGGTCCGAGGGGCCGAACCGGAACCGCTCGAGCGCCTCCAGCAGCCGCCCGGTCCCGGCGACGACGCCGTAGCGCCGCCCGTCGGGCAGCCGGCGGGCGAAGAGTTCGAACACGCAGCGCCGCTGCGCGGTGCCGTCGGCCAGCGCCGCGGCCACCATCGTGAGCTCGTACCGGTCGGTGAGCAGCGCCGTTCCGCCGCAGTGCCCGTTCTCGTTCCGCGTTCGCTGCTCTCGGTGCGCCGTGGGAGGCCGGTTCATGGTTGCCGAGCTTATGCGCGGTGCCGGTCCCGCGCGGGCCCGTGACACCATGGATGCCATGTCCGCGCCGTCACCGTCGCCCACCGAACAGGTGGACCCGGGCGTCGACGAGGCCGCCGCGCCGGACACGCCGTGGCAGGCCATCGTCTGGAACGACCCGGTCAACCTGATGTCCTACGTCACCTACGTGCTGCAGCGCCTGTTCGGCTACCCGGAGCCGAAGGCCACCGCGTTGATGCTCGACGTGCACCACAAGGGCCGTGCCGCGGTCTCCTCCGGGGACAAGGACAAGGTCGAGGGCGACGTGGCGAAGCTGCACGCGGCGGGCCTGTGGGCCACCATGCAGCGCACGTGAGGGGGTTGGGGTGAACAGCTGGAAGCGCACCGGACGGGGCGACCGTGTCCGGTTCGTCAGCGGCTTCTCGGGTGAGGAGGCCGGAGTCCTGCGCGGGCTGTTCACCGAGGTGCGCCAGATGCTGGGCGGACGGGCGGCGCAGCAGCCGCACGACGAGCTCGCCGAGCTGACCGGGATCCGCACCGGCCCGACCAGCCGTCCCACCGACCGGGTGCTGGCGCGCTTGCTGCCCGACTTCACCACCGAGGACTCGGACCTGGCCGGTGGCCTGCGCTCGCTGCACGAGCCGGAGCTGATCGAGGCCAAGGACGCCGCGGCGAAGCTGGTGCTGGACACGCTGCCCGAGGCCGGCGGCCGGGTCGAGCTCGACACCGAGCAGGCCGACTCCTGGCTGTCGGCGCTCAACGACGTCCGGCTCGCGCTGGGCACCGCGCTCGACGTCGACGAGCAGATGCCCGAGCAGCTGCCCGAGGACGACCCGCGCGGGCCGCACCTGGGCGTCTACCACTGGCTGACGTTCGTGCAGGACTCGCTGGTCCGGGTGCGCGTCCGCTCGCTCTGAGCCCGGTCCGTGTGCGTCCGTGAACGGTCTCCCGCGAGCGCGCCGTGCGCGGGGGCCGCGGGTGACACGGTGATCCGATGGACTCCCGCGTGGCCACCGGTTACCGCCTCGACCCGGACCGTCTCCGGTCCCTGATCGCCTCCCTGCAGGACATGGTCGCCCGCCTGTCGCGGTCGGCGATGGAGCTCGAGGCCGGGGTCAGCGCGCCCCCGCCCGGGCACGACGAGGTGTCGCTGAACATGTACCGCCAGCTGGTCACCATGACCGAG
>CBIHNM010000231.1:0-7009 GCA_966211265.1 uncultured Pseudonocardia sp.
GTTCCGGCGAGGCGAGCGCAGGCGGGCCGCCGAGCTCGCCCTGGCCCTCGGCCCGCGCCCGCCACTCGCGGGCGCCGTCGTCCGGGAACGTGGCGCAGCCCGAGCACAGCAGCGCGACCGCGAGCACCAGCCCCACCAGGACACGGGCGGGGACGCCGTTCCCGGCCGTGGTGCTCGCGCGGGCGCGCGGCCGGACTCCGTGCATGCGACCCAGGCTAGGCGGGCGGGGGTGAGCGCCCCGTGAGTACCGTGCCGGTCATGAGCGATCCCGTCGTCGTCCTGGTCCCGCACTCCGAGGGAGCGGAGATCCTCGCCGAGGTCCCCGGCGTGCGACCGGTCGTCTACGACCCGGAGTCGACGCTGCCCGCGGACGCGGCGACCGCGCCGATCCTGGTCCCGCCGTTCCTGGCGAACTCCGACGCCGTCGCGCTCACCGACGGCATGCCGGAGCTGGAGCTGGTGCAGCTGCTCACCGCCGGTGCCGAGGCGTGGGTCGGCCGGCTCCCCGAGGGCGTCGCGCTCTCCGACGGCCGGGGCGCGCACGGCGGCGCGACCGCGGAGTGGGTCGTGTCGGTGCTGCTCGCGACCTACCGGCACCTGCCGCGCTTCGTCCGCGCCCAGGACGAGGGCCGCTGGGACTACCACCAGACCGAGGAGCTGGCCGGCAAGAAGATCCTGATCGTCGGCGCGGGCGACGTCGCGGAGAACACCGTGCGCCGCCTCGAGGGTTTCGAGGTCACCACCACGCTCGTCGGGCGCACGGCCCGCGACGGCGTGCACGGTATGGACGAGCTGCCCACGCTGCTGCCCGCCCACGACGCGACGGTGCTGATCGTGCCGCTGACCGACGAGACCCGCGGCATGGTCGACGCGCGGTTCCTGGCCGCGATGCCCGACGGCGCCGTGCTGGTCAACGGCGCGCGCGGCCCGGTCTGCGACACCGACGCGCTCGCCGCGGAGCTCACGAACGAGCGGCTGCGGGCCGCGGTCGACGTCACCGACCCGGAGCCGCTGAGCGAGGGCCACCCGCTGTGGAAGGCCCCGGGCCTGCTGCTCACCCCGCACGTCGGCGGCAGCGTCCCGCTGGCGATGAGGCGGGCCTACGGCGTGGCCGCCGAGCAGATCGCCCACCACGTGCGCGGCGAGGAACCGCCGAACATCGTGCACGGCTCCTACTGACGGCGGCCGCGCGGCGACATCACCGCCGAGCGGTAGCCTCGCCCTATGATCCGGCCCACCCAGCAGTACGACTGGGGTTCGATCGGCGGGACCGAGCCACCGGAGCGGACCGACACGGCGCGGCTCCCGGCCCCGGCCCACGGCTCCTACGACATCGGCCTGCTGGTGCTGCGCCTGGTCGTCGGCGGGATCTTCGCCGCGCACGGCGTGCAGAAGGTGTTCGGCCTGCTCGGCGGCCTGGGCCTGGACCGCACCACCCGGGTGGTCGCGGACCTGGGGTTCGTGGCGTACGGATCGACGCTGGCCTGGGGGCTCGGGATCGGGCAGCTGGTGCTGGGGATCTTCCTCGTGGTCGGGCTGATGACACCGATCACGGCGGCCGGGCTGCTCGCCACCAAGATCGTCGCGGTGGCGGTGACGTGGGGGAGCGTGCCGCTCTTCGCCGCGGACGGGCCGAATTCGCTGGAGCTGAACCTGCTGCTCGGCGGCGGTGCCGCCGCGCTGCTGTTCGCGGGGGCCGGACGGGCCGCGCTGGACTCCGGCCGCACCTGGCAGCGCAGACCGCTGCCCTACGCGTGGCTCTCGCTGATCATCGGGGTCGGGGTGGCGGTGGCCGTGCTGGCGCTCCTGCGCCGATGACACTGCCGCCCGACGAGGTGTGGCTGGCGGTGCTGGGCCGGCGCACCCGCACCTCCCCCGCCGTCACCGGCCGCGAGCCGCTGGCCGGCGGCTACGTCTCCGCACAGGTGCAGCGAATCGATCTCGACGACGGGCGCTCGGTGGTGCTCAAGGCCGCCCGCCCCGAGGAGATCGCCGCGCTGCGGGCGGTCGCCGTCGTCACCGGGGTGGACCGTCCCCGGATGCTGGCCTCGGGTCGCGACTGGCTGGTGCAGACCCATCACCCCGGACCGCCCGCGCCGGCCGGGGGCCCGGCACCGGACCAGGTGTGGACGGCGCTGGCCCGGGTGCACGCGCACTGGCGCCGCAACCGCCCGCGCGGGGTCCCGGTCGTCGACCCGCAGTGGTGGCGACGGCTGTGCACGACCGTCCTGGCCGCCCTGGACGGCGCGGCCGCCCGGACCGGCGCCGGGGCCTACGCCGACGCCGCGGCGTCGGTGCGCGGCTGGGCCGGGGACGAGCGGGTCGGGCGGGCCCTGGGCGTGCTCCCGCGCACGTTGTGCCACGGCGACGCGCACCGCGGCAACGTCCTGCTCGACCCGGCCGGGCCGGTGCTGATCGACTGGGGCAACGCCCGCGTCGCACCGGCCGGCCTGGACGTCGCGGTGCTGCGCGCCCCGGACCCGTCCGGTCCCGCCGACGCCGCGGCGCACCCGGTGCCCGCGGCCTACACCGACACCCTCGCCGCCGGCCTCGGCCGGGCGGACCCGCCGGCGCTGGTCACCGCCGAGCGGGAGTGGGGGACGTTTCAGGCGCACCTGCAGTATCTCGGCTTCGCCGCCGACCACCAGGGCCCCGACCGGGTACGGGGGATGACGGCCGTCGCCGACGCGGCACTGGACCGGCTCGGCCCGGCCCTGTCCGCACTCGGCTGACCCGCCCGGGCACCGCGGGCGGCGCCGGGCGGGGCGGTCGTGGGGGGGGGCGTCAGCGCCCCAGGTGGC
This sequence comes from uncultured Pseudonocardia sp., assembly GCA_966211265.1. Lineage (GTDB taxonomy): Bacteria > Actinomycetota > Actinomycetes > Mycobacteriales > Pseudonocardiaceae > Pseudonocardia. The sequence continues at coordinate 2,802 of CBIHNM010000231.1, forward strand.
GGTGCTGGGGGGGGGGGTAGGGGTCGCCGGCGCCCGCCTCCGGCGGTGCGGCGGCCTCGATCGCGGCGATCTCGTCGGCGGAGAGCTCCAGCTCCGCGGCCGCGAGGTTCTGCTCGAGGTAGGTGCGGCGCTTGGTGCCCGGGATCGGGACGACGTGCGGCCCACGGTGCTGGACCCAGGCCAGGGCGAGCTGCCCGGCCGTCACGCCGCGCTCGTCGGCCAGCACCGTCAGGGCCTCGACGATCGCCAGGTTGGCCGCCATGTTGTCCTCGCCGAACCGGGGCAGGCCACGTCGCATGTCGCCCTCGCCGAACTGGCTGGTCGAGGTGATCGCCCCGGTCAGGAACCCGCGCCCCAGCGGGGAGAACGGCACGACGCCGATGCCGAGCTCGGCACACGTCGGCGCCACCTCGTCCTCGATCCCGCGGGTCCACAGGGACCACTCGCTCTGTACCGCGGTCACCGGATGCACGGCGTGCGCGCGACGGACGGTGTCGGCGCCGCACTCGGAGAGGCCGTAGTGGCCGATCTTGCCCTGCTCCACCAGCTCGGCCAGCGCCCCGACGGTGTCCTCGATCGGCACGTCCGGGTCCACGCGGTGCTGGTAGTAGAGGTCGATGTGGTCGACCCCCAGGCGGGTCAGCGACTCCTCGCAGCACCGGCGGACGTGGTCCGGGTCGCCCTGCGCGCCCTGGTTGCCCTCGGCGTCGCGGACGATGCCGAACTTCGTGGCCAGCACGACGCGGTCGCGCCGGTCGGCGATCGCCCGCCCGACCAGCTCCTCGTTCGCGCCGGCGCCGTAGACGTTGGCGGTGTCGAGCAGCGTCACGCCCAGATCCAGCGCCCGGTGGATGGTCGCGATCGACTCGGCCTCGTCGGAGGTGTCGCCGTAGGCCTGGCTCATCCCCATGCACCCGAGCCCCTGCGCGGAGACGGTGAGTGCGCCCAGCTGCCGTGTTCCGATCGTCATGGCGACGACGCTATGCCGTCCGGCGCGCTCGAACGCAACCCGGGCTGCGCGTCCGGCCCTCGCCGAACGCCCCTGAGCCGGTCCGCGCGCCCAGCCCGGTGGTCGGCACTCATGCAGCTCTAGTTGTGATGTCCAGACAGGTTGGTCAGGCGGCTGATCGGCGGTAGGGCTTCGGTTGCGCTGTGGGGCCTGTGGTGATTGTAGAAGTGAAGCCATCCGGGGAGCGCGTCTCGGCGGGCGGTTTCTGAGTCGTAGAAGCGGGCGTAGGCCCACCCGTCGGCGAGGGTGCGGTGGAAACGTTCGATCTTGCCGTTGGTCTGAGGTCGGTAGGGCCGAGTCCGCTTGTGAACGATGCTCAGCTCGGTGCAGGTGTCACGCCAGTCGTGAGAGCGGTAGCAGCTGCCGTTGTCGGACAGGACTCGTTCGACGGTCACGCCGCGGTCGTCGAACCAGGCCACGGCCCGGCGCAGCACGGCGACGGCAGTGTCAGCCTTCTCATCGTGGTGGATCTCGGCGTAGGCGACGCGGGAGTGGTCGTCGATGACGGTGTGCACGAACGCTTTGCCGGTGCGCGGCTTGTAGTCGGCTCCCTTGGGCAGTCCGGTGGTGGCCAGCTTGTTCAGATCACCCTGTTGCCGGCCGACGAAGCGGTGCCCGCCTCCGGCGGGGATGTTGCCGAACTTGGTGACATCGACGTGGATCAGCGAACCGGGATGAGGGTGTTCGTAACGGCGCAGCGGCTCGCCAGTGACCCGGTCGATCCGCGAGAGCCGGTTGATCCGGCAGCGGTGCAGGACCGCGTGCACTGTCGAGGCGGCGATGCCGAGTCGGCCGCCGATCTGCACCGGTCCGAGCCGGTGGCGCCACCGCAGCCGTACGATGCGCTTCACGGCCGCCGGCGGGGTCTTGGCTGGCATCGACCGTGGTCGGGAGCTGCGGTCGACCATTCCGGCCGGACCCTCGGCGCGGTAGCGGTCGGCCCACTTTCGGGCGGTGCGCGGGGCGACCATGAACATCTTGGCCGCCATCGAGCAGGCCCAATCCTGGTCGACGATCAGACGGGCCAGCCGCAGCCGGGCACGAGGAGTCAGAGCAGCGTTAGCGTGGGTCACGAGGACCTCCGGTCGGTGAAGCGGTTCCTAGACAGCTCCACTTCACAACCGGAGGTCCTCACCCGTCTCAACGACAGGCCGTCATCAGCTCAACTTGGAACAACGTCCCTGGACATCACATCTAGTTCCGCTGAGCGGCACGTCGGGCGCATGAGTGCCACGCCGGTGCGGCGCGGGCCGGTCCGGAATGGTGACTCATGCGGGTCCAGTTCGGCTGCGCGACGCACGGGACGCATGAGTGCCACGCCGGGGTGGCGCCGAGGGTCAGGGGACGTGCCGGACGGCGCCGGTGTCGGCGGAGGTGGTCAGGGCCGCGTAGGCGCGCAGGGCCTTGGACACGACCCGGTCGCGGTCCACCGGCTGCCACGGGCGCTCGCTCGCCTCCATCTTGGCCCGGCGCTCGGCGAGCACCTGCTCGTCCACGAGCAGCTCCAGGCTGCGCGCCCGGACGTCGAGGCGGATCCGGTCGCCGGTCTCGACCAGCCCGATCGTGCCGCCGTGCGCGGCCTCGGGGGAGATGTGCCCGACCGAGATGCCGCTCGACCCGCCGGAGAACCGGCCGTCGGTGACCAACGCGCAGACCTTGCCGAGGCCGGCGCCCTTGAGGAACGCGGTGGGGTGCAGCATCTCCTGCATCCCGGGGCCGCCCGCCGGGCCCTCGTAGCGGATGACGAGCACGTCGCCCGGCTCGATCTCCTTGCGCAGGATCGCCGACACGGCCTCCTCCTGGCTCTCCAGGACCACGGCCGGGCCCTCGAAGTTCCAGATGTCCTCCGGGATGCCCGCGGTCTTGATCACGGCACCCCGCTCGGCGAGGTTGCCGTGCAGCACGGCCAGGCCGCCGTCGGCCGAGAACGCGTGCGCGACGTCGTGGATGCACCCCGCCGCGGCGTCGGTGTCGAGGGAGGACCAGCGGTTCGTGGTGGAGAACGCCTCGGTGGTCCGGACCCCGCCGGGTGCGGCGTGGTAGAGCTCGACCGCGGTCTCCGAGGGCGCCTCGGCGCGGATGTCCCACTCGCCCAGCCACTGTTCCATCGACGGCGAGTGCACCGTGTGCACGTTCTCGTTGAGCAGCCCGCCGCGGTAGAGCTCGCCCAGGATGGCGGGGATCCCGCCGGCCCGGTGCACGTCCTCCATGTGGTAGTCCGAGTTCGGTGCGACCTTGCTCAGGCACGGCACCCGGCGCGAGATCGCGTCGATGTCGGCGAGGGTGAACGCGATCTCGCCCTCCTGCGCGGCGGCGAGGATGTGCAGCACGGTGTTCGTCGAGCCGCCCATGGCGACGTCGAGGGCCATCGCGTTCTCGAAGGCCTCCCGGGTCGCGATCCGGCGCGGCAGGACCGACGCGTCGTCGTCGCGGTACCAGCGCGTGGCCAGCTCCATCACGGTGCGCCCGGCGTTCAGGAACAGCTCGCGCCGCGCGGCGTGCGTGGCCAGCGTCGAGCCGTTGCCGGGCAGCGCCAGCCCGAGCGCCTCGGTCAGGCAGTTCATCGAGTTCGCGGTGAACATCCCGGAGCAGGACCCGCAGGTCGGGCACGCCGAGCGCTCCACCTCGGTCAGCCCGGACTCGTCCACCTCGCTCGACGCGGACGCGGAGATCGCGGTGATCAGGTCGGTCGGGGCCTGCGCGACGCCGCCGACGACGACCGCCTTACCGGCCTCCATCGGGCCGCCGGAGACGAACACCGTCGGGATGTTCAGCCGCATCGCGGCGTTGAGCATCCCGGGCGTGATCTTGTCGCAGTTGGAGATGCAGACCAGCGCGTCCGCGGCGTGCCCGTTGACCATGTACTCCACGGAGTCGGAGATGATCTCCCGCGACGGCAGCGAGTAGAGCATCCCGCCGTGGCCCATCGCGATGCCGTCGTCGACGGCGATCGTGTTGAACTCCTTGGAGACCCCGCCGGCCTCGCGGATGGCACCGGCGACCAGATCGCCCATGTCCTTGAGGTGCACGTGTCCGGGCACGAACTGGGTGTAGGAGTTCGCGATCGCCACGATCGGCTTGCCGAAGTCGTCGTCGCCCATCCCGGTCGCGCGCCAGAGCGAACGCGCTCCGGCGGCGTTGCGGCCGTGGGTGGTGACACGGGAACGGAGGGCGGGCATCGGTCTTCTCTCCAGGCGGG